>NZ_JBQFTP010000011.1:0-143639 GCF_056538705.1 Ruegeria sp. BF12 | reverse complement strand
GCTTCGGCTTCGGCTTCGGCTTCGGCTTCGGCTTCGGCTTCGGCTTCGGCTTCGGCTTCGGCTTCGGCTTCGGCTTCGGCTTCGGCTTCGGCTTCGGAAAGGGCCTCGTCTACCGGTACATCCGCGTCAACAGGCGTCTCTTCAGGTTGCGAGGTCAATTCAACCGTTTCGTCCGACTTGGGGTCTTCCACCGGCTTTTGATCGGTTTTTTTCTTACGAGCCACCGCGACGTTCCCCTTATCGAATCCAATTTCACATGAATAACAGGCCACTCTAAGTTAATCGGTGGCCTCTCCACCCTCAACCCGCATCGCATGTTTCACAAGCTTTTTAACGGCTTTCCGCATTTTCTTGGGCGTGGGTTCTTTGGCAATCTTCAGACGCTCATACGTCAAGGAATTAAGGGGCTCAGCCGTCGCTTCGCTGATGGCAACCAACCACAAGGGGGCCGGCCCGGCCCAAATCTCGGCAAATTGTCGCGCTGTACGGGGCGAAAAAAGCGGCGCGATTACGGGCCTGTCACCGGCGGCCGCGGCGGCAGCTTCGGATGTCAGCGGTAACAGGCGCTGTTGATAAACGACCTCTTCGTGAACCGTCAGACCCGATTCGGTCAGACGCCCCGCGACATTGCCCCGCGTGTGTTCTCCGCGCAGATGCAACAGGGGACTTTCGGGCCGGTGTTTCAGCAGATAGGCCACCAGTTCCTCGGCAGTGTTGCCGGCCATCGCAGCACCCCAACCGGCCCCTTTTGCGGTTCCGGTAGTCGCGGGGCCTACGCAAAAGGCGGGCAAATCGCGCCTCACGCCAAGTGAGGCCGCAGCGTTGACCGAATTGGCCGAGGTAAAGATCAAACCCCGAACACCTTTGGTGTTGATCTCAACCCGCAGGGGTCGAATCTCGAGAATCGGAGAATAGATCACTTCGACCCGAGACCTGACGCGGGTCGGCAATTGCGCAACAAACCTCTCAGAGGCGGCGCGAGGGCGGGTCATCAACAAATACAATGGCGGGGCCTTCGGCCTTGGGATTGTTTGCGTCCGCGCAGGGTGATACCCCGCTTGGGTGTCATGATGCAACGGATCAGGCCTATGGTGCAAACACTTACCGTACTTGGATTGGAAAGCAGCTGTGATGACACGGCCGCCGCTGTCGTGCGTCAATCCGATGGCGCAGGTGCCGAGGTGTTGTCGTCGGTCGTTCACGGCCAGACCGAGCTGCACAGCGCGTTTGGAGGCGTCGTGCCCGAAATCGCTGCACGCGCGCATGCAGAAAAACTGGATATCTGTGTGGTTCAAGCGCTGGAGGCTGCTGGTCTGACGCTGGCCGATATGGACGCGATCGCCGTGACCGCCGGGCCAGGCCTGATCGGCGGCGTGATATCCGGCGTCATGTGTGCCAAAGGGCTGAGCGCCGCGACCGGTCTGCCCCTGATCGGCGTGAACCATCTGGCTGGTCATGCACTGACACCGCGCCTGACCGACGGTATCGCGTTTCCCTACCTGATGCTTTTGGTATCGGGCGGGCACTGCCAATACCTGATCGCGCACGGGCCCGAGCAATTCACCCGCCTGGGCGGAACAATCGACGATGCCCCCGGCGAAGCGTTCGATAAAACCGCCCGCCTTTTGGGTCTGCCGCAACCCGGCGGTCCTTCGGTAGAGGCCGAAGCGCGATCTGGTGATCCCAAGCGATTCCGGTTCCCACGACCTCTGCTGGATCGGCCGGGATGTGATCTGTCCTTCTCGGGGCTGAAAACTGCTTTGATGCGGATGCGGGACCAGATCGTTGCTGAAAAGGGCGGCCTGACCCGTCAGGACCGCGCCGATCTGTGCGCCGGGTTCCAGCAAGCCATCGTGGACACGCTGGCTGAGAAAACCCGCCGTGCGATTGATACGTATCTCAAGGAAAACCCCGCAGACCCGGTCATTGCCGTCGCCGGTGGAGTCGCTGCAAATTCGGCAATTCGGGCTGCGTTAGAGACTGTTTGCGCCGAAAAAGGCGCACGCTTTACTGCGCCGCCGCTCAGCCTGTGTACGGACAATGCCGCCATGATCGCTTATGCCGGGATGGAACGTTTTCGCACCGGTGCGCGCGATGGGCTGGACTTGACCGCCCGCCCGCGCTGGCCCCTGGACAAGACCAGCCCCTCCATGTTGGGCGGCGGCAAGAAAGGGGCCAAGGCATGAGCGTTTCGGTTCTGGGATCCGGCGCATTCGGCACCAGCCTGGCCATTTCTCTGGGCGGGAACAGGCCTGTGACGCTGTGGTCTCGGAACGCGGATCAGGCCCGGCACATGCAGGACAGCCGCGAGAACACCCAGCGCCTGCCGGGTGTGGCTTTGCCCGCGGAAATCACGGTGACGTCGGACATCCGGCGGGCCGCCGAAAGCGACATCCTGTTGGTCGCGGTGCCCATGCAGAAATTGCGCGGCGCCCTACAAGAACACGCTTCGGTTCTGGCCGGAAAGACTTTGGTGGCCTGCTGTAAGGGCATTGAGCTGTCATCCGGCTTGGGACCCATCTCGGTCATCCAACAGACAATCCCAGACGCGCGCCCAGCGCTGCTGACCGGACCCAGCTTTGCGGACGACATCGCGCGGGGGTTGCCAACTGCGTTGACCTTGGCCTGTGCCGATGAAGCGCTGAGTCCAATCCTTCAGCACGACCTGACCACTGCCAACCTGCGCCTCTATCGCACAACAGATATTGTTGGGGCGGAACTCGGCGGCGCGCTGAAGAATGTCATGGCCATTGGGTGCGGTGCTGCCATTGGGGCAGGCTTGGGGGATAGTGCCCGCGCCGCTCTGATGACGCGCGGGTTTGCCGAGATGCAGCGGTTTGCATTGATGCGAGGCGCGCGGCCCGACACCTTGATGGGGCTGTCTGGTTTGGGCGACCTCGTCCTTACATGTTCGTCCGATTTGTCGCGAAACTACCGCTATGGCCTGTCTCTGGGCCAGAATAGCCAGTTTGATACCCACACCACTGTCGAAGGCGTCGCCACTGCGCGCGCCATGACGGAAATTGCCACCGCCGAAGGGCTCGACATGCCTATCAGTACAACAGTGGCGGACCTTAGCAGCGGTGCCTACAGTGTAACCGAAGCTATCAAAACCCTGCTCAACCGACCCCTGAAGGAGGAATAACATGCTGATCGCCCTTATTGCCCGTGATAAAGACGGCGCGCTGCAAACCCGGCTGGACAACCGCGCGGCTCACCTCGCCTATATCGAGGAAACCGGCGTGGTTTCGCAGGCAGGCCCGCTGCTGGACGGTGACGCGATGATCGGCTCTCTGATCATTCTTGAGGTCGAGGATATGGCCGCCGCGCAAAACTGGGCAGACAATGACCCTTATGCCAAAGCCGGGTTGTTCCAGTCGGTTGACCTGATTGCGTGGAAGAAGGTTATAGGCTGATGGCATACTGGCTGTTCAAATCCGAGCCATCGACCTGGAGCTGGGACCAGCAGGTTGCCAAAGGGGATGCGGGCGAAGAATGGGACGGCGTGCGCAACTATCAGGCCCGCAATTTCATGCGGCAGATGGCAGTCGGTGATCGCGGGTTCTTTTACCACTCGCAAAAGGACAAGGCGATTGTCGGTATTGTCGAGGTTTGTGCCGAGGCGCATCCCGACAGCACCACCGACGACGAGCGTTGGGAATGCGTGGATATCAAGGCGGTGCGCCCCTTCACAACCCCCGTCGCTCTGGACCAGATCAAGGCAGACGAACGTCTGGGAGAGATGGTGCTGGTGAAGAACTCGCGCCTGTCCGTGCAACCTGTCAGCGACGTGGAATGGCAGGTGATCTGCGCGCTTGGGGAAACGCAGGCGGACTGAGCAATTCGCTTACGCGGATTGCTCCGCCTTCTTGATCCAATCAAGCACCAGAGCGGCGATCTGGTCCGAGTTCTCGTCCATCATCATCACATGTGTGTTCCCGGTGATCCCCTCACTGGGAAGGTCCAGCAGCTGAGCTGACCCTCCGTCTGATCGCAATTGATCCACGTACTGATCTGCCTTCGCGCGGTATGAAGTCCAGATCGCAAACTTGTCGATGAAATCGCCCCAGACAAACAGATGCGGTATTTGCGCGGCCTTCCCTATGGTTGGGGGTGCCGAGGCCGGCTCGATGACAACGACTCCTTTGAAGAATTCCGGATGTACTGCGGCGGCTTCCAACGCAAAATTGCCGCCCTGGCTGTGGGCGATGAGCCAGACCGGACCGACCCGGGTAAGCGCCTGATAATACGCATCGAGTGTCATTTCCGCATGCGTCGTCCAGCGCGGCACGAGTTGTGCACCCAGCGTATCCAACGCGTTCAGTGGAAATCTGATCCCGTCAAAAGGGTGTCTGGCGGTATCCTCTGACCTATACGCACCCGCAGGCCCAAACCGGAACATGGTCCAGACGTCATTTTGGGTGCGAAAGACCGGGTTGTCCTTGTAGATCTGCGGGTAAGGCGACCAGCTTGCCCGTCCGCGTTCAACCGCGTCGCAAAGATAGGTGTCAAAGCCTGCATTCAGAAAGAAGTTGTGCCACCCAGTGCGACCGTCCGGTGTGGATTCCCACGTAGCGCCCGTCATACCGCCCCCGTGCCAGAACATGAGCGGCGCATCAAATTTTGGGTCGGATTGAAGAAGATACTGAACATAACATTGCCCTGTGACGTAATCCCCGTTCATGTCGACTGTTCTGGCCGGTGCGTTCCGCGCCACTTGAATTTGCTGAACCGGCTGACCGGAGAGTGTCACCCGGCGCCCACCGGCAAAGAAACTTCCCGTCTCTTTGATCGATACGCCCGGTTTGCCTTGGCTGGTTCGGTTCTTGAATGACATGGAGCCCTCACAAACAACTTTGAATATCGGCCGAGCCTATCCGGCGATACTGTTGATCTCAAAGCAGTTTATGAAAAAAGGGAAGATCCTGACGGATTCAGAACCTTCCCTACCCCGCGTGCTCCCAACTCACCACACGCGTATGGAAATTTTGGCTCTGACCGTCCTGGTCACGTTCTGACACTAACCGATCTGATGTGCGCAGTTCAAACGGCAAGTGCTTAAATTTGAAAACGCCCGCCAGCAATCTGACGGGCGTCGCAAAGAGTGTGGCAGGATCAGCTGTAGACCGACTCTTTGCCGAAATGCTTGGTCAGCATGTAATAGACGACTGCGCGGTACTTGTTGCGCTCGGACATGCCATAGCTTTCCAGAACCTTGTTGATACCTTCCATCAACTCCGGACCATCGGACAGGCCCAGCTTTTTAATGAGGAAATTGTTCTTCACCGTTTCAAGCTCGCCTTCCTGAGTTGCCGCGACGGTCGATGCGTCGGCATCATAGATCGCGGGGCCGCAGCCAATGGTGACTTTGGTCAACAGATCCATATCGGCGTCCACACCGCATTTGGATTTCAGGTCCTCGGCATATTTGGCGATCAGCTCGTCGCGTTTTCCCATAGTCGTCTCCTGGTTCGAATGTGTTTTTGGCCACTCCAGCGCCAAAGACACGGTAACCAGCCACGGAAAATGCACAAAGGGAAAAATCCGCAGCATTCCCCCTTAGGCCCAGTCCTGCCTGATCTGGGGCTTGATTTTGACCTCTCTTTATTTAACAATAATGTTAAATATTATGTTCTTTCCGGGATCAGGAGGTCGCCATGCCCGTGTCACTACCCAATGAAAGCCCACAATACCGAGCCGCCCGAAATACACTGCTGACGGCCGAAGCCGAGCTGCGTGCCCAGATCGAAAACGTTGCAAGCCAGAGGCGCAGCTTGCCCAAAGGCGGGGCCATCCCGCAGGATTATGCGTTCCGCGCAGAGCATGGCGCGCCAGCGCCGCTTTCGTCTTTGTTCGGTTCACATGACACCTTGGCGATTTATTCGCTTATGTACGGGCCCAATGCCGAATCTCCCTGCCCGATGTGTTCAGCCTTTCTGGATGGGCTGAATGGGCAAGTCGCGCATATTTCCCAGAAAACTGCATTTGCCGTTGTGGCTCAGAACACCTGTGAAAAACTGGCGAAACTGAAAGCGGATATGGGATGGGGCAGTCTGCCGCTCTATTCAGCCTTAGGCACGGATTATCAGCGCGATTATCTGGCCGAGTCCGAGGACGGCAGCCAACTGCCGATCCTGAATGTCTTTCAGCGCGACCATGACGGCATTAGCCATTTCTGGAGCTCGGAGCTGTTCTTTGAGCCAAGCGACTGGCATCCCCGGCATGTCGACGTGGCGTGGCCATTGTGGAACATTCTGGATTTCACACCCCAAGGACGTGGGGATTTCTTTCCGTCACTTCGGTGAGGACAAACGAAAAACGGCGGCCAAACTGGCCGCCGTATCTTCTCTGCTAGGTGCAGAAATCAGTAGCGATAGTGCTCGGGCTTATACGGGCCTTCGGGCTTGACGCCGATATATGCCGCCTGCTCGTTATCCATCTTGGTCAGCTTGACACCGATGCGATCCAGGTGCAGACGCGCAACCTTTTCGTCCAGATGCTTGGGCAGGATGTAGACCTCGTTGTTGTACTGGTCGCCTTTGGTGAACAGCTCGATCTGCGCCAGAACCTGGTTGGTGAACGAGGCTGACATCACGAAAGACGGGTGGCCAGTGGCGTTGCCGAGGTTCAGCAGACGGCCTTCGGACAGCAGGATGAGACGATTGCCCGAGGGCATCTCGATCATGTCCACCTGTTCCTTGATGTTGGTCCATTTGTGGTTCTTCAGGCTGGCCACCTGAATTTCATTGTCGAAGTGACCGATGTTGCCGACGATGGCCATGTCTTTCATCTCGCGCATGTGCTCGATGCGGATCACGTCCTTGTTGCCGGTTGTGGTGATGAAGATATCCGCGCTGGCAACTTCGTCTTCCAGCAGGGTGACTTCAAAACCGTCCATAGCCGCCTGCAGGGCGCAGATCGGGTCGACTTCGGTGACTTTCACACGGGCACCGGCACCGCGCAGCGAGGCGGCCGAACCTTTGCCCACATCACCGTAACCACACACAACAGCAACCTTACCGGCCATCATGGTGTCGGTGGCGCGGCGGATACCGTCGACCAGCGATTCCTTACAGCCGTATTTGTTGTCGAACTTCGACTTGGTGACCGAGTCATTCACGTTAATCGCAGGGAACGGCAGATGGCCGTCTTTGACCAGCTGATACAAGCGGTTCACGCCGGTGGTGGTTTCTTCGGATACGCCCTGGATCTGGTCGCGCATCTTGGTGAACCAGCCGGGGCTTGCTTCCATCCGCTTCTTGATCTGAGCTTTGATGACCTCTTCCTCTTCCGAACCCGGAACAGGGATAATGTCCTCACCTGCTTCGGCACGTGCGCCCAGCAGGATGTACAGCGTCGCGTCGCCGCCATCGTCCAAGATCATGTTGGGCCCTTCCTCGAACAGGAAGGATTTGTCGAGATAATCCCAGTGCTCTTCCAGCGTCTGGCCCTTGATGGCGAAGACAGGGATGGCCGCCGCCGCAATCGCAGCAGCCGCGTGGTCCTGTGTCGAGAAGATGTTGCACGATGCCCAGCGCACATCGGCGCCCAGCGCAACCAGCGTTTCGATCAGAACAGCGGTTTGGATGGTCATGTGCAGCGAACCAACAATGCGCGCGCCTTTCAGGGGCTTGCTTTCGCCGTATTCGGCGCGCAGGGCCATCAGACCCGGCATTTCTGTTTCGGCGATATCCAGTTCCTTGCGGCCGAAATCGGCCAGCGAAATGTCCTTAACGATGTAGTCCCCGGCCATCAGATACTCCACTCCGGTATATTTTGATCCGGAGTGCCACTAGCATCCCTTTATGCAAGTGGCAACGAAGATAGGCGGAAACAGGTCTTACGCCCTCAAATCAGCTTGGCGTGCCATCAATCTTGATCTTTGGGATCGCTTCAAAAAAATCCGTGCCGACGGCCACAATGCAGCTGATGCCGTTGGCTTGGGTCAACAGAACGGTATAGGTTCCCGTTTCTTTCGATGACCAGACTTCCAGGACCGATTGCGCGCCACGGGTTTTCTGCAGGCCGCCAAAGGTCAGTTCCTCGGCATAACTGTTCTGCAGTTTGGCAATGACATCCTCGCGTTGCGCACAGCTTTGGGCGAATGCGGGCGGCGCGGTGGCAGCCATTCCAAACGTCAGGGCGATTGCGAACAAGCGTTTGAACATAACAAGCTCCTTTCGATTCAAGTTTCGATTCGAGAGGGGCGCAACTGGGAGGAGTAAGCACCCCCCTCAGTCCATATGTCGGGATCGATACGTGCAGGTTCAAAGCACGAATGCTCAAGAAAATGTTGGCAGCTGGTGATCCAGACAGGTACATCATAGCACAAAAAGGCGACGCAAGCGCGTCCGGCATCGGGGGGCATGGCAAAATGGCAACACAACCCAGAGCATGGCAAAGGATGTTGTCGGGCCGCCGGCTGGATTTGCTGGATCCGACGCCCGTGGACATCGAAATCGAAGATATCGCGCACGGACTGGCCTTTGTGGCGCGCTGGAACGGGCAAACGGCAGGGGATTTCGCCTATTCCGTAGCCGAACATTCCCTGTTGGTTGAAGAGCTTTTTGGCCGGATTTCACCCAAAACACCCGCGAAATGGCGGCTCGCGGCGTTGTTACATGATGCGCCGGAATATGTGATCGGAGATATGATCTCGCCCGTAAAATCCGCCGTCGGCCCCGATTACGGCGCGCTGGATGACCGTCTGGCAGCGGCGATCCACATTCGGTTCGGACTGCCCGCCGAAGTGCCGAAAACGGTGAAACGCCAGATCAAGAAAGCCGACAAGATCAGCGCCTGGATGGAGGCCACCCAGATCGCGGGCTTTTCCGAGGCTGAGGCGACGAAATTCTTTGGACGTCCGGACAAGGCGGTGATGGAGGGATTGGAGATTACGCTGCGCCCGCCGGTTGAGGTCCGAGAGGCATATATGGCGCGGCAGGAGGCATTGATAGCCCTTTTATAGCGTACCAATTTTTCCAATGACGGCTCTGAGCCCAATACTACCGCCTCGGTGATTTTGCGAGCACGGTAGATACGGTGCGCGTCTTTCTACTTCTTGTGATCGCGATTGCGCCCAGCACTAAGGCACATGCAAAAGCTTGAGGAAAAGAGATGGCTTCGCCAAAAGCAAGGTATCCCACGGCAAACATCGTGGGCAATTCGATGCTTCCGACGACCGCGGTTTGGGAAGCCCCAATAACAGGTGAGCATATCGTGTAGATAAGCTGGGGCACGAAAGCGGTAACCAGACCAATACCAACAATGAAAAGCCAATCGGATTGTTCCCTTGGGAGAAGCTCTCCAACCTCAGCACCAAGGATGAGCGGCGCGAGGCCCAGTACAGACCCCAGAGAAACTGACGCGATACGTGCCAACGGCGTAATCCGTGACAACCTGTGTACCAGGACGCAAATTCCGAAGCCAAACCCAAATGGGGCGGCAAGGGATAGCAGCAGCGTTGGTAGGTGTTCCGCAGCCACTGACGCAGGCGAGCCAGCAATGACAGCTGCCACCACAATCAGACCAGCGGCCAACACTGCGCGTCGCGTGGGTGCATCGCCAAACACAGCCCAAGCAATAACTAAGGTGAACACCGGATAGGTCATGTAAAGCACACCCACTGTCGATGCGGGCAGCTTCTCCAGCGCCGTTACATATCCGATCCAACCAAGCCCCATAACGGCTCCGGCTGAAAGACCCCAAGTGATCTCTCGCCATTCTTTTCGGTGCACGATGAGAACAGGAAGCAGAAGAAGAGCCGCAACAATGTAGCGGTAGAATGCGACCGCATAGGGTGCAACACCCTGTTCGGTCAGGCTGCGGCTGAAGTAGGGAACCAGCCCGAAACAGATTGAAGCAAAAAGAACACCAATAACCGCAAATGCATAAGGGATGGATGGTCGATTTCGCGCAGATGTCGTGGCCATAATCTGGAGCTATCACGCATTTGCATCTTCGTCTTTAGAGATTCTACGAATGACTGCTTTGTCCGCTCGCGTCGTCCGCTTAGCTGACCTAAGCGGCATCCTCTGAACACAATCTTGTGTTAGATTGAATCCAACTCGCGGGACACTACCGCGGGCTGCGCTTTGCCAAAATCCGCTGCAACGTCCGGCGGTGCATGTTTAGCCGTCGGGCGGTCTCCGATACGTTCCGGTCGCACAGCTCATAGACCCGCTGGATATGCTCCCAACGGACACGATCCGCGCTCATGGGGTTTTCCGGTGGCGGGGGCAGCTCGTCGCCCTTAGCAAGCAGCGCATTGGTGATGTCGGTGGCATCAGCAGGTTTGGACAGATAATCCGTCGCCCCGATCTTGACTGCAGCAACGGCGGTGGCAATCGCACCGTAGCCCGTCAGAACCACAACCCGGCTGTCGGGGCGTTTCTCGCGCAGCACCTCGACCACGTCCAGCCCATTGCCGTCCTCCAGCCGCAGGTCAACCACGGCGTAGGCGGGCGGGCGGGCGGTGGAAATGGCGCGACCAGCGGCGACGGAACCTGCGGTTTCAACCTCGAACCCGCGTTTCTCCATCGCTTTGGCCAGACGTCTCAGAAACGGTTCGTCATCGTCCACCAAAAGCAGGGATTTATCGGGGCCGATGTCGAGGTCAGAGCTGTCCGCCATATTCTGTTCTTTCCGCTATTTCACGCCTTTGGCTTAACCATGAGTAATAGCAGCGCCATCTCAAAGGTCAAACAACCCGTTGTTCTTCAGATTTTGTCCAGAAAGCAACCGACCTTATCGGCCATCTGTTCGGCGGTGTCGTCGCGGTTGAAAAATTCGATGAAACCATCCTCGGGCGTGACCAGATAAGTAAAGGTCGAATGGTCGACCAGATAGAACTCATCGCTTTTGTCATGGGCCTTGTAATAGGTTTTGTAGGCCTGGCTCGCGGCCTTGACCTGTTCCGGCGAACCGGTCAGCGCAATGGTTTTGCCGCCGAGGTTGAAAGCGTAGTCCGCCATCACTTCGGGGGTGTCGCGGTCGGGGTCGATCGAAATGAACAGCGGTGTCACCGACTGGCCACGCTCGGCCAGGATATCCACGGCCTCGGCATTGCGCGACATGTCGAACGGGCAGACATCAGGGCAGAAGGTGTAGCCAAAATAAACCAGCGTCGGTTCGGTGATCACGTCCTTGTCGGTGACTGTTTCGCCTTTGCCATTGATCAGTTCGAACGGTCCGCCGATTGCGGCCGCACCGCCAGCGATCTGACTGGTCCGGCACTGTGCGAACTCGTCGTCTGAGCCGGCGCCGCGCGTCAGCAGCCACATGGCGCCCAGGCCAACGGCCAGAACAACGGTTGCAAGGATGGCATAAAGACGAACCATGACATCAATCCTGACAAAAGAGGGGTTGTTGATCGTTTCGGCCGGGACACCTATCAAGAAGTTCAGCCGATGCAACAGGACATAATCGACCGATGGCAAATTCCAACATCACAATATGGAGCGGTCAGGAACGCAGCAGCTGGATTCGGCTGCGCACACTGATCCTGTTGCGCTGGGTCGCGATCATCGGCCAGATCACCGCCATTACTGTTGCGCAGCAGACCTATGACATCCAGTTGGATGCCACTCTGTGCTATCTGGCGATCGGGGTGTCGGTCATGGGGAACCTGACTGCGATCCTGCTGTTTCCCCGCAACAAGCGCCTGTCCGAATTTGAAAACTTCCTGATGGTGTTGTTCGACCTGCTGCAACTGGCCATCCTGTTGTATCTGACCGGCGGGCTGAACAACCCCTTTGCGCTGCTGCTGGTGGGGCCGGTCACAATCTCGGCCAGTGTCATGAGCACCCGGTCGACCCTGATCATCGGCGGCGTCGCGATTGTCCTGACCACTCTGCTGGCCGAATTCCATCTGCCATTGCGCACCGCGCTGGGGGCTGAACTGGACATCCCAGCCATATTGCTGTTCGGAAACTGGGCCGCAATCGTCATCGCCATCGTGTTTCTGGGTGCTTATTCGCACCGTGTCAGTTCTGAGGTGCAGTCCATGTCCGAGGCGCTGGCCGCGACGCATATGGCGCTGGCGCGCGAGCAGAAGCTGACCGATCTGGGCGGCGTGGTCGCCGCCGCCGCGCATGAGCTGGGTACGCCGCTGGCAACAATCAAGCTTGCCAGCTCCGAACTGATCGAAGAGCTGGATGACCGGCCCGACCTAATCGAAGACGCCGCCCTGATCCGCGAACAGGCGAACCGTTGCCGGGACATCCTGCGCGATATGGGTCGGGCAGGCAAAGACGATCTGCATCTGCGGCAGGCGCCACTTTCCACCGTTGTTCATGAGGCGGCCGAGCCGCATATCAACCGCGGCAAGACCGTTCACTTTGATGAAGGTCCGGTCGGGGACGGCGATGTCCAGCAACCCTCGATCCTGCGCAAACCCGAGATCATCCATGGCCTGCGCAATCTGATCCAGAATGCCGTGGACTTTTCGCGCGGCAACGTCTGGGTCGAGGCTGAATGGACCTCAAAACAAATCACCGTCAGCATCATGGATGATGGGCGCGGATACCCGTCGCAGATGATCGGGCGAATTGGCGATCCTTTCATGCGCCGCCGCCGAACCGAAACCGACAAGAAAACCCGCCCTGAATACGAAGGCATGGGGCTTGGCCTGTTCATCGCCAAAACGCTTCTGGAGCGCAGCGGAGCGGAACTGGATTTCGCCAACGGTTCCGACCCCTATCAGACCTTATCGGATAATCCGGAACGCCGTGGTGCAATCGTCAGGGTTAACTGGCCGCGTAACCTGGTGGATGCCCAGACCGGCGATACCCCCGTACCTTCGGGCGTCAACCAGCGCTTCCAGACCTGACTCGGGTTAAGACCCCGTTAACCATTGCGGCGCATAGTCTCTTTTCGTGGTTTTACACCGGAGCGCACATGATCGACTGGATCATTCTGGCCATCATCAGCCTTGTTTCGGCCAGTCTTGCGGTGCAATGGCTGCTGCCTCGCCGACGGCAAAGGGGCGACAATTTTGGCCTGTCCTCACCGGCATCCCTGTTTGATGCCGTGTTCCTGTTTGATGGCGACCGGCTCATCAGCCACTCGGACATCGCGCTGGAAGGGTTCGAACAGGTTCGCGACTGGACCGACCTCTGCCGCCTGCTCCACAGGGATTTTCCGTCATTTCCTGAATCGCCTGACAGGATTCGGCGCGAAGGGAACATGGTCATTCCGGCCATTGACTGCACGGTTGAGCGCGATGTGCTGTGCGAATGGATAGACGGCATCGTTCGGGTTCAACTGCGCGACCGAACCGAATGCCCTTCGACAATCCAGCGCGCGCCGAATGATCCAAACCGTCTTGCGATGGAGAAGGCACCCTACCCTGTTTGGCTGCTGGACCACCAAAGTAATGTGCGCTGGTGCAACGCAGCTTATGTTTCATTGGTCCGCAAGGTGCGGGATCAGGACACGGACCTGACTGCGCCGCTGTTTCCGGTCCCCGATGACGACCAAAGGCTTAGCGCAAAGGCCCGCGTCTCCATTTCCTCCGAATTCAGTGACAACAAGTTGTGGTTTGACCTTACCATCGTGGATCACCCCGAAGGCCACCTGTCCTACGCCGTCGACATCAACGCTATCGTCGAGGCGGAAATGGTGCAGCGCAAGTTCGTTCAGACCATGACCAAAACCTTTGCGCAATTGTCTATCGGATTGGCGATCTTTGACCGCAACCGTCAGTTGGCGCTGTTCAATCCAGCACTGATTGACCTGACCACCCTGCCCCCGGATTTCCTGAGCTGTCGTCCCAGCTTGTCCAGCTTTTTTGACCGGCTGCGGGATCAGCACATGATGCCGGAACCCAAGAACTACCGTAGCTGGCGCAGTCAGATGAATGACCTTCTGGAAGCGGCAGAGGACGGAAACTATCAGGAAACGTGGTCCCTGCCCTCAGGATCCGTTTATTCCGTCAGCGGGCGCCCGCATCCGGACGGCGCCGTCGCTTTTTTGTTCGAAGACATCACGGCCGAGATCACATTGACCCGTCGGTTCCGTTCGGAAATGGACCTGATGCAGTCCATTCTGGACAAATTGGCGGACGCCGTCGCCGTCTTCAGCGACGACGGAACGCTAGCTTTTACAAATTACGCCTATCAACAGCTTTGGGGTGACACTGGCGATGCCGGATTCGAAGCGGATACCGTTCTGGAGGTCACGAGAAACTGGCAGGAACTCTGCACCGCCACTCCGATCCTCGGTGAAATTCGGGATTTTGTAGAGATGCGGGAAAACCGCGCCGAATGGTCAGGTGAGATTTACCTGAGAAACGGGACTCCGGTGCTGTGCACAGTCAGTCCGATGCTAAACGGCGCAACCATTGTTCGTTTCGCTCCGGATCGTCGCGCCGTGATGCGGCAAGAGGTACAGCAAATCAGCGCCTGAACCGGGTTGCAGCCAATCGGGCACGGGGCCATTGTGGCGCCATGACCAAATCGCCCTGTAAAGCCACTTTGAACTCACCGGAAGAAACAGCGGAATTTGCTGCTCGCATTGGTGCTGCGCTGTCCCCCGGTGACATCCTGCTGCTTGAGGGCGAGATCGGCAGCGGCAAGACCCATTTTGCCCGCAGCCTGATCCAGTCATTGATGACTGAGCCCGAGGATGTGCCCTCGCCCACGTTCACGCTGGTTCAGGCTTATGACACGACGGCCGGAGAAATCTGGCACTGCGATTTGTATCGTCTCAGCGCCGTCGAAGAAATCGAAGAACTGGGGCTGACCGAGGCTTTTGAAACCGCAATCTGCCTGATCGAGTGGCCGGACAAGCTGGGTCCGCTGACCCCGGAATCCGCTGCCGTTCTATCGTTCAAAACAGACCCTAACACGACCGAAATGCGCCATCTGACCCTTTCGTGGTCGGATCCAAAATGGCCTCAGAAACTAAGGATTCCTGCATGACGAACCGGGCGGTTTTGGCCGAAGCGCTGATTGCGCAGACACCATGGGCCAACGCAACGCACGCGCCATTAGCCGGCGATGCCTCAAACCGAAGCTATGAACGGCTGACCGATCCGGAAACGGGAAAAACGGCGGTCCTGATGGACTCTCCACCGGGCAAGGCGGAAAGCGTCGAGAGCTTTGCACGCGTGGATGAATATCTGCGTTCCATCGGCCTGAGCGCGCCGGAAATCTACGCCGAAGACACGCAGTTTGGGTTCCTGTTGCTTGAGGATCTGGGCGATGACCTGTTTGCCCGCGTGCTAGGGCAAGTACCGCGTATGGAACGCGAACTCTACGAAGCTGCAACCGACGTCCTGATTGATCTGCACAATGCGCCCAGCCTGTCCCTGCAGTCCTACGACCCAACACTGATGACCGAACTGGCCGCACTGTCCTTTACCAAATACGCACAGGCGGTGTTGGGTACTCATGACATCGACGCCAGAAACCGGTTCGAAAACCGGTTCTCTGACATTCTGCATCGTGAGACGTCGGGCACCAAGGTTGTTGTGCTACGCGATTACCACGCCGAAAACCTGATCTGGCTGCCGGATCGCGATGGGGTGCAACGTGTCGGCTTGCTAGATTTCCAAACGGCCATGCTGGGTCATCCGGCTTATGACCTTGTGTCCCTGCTGCAGGATGTGCGCCGTGATGTGGCGCCCGGCACCGAGATGCGGATGGTAAACCGCTATATCACGGCCACCGGCGTGAATGACCACGATTTCCGCACTGCCTTTGCCGTGTTGGGGGCGCAGAGAAACCTGCGGATTCTGGGTGTTTTTGCTCGGCTGGCAACTGAGTATGGCAAGCCGAGCTATGTCGATCTGATCCCGGCGACCTGGGCGCATCTTATGCGGGATCTGGAACATCCTGCGCTGGTGTCTGTCGCAGATCTGCTGCGCAATGCCCTGCCCGCGCCCACCCCTGAAAACCTGGACAGGCTCAGACAGAAATGACCCAACACCCCGAAGCCGTCATGCTTTTTGCTGCCGGGTTTGGCACCCGTATGGGTGTTTTGACCAAGACCAAGCCCAAACCTTTGATCGAGGTCGCCGGCAAACCGCTGATCGACCACGCACTGGATTTGGTGACCGAACTGCGCCCCGCGCGCGTGGTGGCGAACCTGCACTATCTGCCTGATCAGCTTGAGGCACATCTGAGCCCAAAAGGCGTCCTGCTGTCCCATGAAACCCCGGATATCCTTGAAACCGGGGGGGGAATTCGCGCCGCTTTACCTTTGTTAGGCTCGAATCCTGTTTTCACGTTGAATCCCGACGCGATCTGGTCAGGGCCGAACCCCTTATCTATGCTCCGCGACGCATGGGACCCTGATCACATGGATGCGCTGTTGATGTGTGTTCCTGTGGCGCAGACTGTCGGACACACAGGATCGGGCGATTTTACTGCGGATTCCTCCGGTCGGATCACCCGCGGCGGCGGTTTGATCTATGGTGGGGCGCAGATCATGAAGACCGAGGGTCTGATGGACATCCCTGAAAAAGCGTTTTCCCTCAACGTGCTTTGGGACCGAATGAAGCAACGGGACCGTCTGTTTGCTTTGACCTATCCGGGCCGCTGGTGCGATGTCGGTCATCCCGACGGAATTTCGCTTGCCGAGGGGCTGATCGCTGATGTTTGATCCCTGCCCCACGCCGCGCGTTTTTGCCGTGCCGCCCGGTGCGGATTTTCCGAAAATGCTGGTTCAGGGATTACGTGACCGCAGCGCCGGGAACCCGCCCGAAGCACTGGCGCGGGTTCAGTTGGTCGTCAACACTCGGCGCATGGCCCGGCGAGTCCGCGATCTGTTCGATCAGGGTCCGTCCTGCCTGTTGCCGCGCCTTTCTCTGGTCACCGATCTGGGTGAAAGCCTCGACCTGGCGCAGTTACCACCTGCTGTTCCGCCGCTTCGGCGCAGGTTGGAATTGACGCAGCTGATTGCCAAGCTGTTGGAACAACAGCCCGATCTGGCCGCGCGATCCTCATTGTTCGACCTGTCCGACAGCCTGGCGGCACTGATTGATGAGATGCAGGGCGAAGGCGTTTCGCCCGACGCAATCCGGCAGTTGGATGTCAGCGACATGTCCGGACACTGGGCGCGTGCGCAAGCTTTCATCGGGATTGCGGATAACTTCATCGACACTGGTCAGAACGCACTGGACGTACAGGCCCGGCAGCGGCGTGTGGTCGAGAATCTGATCACGCGCTGGCAGGCTTCTCCGCCGCAGCATCCTGTCATTCTCGCTGGTTCGACCGGTTCGCGCGGCACCACACTGATGCTGATGGAGGCGATTGCCCGTCTGCCTCAGGGTGCGCTGATTCTGCCCGGATATGACTTTGACCAGCCGGATCACGTTTGGCGAGGATTGGACGACGCGCTGACTTCTGAGGATCACCCTCAATACCGGTTTCGCAAGCTGATGACGCAGCTCGATTTAGAACCTGATCAGATACAGCCATGGACCGGCGATCAACCTCCCTCACCCTCTCGCAATCGTTTGATTTCACTTGCATTACGACCGGCACCGATCACCGATGCCTGGATGTCCGAAGGCCCTCAGCTGACCGATCTGGAAGGCGCGACTAAGGAGCTTACTCTGGTGGAGGCGCAATCCCCGCGATCCGAGGCGCTGGCCATCGCACTGCGTCTGCGGCAGGCCGCTGAAACCGGACAGACCGCCGCCCTGATCACACCTGACCGGATGCTGACACGTCAGGTCAGCGCCGCGCTGGATCGCTGGAACATTCTTCCCGATGACAGCGCCGGGTTGCCCTTGCAACTGTCACCACCTGGCCGGTTCTTGCGTCACGTCGCAGGCCTGTTCGCGAGGCGTCTGGATGGCGAGGCGTTGTTGACCCTATTGAAACACCCGCTTTGCCACGATGGCGGTGAACGCGGGGCGCATTTGCTGCATACGCGCGATCTTGAACTGGATTTGCGTCGTCACGGCCCGCCATTCCCGGACAGTGTCAGCCTGACCGCTTTTGCCGTCCGCAAAGAGGTGCCCGAGGACTGGGTGCGCTGGCTGACCGGCCATTTCTGCGATCAGCAGATCTCGGGCGAGCTTCTACTGGCGGATTGGGTCATAAGGCTACGCAGCTTGGCCGAAGCGATTTCGGCGGGCAGCATCGGGGACTCCGGGACACTGTGGGACAAAAACGCAGGTCAAAAGGCGCTGGGTGTTCTGACTGCCCTGGACGATGAAGCAGAACATGGCGGCCCGATGACCGCCCATGACTTCGCCGATCTGTTGGGCGCGCTTCTGGCGGGCGAAGAAGTTCGGGACCGCGACGCACCACATCCGCACATCATGATCTGGGGCACGCTCGAGGCGCGCGTGCAGGGGGCAGATCTGCTGATTTTGGGAGGGCTGAACGAAGGCAGTTGGCCCGAAGCCGCCGCGCCGGACCCTTGGTTGAACCGCCAGATGCGCGACAAGGCCGGGCTTTTGCTGCCCGAACGACGGATCGGTCTGTCGGCGCATGATTTCCAACAAGCCGTCGGCGCGCCCGAGGTCTGGCTGACCCGTGCGACCCGGTCCGATGACGCAGAAACCGTGCCATCGCGTTGGCTGAACCGGATGACGAACCTGCTGCAAGGCTTGCCCGGGCAGGGTGGGCCTGACGCCCTGTCCGGAATGCGCGCACGTGGGCGGCAATGGCTGCGCTGGTCGGAACAATTGGAGGCTGCGCCGTCAATCGAACCCGCCACACGGCCATCACCGCGACCTCCTGTGTCATCGCGTCCGAACCGCCTGAGCGTGACAGATATCAAACGCCTGATCCGCGATCCTTACGCGATTTATGCCAAGCATGTGCTGCGGCTGAAACCACTGGACCCGTTGGTTCAGGCCCCGGATGCGTTGTTGCGCGGGATCGTCATCCACGAAATTCTCGAACATTTCGTCAAGGACAGCGTCCTGGATTCGGCTCTCCTGACCCGGGACAACTTTCTGAAACGCGCGGAAACTCTGCTGGATCAGCATGTTGCGTGGCCTACGGCGCGGAAACTCTGGCTGGCGCGACTGGAACGCATTGCCGATGATTTTCTGTCAGCAGAAACCACGCGGCGCGGTGATGGCGGGCCGGTGGCCTTCGAAGCTGCGATGAAATTGGTGCTGTCACCGTTGGATTTTTCCATCGTTGGTCGTGCGGACCGGATCGACCGGAACGGTCGGGGTGCGCTGCGGATCGTGGATTACAAAACCGGTACGCCGCCCACCGAAAGCCAGCAGGCCAAATTCGACAAACAGTTGCTGATCGAAGCCGCGATGGCCGAGCAGGGTGGCATCGAAGGCTTCGACCCCTCATCCGTGGCCGAAGCGGTCTTTATCGGCATGGGCGGCACGTACAAAGAAGTGCCCGCGCCCTTGGCCAAAGAGCCGCCGGACAAGGTTCTTGCCGAGCTAAAAGAGCTGATTTCGGCCTATTTAGAGCCTGATCAGGGCTTTTCTTCCCGACGGATGCTGCACAAGGACACGGATATTGGCGACTATGACCATCTGGCCCGGTTCGGCGAATGGGATCGCACCGACAAAACAACGCCTGAGGACATGACATGAGCGCCCGTAATGACGCAACCGAGCGGCAAGTCCAGGCCGCGCGGCCCGATGCATCGACCTGGCTGGCGGCGAATGCGGGCTCGGGAAAAACGCGGGTTCTGACTGACCGGGTAGCGCGTCTTCTTTTAGATGGGGTGCAGCCTCAGCACATCCTGTGCCTGACCTATACCAAGGCTGCGGCCAGCGAGATGCAAAACCGGTTGTTTGATCGCCTCGGACAATGGGCAATGAAGGATGATGCCGGTTTGCTTTCGCAACTGACCGATCTCGGCGTGCCCGGCAAAATAGACCCGCAAAGGCTAGCGCAGGCCCGAACCCTGTTTGCGCGCGCGATCGAAACGCCCGGTGGATTGAAGATCCAGACAATCCACTCGTTCTGCGCGTCGCTGTTGCGGCGGTTTCCGCTTGAGGCCGGGGTCAGCCCGCAATTCTCGGAAATGGAAGATCGCGCCGCAGCGCTGTTGCGCGAAGAAGTCGTCGAGGATTTTGCCGAGGGTCCACAGGCGGGATTGATCGAAGATGTCGCCCGTTTTGTCACCGATACCGGGTTTGACAAGCTGACGGCGGCCATTACTCAAAAGCGCAATCAGTTCGCGCAGGCTATGGAATGGACTGATCTGTTGCAGCGGTTCGACCTGCCAGATGGGTTCGATGAAGATGCCCTGTTGAACCGCGTTTTCCTCGGCGGTGAAGTTGACCTTATCCAAAGCTTGTTGGCCGCGTTGACGGAAAGCGGCGGCAATAACGCCAAGGCTGCGGCGAAACTCGCGGCCTTCACCGAGGCCCGGATCGGCAGTCTGCAAGTGTTGGAAGGCGTTTTTCTAACTGGCAAGTCCGCCAAAGAACCGTTCACGGCCAAGATCAACAGCTTTCCCACCAAAGCCCTGCGCGAAGGGGCGCTGGCCGATCAGATGCCCCAGCTCGAGGCGCTCATGCTGCGCATCGAAGCCGCACGGGAGCACCGGTTGGCGTTGATTGCAGCACGCAAGACGCTGGTGTTGCATCGATTTGCCGCCGCCTTTCTGCCAGAGTACGAACGGCGCAAGCAATTACGCGGGTGGCTGGATTTCGACGATCTTATCCTGCGCGCCAGGCAGGTGTTGAATGACCCGGCTGTGGCCGAATGGGTGCTGTATCGACTGGATGGTGGTATCGACCACATTCTGGTCGATGAGGCGCAGGACACCAGCCCTGATCAATGGGACGTGGTCGAGAAACTGGCGCAGGAGTTCACTAGCGGCGAGGGGGCCCGTTCCGGCATCGAGCGCACCATTTTCGTGGTCGGCGACAAGAAGCAGTCGATTTATTCCTTTCAGGGTGCCGACCCCCAGGCCTTTGACCGTATGCAGGCGGAGTTTGGCAAGAAACTGTCGGAATCAGGCTCTAAACTGTGGGATTCGACGCTGGAATACTCGTTCCGGTCTTCCAGCGCGATCCTGTCTCTGGTCGATATTCTATTCGAAAACAGCACCGATGCGGGGTTTCACAAGGACAGCCAGCACCGCGCGTTCAAGGCGGATCTGCCGGGGCGAATAGATCTGTGGCCGGTGGTCGAAAAGGTCGAGGATGAAGAGGATGGCGACTGGACCGATCCGGTGGATCGACCGGGTGCGCGCCACCACACCGTTATTCTGGCCGAAAAAGTGGCCAAGTCGATCAAACACATGATCGAGCAGGGCGAGACGATCCCTGAAGACGGCGAGACCCCCGGCACATTTGTCCGTCGCAAAGTGCGACCGGGTGATTTCCTGATCCTTGTCCAGCGCCGCTCGGACCTGTTTGCCGAGCTCATTCGCGCCTGCAAGACCGAGGGCCTGCCCATTGCCGGGGCCGACCGACTGAAGGTTGGCGCTGAGCTGGCAGTCAAGGACTTAGCGGCGCTGCTGAGCTTTCTGGCCACACCCGAGGACAGCCTGTCACTGGCCACCGTCCTGAAATCCCCGCTGTTCGGGTGGAGCGAGCAGGCGCTGTTCGATCTGGCCCATCGGCGGCAAGAGAAATTTCTGTGGGCCGCGTTGCGCAACCGGGCCGAAGAATTCCCGGAAACGCTTGCGGTGCTGAACGACCTGCGCGGTCAGATCGACTTTTTGCGCCCCTATGACCTGATCGAACGCATCCTGACCCGCCATGACGGCCGCCGAAAGCTGCTGGGCCGACTTGGAGCTGAGGCCGAGGACGGGATCAACGCGTTGCTGTCGCAGGCGCTGGCATATGAACGCACGGATATCCCCAGCCTGACCGGATTTCTGGTCTGGATGCAGACGGACGATCTGGAAATCAAACGCCAGATGAGCGGTGTGGGCAACATGATCCGGGTGATGACGGTGCATGGCTCCAAAGGGCTTGAGGCACCGATCGTCATCCTGCCTGACACTGGAAAACGGCAAGCCCCGCGTGACGCCGAGATCATGGTTTCGGACAACACACCGTTGTGGAAGGTGCCTGCGGATGCCTCTCCGTCGTTGATCGCCCGCGCGCGGGACGAAGCGCGATCACGCGAAGAGAATGAGCGGTTGCGATTGCTGTACGTGGCGCTGACACGTGCGGAAAAGTGGTTGATCGTCGGTGCCGCCGGAGATGTCGGGAAGGACGGAACCAGCTGGTACCAACTGGTGCAGGCTGCGATGGAACGGGCAGGGGCCGTAGCACTTCCCGGCACCGGAACTTTGCGATTGTCGCATGGGGATTGGGACGCGCCGCCGCTTATGGAAACCGAAGAGACGACCCTAACCGAACTGGAATTGCCCGCCGCGTTCCTTTCGCCCGCTGAATCACCCGAGGCTGAAGCCGAAACGCTCAGCCCATCGGATCTGGGCGGTGCCAAGGCGTTGCCCGGCGATACCGGGCAGGATGAAGAGGCGGCAAAGCTGCGCGGTACGCGCTTGCATCTGCTGCTTGAACATTTGCCCTCAGTCGCTCGGGAAAACTGGCCGCAGCTTTGCGTCCGGGTTCTGCCCGATATGCAGGATGCGGAACGGCAAGAGCTGTTGGACGAGGCCTGCGACGTTTTGACTGCCGCTCATCTCCAACCTGTTTTTGCCGAGGGTACGCTTGCCGAGGTTCCGGTGACCGCCGCCCTTAACGGACACCGCATGCATGGTGTGATCGACCGGTTGGTTGTCACGGAGACCGAGGTTCAGGTCATTGATTTCAAATCAAATGCGACGGTTCCCGACAGCGCGCAATCCTGCCCTGAGGGTTTGCTGCGGCAGATGGGCGCTTATGCCCAGGCGCTGTCGCAGATCTATCCGAACCACGAAATTCGAACCGCAATCCTGTGGACCAGGACAGCTGAGCTGATGTGGTTGCCACACGATCTTGTGACGCTGGCCATGTCTCGCACCCAGATATCTTGACCTTGGAATGTCCGGCCCCTACGTTCAATTCCCGAGTTTACCCCATTCAGGAGACAGAATATGTCGACCGTTGCCGTTACCGACGATACCTTTGACGCCGAAGTCAAGAATTCCGATGTCCCCGTCGTGGTGGATTTCTGGGCCGAGTGGTGTGGCCCCTGCAAGCAGATCGGCCCCGCTCTGGAAGAGCTGGCCAACGAATACGGCGGCAAGGTGAAAATTGCCAAGGTGGACGTGGACAGCAACCCGAATTCGGCGGCTGCCATGGGCGTACGTGGCATCCCCGCGCTGTTCATCTTCAAGGATGGTCAGGTTGTTTCAAACCGCGCAGGCGCAGCACCGAAAGCCGCGCTGCAAAGCTGGATCGACGAGTCGATCTAAAGGTCCAAAGATCTTCGAATCTCGAAAGCGCCCCGTTTTGGGGCGCTTTTTTTAGCGCTGAACCTGTCACCCGGTAGAGCATTCCTCGTGCAACGGGCGACCCTATTCGATGTTCCATTGCACCGAAACTCCGGCGCCCTCCTTGTGCGTGAACGTGACTTTGCCGTCATCGATTGTGACCACCTGACAGTCATTGGGTAGGGCGACGCCCTCGATAACAAGTTCCCGGCAGTAGTATTTTCCGCTCCATTCCCACGAACCGCTGATGTCGCCGGCTTTGGGGCCTTTGCCCTCGACCTTGCCGTCCTTGAGAATTTTCACCCAGGTTTCGCCCTGTACAAGTTTTTTACCGACGATCAATTCCATGAATTTTCGTTGGTCTTCTATTTCTTCAGCGGACACAAATGTCGCCGCAAGCCCAATTACCACTGCTGTTAAAGTGAGGTGAAATGACTTCATCAGATCAAATCCTTCTCTGACAACGAACTAAATTTCTGGGATTTTAGTCGATTTTGCCGACTCAAGCCAATTTTCCGCCCTATCGACCTTGGCCGGATACACATCGTTCTTCTGGTTCTTTCAATTCAGGACAGCTCGTGCAGAGTACCGCTGTAAAAGAAACAGGAGGCGACATGCCCAAAACACGGGTTCTGGTGGAGTTCGGGATGGGAACATCCCTCCGGCGCGAGGATTATACCGAGGCCGCCTTGCGGGCGATCAAGGATGCGCTGTGGCATAACTCGGTGAATATGGCCGAGCTGTTCGGATTTCCCAAAGAGGCGATGATCATTGACGCCGAAGTTGGCGTTCAACAGCCTGACAAAGTCGATACTGAGGCGCTGAAGGCGATCTTCCCCTATGGCCAACCCAATATCACGGTGACGCAGGGCGGATTGGATATTGAAAAACCCCACACCGACGGAAGCACTGTTATTGCCAATGCCGCCGTCATCGTCTCATTCGACATGGAGCCCGCCCGATGACCGAGAAGCGTATCATTCTGGAAATGGGTACCGGCAACGATCTTTACGGTCAGAATTACACCAAAGCTGCCTGCCGCGCGGTGCAGGACGCGCTGCATCATTCCTCGATCACGCTGTTTTCCAAGCTTGGAATCGACCACAAGGAAATGCGCGTTCAGGTGACCATCGCCGTACAAAGCCCTGAGGAGGTCGATTGCGACAAGGTTGCTGCCGATCTGCCGCGGGGACGTGCCGAAGTGCGGGCCGTCAAAGGCGGTCTGGATGTCGTGGATGACGCCGCTGGCACCTGCCACGTCATCGCCACCGCCGCGATCGAGGCGTTTCTTCCGGATCAGGCAGGCAAATACGTACAAAGCTGACAAAGAAAAAGCCGCTCGGATCTCCGGGCGGCTGCTTCATGTTCTGGTTCTGATTGCAGGATCAGATCTTTGCGATATCCGCGCGTACCAGGCCGATATCTTCCAGCTGTGCGTCGGTCAGACCCGACAGGATCTTGCGCGTCTTGCGGCTTTCGTAACGCTCAACAGCGGAGTCGAAGAAATTGATGAATGCGTCCACTACGTGCAGGATGGTAGCTGCTCCGAGTGGGGCATGGATGTTTGCAGTCGTTGCCATGTTCCCAGTCCTTATATCTGAAACAGCCGACCCGTTGTCGGTTGTGAGCCTCATGTAGTCCTACGGGCAGGGACTCACAATTGCTGGTCCGGTAACCCCGGATTGCGTTTTGTGCATATCTTTTGGGCAGTTGTGCAACGGGTTGCGCCGGTCCCGCGCCCGGCCCATATATAGCGACTGAGAACACGGAGGCTTTCATGGCGGACAGCGATTTTCCCGGTTGGCACGGGACAACCATCATTGGTGTCAAAAAAGGCGGCCAGGTCGTCATTGCCGGGGACGGGCAGGTCAGCCTGGGCCAGACCGTGATCAAGGGCACCGCCCGCAAAGTGCGCCGCTTGTCGCCAGGCGGGTTCGAAGTTGTTGCCGGGTTCGCCGGATCGACTGCGGATGCCTTTACCCTGTTGGAACGGCTTGAGGCCAAGTTGGAATCGACACCGGGTCAGTTGGCCCGTGCCTCGGTCGAACTGGCCAAGGACTGGCGGACCGACAAATACCTGCAAAAGCTTGAGGCGATGCTGATCGTTACCGACGGCAAAGATCTGTTGGTCATCACCGGTGCAGGGGACGTGTTGGAGCCTGAGCACAACGTGGCCGCCATCGGATCAGGCGGGAATTTCGCGCTGGCCGCGGCCCGTGCGATGATGGGCAGCGACAAAACGGCCGAAGAGGTCGCCCGCGAAGCCATGGCGATTGCCGCCGACATTTGCGTTTACACCAACGGAAACCTGACGGTTGAGACGATCTAAGCCAGCAGCGCCGAGATCTCTTTCCCTTTCCAGCGACGGTACATACCGACCAGCCCAAGCAGGGCTGTCGCGATGACGATGTAATAGGGCAGGCGGATGTCGACGCTCATCAATCCGCCGCCAATCAGGGACATGACGCCACCGGCAAGGCAGAAGACCGCCGTGGTGACACCCATGACCCAACCCTGATCCGCCTCGCTGACGCTAGAAGAAAACACGCCCAGCAAGGTTGGATACGAAACCCCGAAGAAGAAATAGAAGAAAAAGACCGGGACATAGCTCAGTACCCCGTTCGGGCTGAAGGCGAAGGCAAAGCCACAGATCACCATCACCACCAGTGAGGTATGGATGATCGCATGCTTACTGAATCGTTCTTGCGCCGGTTTCACAAGGAACGTGCTGGAAAACGCCAGCGCAAAGCCGATCACCACCATCGCCATACTGCCGCCAATCACGCCATATCCCCAGGCGCTGGTCAGAAAGTTGTCTACGAACACGTAGAAGGTGACGTTGGCAATCATGAACAGCGCATAGACCGGCAGGATCTTCAAAACCATCGGATGTTCACGCACCGCGATCAGGCTATCGGTGATGTCGCGTGGACGGAATACGAATGCCGCGCGCTCGGTGCGGGTGTCCTTGAAGTAAACGCTCACTAGGAAGATGGCGATCAGCACCAGAACAAACGCGCCATAGAACGGCATCTTGAGCGTCGCGTAGCTGCCCAAAATGGCTGCATCCGACAGAACAGCTCCGATTATCGGGCCACCGACCAGACCAAAGCTGACGCCGGTGATGATGTAGCCCATGTTACGGTCTCGATCTGCTGCGTCGGTACTGCCGTCAATCATCGCCGCCTGTGCGATGGGCTGGTTGCCGGCGGTAAACCCGGTGATCGAGCGACCGAGGATCAGCAGGAACAGACTGTTCATATACAGCGCCACGATGGTGATGGCATAACCAGCCAGAGCTCCGCCCAGGCAAACCAGAAGGGCGTTCTTGCGCCCGATCGAATCCGAAACCTTGGCAACGTAAACAACGCCCAGAAACCAGGACAGAAAGAAACACCCGATGACGAGACCATAGTAGAAGTGCCTCCGCCCCATTGGCGTGCTTTCCGGCAGGAACCCGGATTTTGTTTCCATGATCAGAGAGTTGATGATGGGAAAGACCAGGCCTTGCCCGATCAAATCCACGAATACCACAAACAGCAATGTAATCTTGGCAATTTTCGTCATGAAACACACCCCGGAACTGGTTCCTTCGGGTGAGTGTAACAGACAGGCGCTTTGCCACCTAACGGCTTGTCAGAGGCCGGAAATTTCCCGGCCTCCGGGCGTCTCTCGATGTTGGGTTACGAAAGCGCCGCGACGCCCAGCGGAACGCCAGCGACCTCGCACCAGATGTAAACCTCGTTGTAGCCCGAGATATCCATGGTCGGCGGCACGGCATACTGCTGCTTGCCTTTCAGGTTCAGCAGCGCGCCCAGCTTGGAGTTGGGATCATAGGTGCCGTCCTTGCCGAAGGCCACGCGCGGATCCGGGCCATTGTCCAGCGAGAAGTCATCACCCAATTCGACGATGTAGCGCTCGCCATCCTTGACCACTTTGACCGAACCGGTTGTCACGTGCTTCGAGCGGCCCTCAAATGTGCCCTTTTTCTTTGCACCGCCAGCCAGGGCGACATTGGCGCTGGCCAGGGTCAGGGCCGCGCCGGTGGCGGCCGCATTCAAAAAGAGCGAACGACGAGTCATCATGATTTGGGTCTCCCATTAATCAGTACAGGCGAATTTGCCCGTCGACGCTCACCATGCAGCACGAGACCGCGATCTGGCGATTCACATCACCACGATTTTCCGTGTGCAGAACGTGTGTTGGCGTGAGTTTTCCGTGATCGGCTTGTGTTTTTGCTCGGTATGATTAGGTTCCGCTGCGAAACAGACGGATTGATTTGACATGACCGACCTGACCCCGCGCGAGATCGTCTCGGAACTGGACCGCTTCATCATCGGGCAGAAAGACGCCAAACGCGCCGTAGCCGTGGCGCTGCGCAACCGCTGGCGGCGCAAGCAGCTGGCCGACGATATCCGGGACGAGGTCTATCCCAAGAACATCCTGATGATAGGTCCCACCGGTGTCGGCAAGACCGAGATCAGCCGCCGTCTGGCCAAACTGGCCCGCGCGCCGTTTATCAAGGTCGAGGCCACCAAGTTCACCGAAGTGGGCTATGTCGGGCGTGACGTCGAACAGATCGTGCGCGATCTGGCCGATGCCGCGATCCTGCAGACCCGCGAATACATGCGCGAAGATGTCAAAGCCAAGGCGCATCAGGCCGCCGAAGACCGCGTGATCGAAGCCATCGCCGGCACTGACGCCCGTGAAGGCACCCGCGAGATGTTCCGCAAAAAGCTGAAAGCAGGCGAGCTGGACGACACGGTGATCGAACTGGAACTGTCCGACACCTCGAACCCGATGCCGATGTTCGACATTCCCGGCCAGCCGGGCAGCCAGATGGGGATGATGAATCTGGGCGATATCTTCGGCAAGGCCTTTGGCGGGCGTACCGTCAAACGCAAGATGACCGTCGCCGAAAGCTATGAGGCCCTGATCGGCGAAGAGGCCGACAAGTTACTGGATGATGAAACCGTCACCCGTGTTGCGCTGGAATCAGTCGAACAGAACGGCATCGTGTTTCTGGATGAGATCGACAAGGTCTGCGCCCGCTCGGACGCGCGTGGCGGCGATGTCAGCCGCGAAGGGGTCCAGCGTGACCTGCTGCCCTTGATCGAAGGCACAACCGTGTCCACCAAGCATGGCCCCGTCAAAACCGACCACATCCTGTTCATCGCATCCGGCGCCTTCCACATCGCCAAACCATCGGACCTGTTGCCGGAACTTCAGGGTCGCCTGCCGATCCGCGTGGAACTGCGCGCGCTGACCGAAGAGGACTTCGTTCGTATCCTGACCGAAACAGATAACGCCCTGACCCGCCAGTACACGGCATTGATGGGCACCGAAGAGGTCACGGTCAGCTTTACCGAAGACGGGATTGCGGCGCTGGCGAGAATCGCGGCTGACGTGAACCAAAGCGTGGAAAACATCGGGGCGCGGCGCCTCTATACGGTGATGGAGCGCGTTTTTGAGGATCTGTCCTTTGTCGCCCCAGACAAGGCCGGGACCTCAATTACGGTCGATGCGCAGTTCGTGAACGACAACCTGGGCGAACTGACCAAGTCTACGGACCTCAGCCGTTACGTTTTGTAACACGGCCAGCCGGTTTTCGCCGTTTATTCCGCCTCGTGTCGCTGGACGCGAGGCGAGAATTCAGTAGCGTAGGCGCAATTCACCCTGAGGGCTGGCTCGTGCTGCGCTATTTGACCATTCTGTTCGTTTCCATCTCGCTCAGCGCCTGTGTTGACCGCACGGTGACCGAGATCGTGCCGTCGGCCACAACCGTCGGAACGCCTGAAAAAATATTCGTAAGCACGACCCGAGCGCGCGAAGCAGATGGGACCTATGGGTTTCGGCGAGGGGAAGCGCTGAAATTTCTTGAATCGACCGTATCGATCCCGCCCACGCATACACCGGGAACGCTTAAGTTCTCCTACGCGAACCCAAACCCCAAAAAAGAATTCGTTCTGACAGATGTGACCGAATTGAACGGGGCGCAGGGTTTGCGTGAACATTTACGCGGCGAAGACGATGTCACAATTTTTGTGCATGGCTACAACTCGACTCAGACCGAGACGATTTTCCGTGCGGCACAGCTGACCCATGACATCGGCCTTCCGGGCTCAACACTGGTTTATTCTTGGCCCAGCCGCGCGACGGGCTCTGGGTATGCCTATGATCTGGACAGTATGCTGTTTGCCCGTGACGGGTTGGAGCGAACCATCCGAGACCTGAAAGCCATGGGTGTCAAACGTGTCATTCTGGTCGCACATTCCATGGGCGGCGCTCTGTCTATGGAGATGATGCGGCAGGCGGAACTGCAGGAACCCGGTTGGTCCAACCGAAACATCGAAGGTGTTGTTCTGATCTCCCCCGATCTGGATGTTGACCTGTTCCGCTCACAAATGAACCGGATCAAGAATCCACCCGATCCTTTCCTGGTGATGGTGTCGCAAAAGGATAAGATTCTAAACATCTCGGCACGCCTTCGCGGAACGGATGAAGGTGAGAGATTGGGTAGGATCAGTTCGCTAGATACGCTTGAGGAATTCCCGATCAACGTGATCGATACAACAGCCTTCAATAAGGACGCCCAGTCCTCACATTTCGTGGCCGCCACCTCACCGGCACTCTTGTCGATCCTCAGCTCTTTGCGACGCGTCAACAATACCTTTGGGAGCGAATATCGACCGGGTATCGATTTACTTGTTCCACCCAACCAACGTAATCCTGATGGCGCAACTGAGATTACTCTGACCGAAACAGGGCAGGCGCAGGTCACGACACCGTGACGCGGTTCAGCCTGCGCCAGTATCTGCGGGACAACGCAGCCTGGCTTGGCGCAGGTATTCTGCTGACCTTTCTGTCCAGCTTCGGACAGACGTTTTTCATCTCGGTCTTTGCTGGGAATATCCGCGCAGAGTTTGGCCTTGGGCACGGGGCGTGGGGTGGTCTCTATTCGCTGGGCACCACTGTATCTGCCCTCGTGATGATTTGGGCGGGCGGGCTGACGGATATCTTTCGCGTCCGGGTTTTGGGGCCTGTCGTCCTGGCCGGTCTGGCTTTGGCGGCGCTGGCCATGGCTGTGAACAGTTGGCTCATTCTTCTGCCGCTGGTGGTTTTTTTGCTACGTCTGTTCGGTCAGGGGATGAGCATGCATCTGGCGCAGGTCGCCATGGCGCGGTGGTTCACCGTCACGCGCGGCAAGGCACTTTCGATTGCCTCGGTCGGTTATGCGATAGGCGAGGCGCTGCTGCCGCTCGCCTTCGTGGCTGCAATGGCCGTATTGGACTGGCGCTGGCTTTGGGTGATTTCCGCGGCGATCGTCTTAATGGGAATACCGGTTCTGACACGTCTATTACGTCAGGAGCGCACACCGCAGAGTTTGGCCAGCGAGTATTCGGCAACCGGAATGCAGGGCCGCCATTGGACGCGAAAGGAAACTCTGTTTCATCCCCTGTTCTGGGTTATGGCACCGGCGTTGCTGGGTCCGTCGGCCTTTATCACCGCGTTTTTCTTTCACCAGGTGCATCTGGCCGAGGTGAAAGGTTGGCAGCATATTGATTTGGTGGCGCTGTTTCCGGTCTACACCGGCGTATCGTTGATATCGATGTTTGGGGCCGGTTGGGCGTTGGACAAATGGGGCACGGCGCGGCTGATGCCCTATTACCAAATCCCGATTGCGATTGGCTTTGTCATTGCGGGAATGACGAGTTCAATCGCAGGGGCCATGATCGCAATGGCCTTTCTGGGCCTCACCGTGGGAGCCAACAACACCTTGCCCAGCGCTTTTTGGGCGGAATTTTACGGCACCGGACATATTGGGTCCATCAAGGCGATGGCCACGGCGGTCATGGTGCTTGGATCGGCCATCGGCCCCGGACTGACCGGTGTCCTTCTGGATGCAGATATCTCGCTGGATACGCAATTCCTGTGGATCGGAGGGTTCTTTATCCTCGTCTGCCTCTCTGCAAAGATCGGAATTTCACGGGAAGAGCGCTCGTTTTAACGCGTACGTCGCAGGTAGATGTAATAAGCTCCGTCGCCACCGTGGCTGATATGGGCTGGCGCCACCTGCAACACGGCCTGCGCCAAAGGTGGCAGGGCCAGCCATTGCGGCACCTGATTGCGCAAAACACCGCGTGGGGTGGGAATAGGTCCTGGTTCGTCCCGATCCTTGCCCTTGCCGGTGACAACCAGAACCAGACGTTTGCCCGACGCCTGCGCGGCCAAAACAAAACGGATCAGCGTCGGGTGCGCGGTATCTACGCGCATGCCGTGCAGGTCCAGCTTGCCTTCGGGTTTGATTTTACCCCGCTTCATACGGCCAAACGCCTTGGTGTCCATCTGCACAGGGCTGGCCCGCAGACTGTCTCCGATCATTGGCTTCAACGCATGCCGCGCTGGTTTACCCGCTGCGTTTTGTCCGACCTCGAATGCTTCAAATCGCGGCTTTGGAGTTTTGGTTGGTTTGGGTTTGGGCAAGTTGATCGGATGAACCGACTGCGGGATTTCCGGGTGCATACGCTCAGCCTGTTTGGCGACCTTGCGCCACAGCTCGATCTCATCTGCAGTCAGTTTGCGCCGTGACATCAGAATTCATCCGGTAACAGGGCATAGGCCCGCTGGATCGGCAGCAGCAGAACCATCCGACCCGGATCCTTCAAGCGCCCGGCGGCCTGGCCGGCCTCATCGCCAGTGCCAAAGAAGATATCCGCGCGCTGCGCACCCTTGATGGCCGCACCTGTATCCTGCGCGATCATCAGCCGACGCAATGGCGTCTTGCCGTCCTTTTCCACCCAGACCGGAGCACCCAGCGGCGTATAAGCCGGATCAGCCGCGATGCTGCGCATTGTGGTCACTGACCGGTTCATGGCGCCCAGTGGCCCAAGTTCGGGTGCGACACGCGAGACTTCGCGAAAGAACACATATGAGGGATTGTGGAACAACAGTTCGGCCCCGGCTTCGGGGTTCTTGCGCACCCAGGCGCGGATCATCTGGGCACTGACCTCGTGCGCGCCCAACGCGCCCTGACGGATCAGCTCGGCACCAATCGAACGGTAAGGATGACCATTCGCGCCGCCATAACCGACGCGCAACGCGCTGCCATCCGGCAAGCGGACACGGCCCGAGCCCTGGATTTGCAGAAAGAACAGCTCAACCGGGTCATCCACCCAGGCAATCTCAAGTCCGCGACCCTGCATTGTGTCACCGGTCAGGATTTCGCGACGGCTGAGCCATGGTCCTTCGGCCCGCGCCTCGGGCGGCATCTTGTAGATCGGGTATTTGAAACGATCCGTCCGTGTTTTGGACCCGTCCAGTTCAGGTTCGAAATAACCGGTGAAAAGCGCCTTTTCACCGTCCTCTACCAGAACCGGTCGAAAGAACAGTTCAAAGAACGACCGAGCCGCATCCGCCTCATAGGTGCGGGCGACGCCACACAACGCTTGCCAGTCCGGATCATCCAGATCACCGCAGGTGTTCAGAAAAACCGAAAGGGCCGCCCCGTGATCGTCGGCAGCCCATCCATCCAGATCGTCAAAAGAAAGAATAGATCGCGTCGGTTCAGCGCTGGCGGCAGTGGTCATAGCTGCCACCAGTAATAGCGACCTGAGCGCGCCAATCATGCGTCCGTGGCAACAAGCAGCCAGTTCGGATCATCAGAGCCCATGACACGGGCAAAGGTCCAGCTGTCCTTTTGGCGTTTGACGGTGTTCGGGTTGCCTTCGATGATGTCGCCACCACGGTCACGTACGACCGAGGTCAGCTCTCCGACAAACCGCATGGTGATTTCCGCCTGGTTTGTATCTTTGTCGAACTTTGCATCAGCCAGCGTGGTTTCACGCACACCGATGAACTCGGCCTCGATTGTCAGACCCTGATCTTCGCGGGCCGCAACGACTGATACGAATGTGTCGAACACCTCTTCGGACAGGAAGGGCTGGATTTCATCCAGATTGCCCTTTTCGAACCCCATGACGATCATCTCGTAGGCACCGCGCGCGCCCTGCACAAACTCAGTGACGGAAAAGCTGGGTTCAACCCGCTTCATCGCGGCCAGAGTTTGTGCCTGTTCGCTGTCTTCGGCCACATGGTCTGTGATGTCATGATCCGGGCCGCCTTCGATCACCTCGAACCCGCGACGCGATTTGTTCGTATCGGGTTGCTGTTGAACAGGAGGTTTCTCAAAACCCTCACGCGTGCCCAGCACGCTTTTCAGGCGCAGGATCAGGAAAACGGCAATTCCGGCCAGGACCAGCAACTGGATCATCGGTTCGTTCATTTCATCCTCTTTTCAGACCGCGACTTTGTATACGCAGCCTCTTGCCACTATGTAGGTGACAGATCGTGGCAAGTCCACAGCCCGGCCTATGGTAAAGGATAACGCAAATGTATCTGTTCTTGGCATTTTTATTAGTGCCCATCATCGAGATCGCCCTGTTCATACAGGTTGGCGGCCTGATCGGCCTGTGGCCAACACTGGCGATCGTAGTCCTGACAGCCGTAATCGGCACCGTTTTGGTCAGGACACAAGGTCGCATGGCACTGGCCAATCTGCAGCGGTCCTTTGCTGAACTGGACGATCCGACCGAGCCACTGGCCCACGGCGCGATGATCCTGTTGTCCGGCGTTTTGCTGCTGACACCGGGGTTCTTCACTGATGCTGTTGGTTTTGCGCTGCTTATTCCCGGCGTTCGGGTGGCTGTTTTCCGCTATCTGAAATCCAAGGCCACCATCACGCACTTTCAGATGGGTACCGGCGCGCAGTTTCGCACTGGTCCGACTCCGTTTGATCAGGATGACGTGATCGACGGCGAGTTCACCGAGGTTCGACCACGTCAGAACCCTTCGAAGCCATCCAAATGGGTCGAAGGTCCGCACCAGCATTGAGGTGTCGCGCCCAACTTGCTAAGCAATGGCGAATTTCATTTTCGGAGTAGATCCATGGCTGACGAAAGCCCTGCAGAAAACACCGCGGCACAGGCCGCTCCTCAGATCCAGATGCGCGTTCTGGGACAATTCATTCGCGATATGTCATTTGAAAACGTGATGGCGCAAAAAGGCGTGTCGGGCGACGTGCAGCCCGAGATCGCCGTGCAGGTGAACCTGGACGCCAAAAAGCGCCCGACCGAGCATCAGTACGAAGTTGCCGTGAAGCTGAACCTGACGTCCAAAGCCAAAGGCATGGAAGACGTCCTGTTCCTGTGCGAGCTGGATTATTGCGGTCTGTTCCACATCGAAGGCGTCGCCGACGATCAGCTGCACCCGTTCCTGATGATCGAGTGTCCGCGCATGCTGTTCCCCTTCCTGCGCCGTATCGTCAGCGACATCACCCGTGACGGTGGCTTCCCGCCGGTCAACCTGGACAACATCGATTTTGTTGCGCTGTACCGCAACGAATTGATGCGCCGTCAGGCCGAAGCTCAGAAAACCGAAGCTTAATCGGTTGCACCCGCGCCGGGCAGGGGCTCAGGCGCGGGTCCACAGGGCGTTTTCGCCCAACTTCTCTACAAAAGCATCATGAGCCGCGCGTTCGTCTGCGGTGATCTTCGACGGCAAGGCCGTCGGGCGCGCTGTCGGACGCCAATCATCGCCGCCACCGGCAGCAGAGGCTGCGCTCGTGGACAGGCCGAAATCCGGCTGCCGCCCGCCAATCAGCTCAAGATACACCTCGGCCAGAATTTCGGAGTCGAGCAGCGCCCCGTGCAGCACACGGTTGGTGTTGTCGATGTTGAACCGGCGGCACAACGCATCCAGCGACGCGGGCGAGCCCGGAAATCGTTTGCGCGCAATCGCAAGCGTATCCAGCGCCTGATCCATCGGAAGGGTCGGCAATCCCATCCATTTCAACTCGGCGTTCAGGAATTTCATGTCGAAGGACGCATTGTGGATGACCAACTTGGAATCCCTGACGAAGTCCAGAAACCCCTGACCGACCTTGGCAAAAACCGGCTTGTCCTTCAGTGTGACCTCACCCTTTTCCGGCGGCCGCGGATTTTCCAGCAGGTCGGGGCCAATACCGTGCACGCCAAATGCCTCATCCGGCATCGAACGTTCCGGATTGATATATACGTGATAGGTTTCACCCGTAGCAACGTGGTTCCACAGTTCCACCGCACCGATTTCGACAATCCGGTCGCCGCTTTCGGGATCAAACCCCGTGGTTTCGGTATCGAGTACAATCTCACGCATCTGCCAGCCCCGCCCGTATCTGCCTGACCACATCCTGCACCTGCGCGCGGGCGTGGTCCAGAGTGTCAGTTACGATCACGAAATCCGACCGCGCGCACTTTTCGTCATTCGGCATCTGTTTGGCACGGATCTGTTCGAACTGTGCCTCGGTCATCGTTCCGCGTTCCATTACGCGGCGTTTTTGTTCATCCGCCGGAATCGAAACACAGGCGACCGCATCCATCGCTGCATCTCCGCCCGTTTCGAACAGCAATGGCACATCAAAGACCAAAATGTCCGCCGTGGCAGTTTCCCTAAACTCGGCACGGTCAGCGGCCACAAGGGGATGGACGATGGCCTCAATCCCTTTCAACGCGGCGGGGTCCTGCGCGATGATCTGCTTCAGCGCATCCCGGCTGACACAGCCGTCTACAACAGCATCCGGAAACTCCGCCCGCATCGGCTCAACCGCAGCACCTTCCCTTGAATAGAGTCTATGTACAGCCGCATCGGCATCCCAAAGCGCACAGCCTTCGTCCACGAACATCTGCGCCGTGGTGCTTTTCCCCATACCAATCGAGCCCGTGAGGCCAAGAGCAAAGCTCATTCCAGCACCGCTGCGCGCAGATCATCCGTCACTTCGGGTCGGTGACCGAACCAACGTTCAAATCCCGGAACCGCCTGATGCAGCAACATGCCCAGACCGTCGACCGTTGTACATCCGGCTTCCTCGGCCGTCCGCAACAACCGAGTTTTAAGCGGCGCGTATACCAGATCGGTAACGACGGCACCCGGCTGCAACCCATCCAGAGGAACCCGCAGTTCAGGCTGCCCCTGCATTCCCAATGAGGTTGTGTTCACCACCAGCTCAGCATTTTCGATGACGTTGCCAGCCTTCACCCAATCGACCACCTTGATGCGCGGCCCGAACTCTTCTTTCAATTGATCGGCGCGTTCGCGTGTACGGTTGGTCAGCAAAATCTCTGGGACTCCGGCATCCACCAACGCCTGCAGAACGGCACGTGCGGCGCCGCCTGCGCCGAAGACCACTGCGGGCCCATCTTCCGGGTTCCAATCCGGCGCACCAGCGCGGAGGTTCTCCATGAAACCGTAGCCGTCAGTGTTGTCTGCGTGGATCGAGCCGTCATCCTGAAAGACCAGCGTATTTGCCGCACCAATTTTGGCCGCGCGATCCGACACGTGATCCGCCAGACGTAGTGCCGCCTCTTTATGGGGGACGGTCACATTTGCGCCGACATATCCGGCTTTGGGCAAAGTCCGCAGAACGCTCTCCAAATACTCTGGCGCAACGTCCATGGGAATGTAGTGACCAGCCAACCCGTGCGTCTTTAACCAATGCCCATGCAGCTTAGGGGACTTAGAATGTGCAATCGGATGCCCGATCACCCCGGCCAGTGGAATTCGGTTCTTGGTCATTGATCGATCACCCCTTTGACGGCCAGAAAATTCAACAGCTCCAACAGGGGCATACCCAAGACATTAAAATAGTCGCCGTCAATGGTGGCGAACAGGCGAACACCTTCTTCTTCCAGCTTATACGCGCCCACCGCGTGACGAATGCTATCCCAGTTGCGGTCAATATAGCGTCGCAGATAGGCATCCGAACTCATCCGCATCTTCAGGCGCACTTGTCCCACATGCCGCCAGATTGGTTCGCCATCCCGGTAGATGACAGCGGCGGACAGCAGCATATGCCGCTTTCCCCGCATCGCCTTGAGCTGTGCCAGCGCATCTTCAGGCGACTCCGGCTTGGACAGTAACCGCCCATCAAAATCCAGCACCTGATCACAGCCCAGAACCATCGCACCGGGGGACTTGTCGCTGACTTTGCGGGCTTTCATTTCAGCCAGGGTGTCCGCAATATCACGCGGCGGCGCGTCTTCGGCCAACAAGGCGCGTTTGGCGGTGTCCTCGTCCACCCGCGCGGTCTGCACCGTGAACGGCACGCCCGCGCTGCGCAGCAGCTGCGCGCGGATCGATGACCCCGAGGCAAGGATGATGGGGACAGACATGTGGAAAACCCCCTGAGCAAATCGTTGAGTGTTCTGGGATGGTTTGTATGGTTTTCCGGTTGACACGCAACCCCGGGCATATCGCGAAAATCTTACCCGAGTCGCCCGAACACCATCCATTTGGGACAAGGATAACCTGAGAACACGGGAAAACCCGGATGTCCCGTTTTACCCAACGGGTTATCCCCAGAAACATCCATATCATATAATCGCAACCATTTGAAAATGCTATATTTAATTTCCAATCAACAGAATCAGATGGCAAAAGCGAAACTTTGTCCACCTGGGGAAAACACATGGGTAAAAAAGTAATCCACCGATTTTACTCACCCTACAAAACCATCTTCCTTTTTCTTTTCTTATTTTTTTATTAGGGAGAGTTCCGAACAACGTCCGGAGCCAGAATGACTGATCTTCTTTTCACGATTTACCCGTGGGTGAAGTCTGTACACATAATGGCCGTAATCTCATGGATGGCCGGGCTGTTCTATTTGCCCAGACTATTCGTCTATCACGTGGAAAAGGCGCAATCTGTCGACGGAGCGCAGGAAATCTTCTTTGAAATGGAAGAAAAGCTGCTGCGTGTGATCATGCGCCCAGCGATGTACGTGGCGTGGGTGTGCGGCCTGATCATGGTCTTCACGCCGGGCATCGTCGGATGGGACTGGTCTTGGCCTTGGGTCAAGGGTGCTGCCGTGATTGGCATGACCTGGTTCCATCACTGGCTGATGGCACGACGCAGGGATTTCCTTGAGGGCCGAAATAAGCTCACTGGGCGGCAGTTTCGCATGATGAACGAGGTTCCGACCGTTTTGATGATTGTCATCGTTCTGGCGGTCGTTCTGAAGTTCTGAGGGCCTGTTTGACTCGGGCGGCTGTCACGCTTATGTAAGGAGCAACACGCCCGTCCGGGCGGCGTATCTTCCGTACTGAAATTCCACTTCGTGCCGCGGTGTCAGCGGCGAAGGTATATATAATGTCCACTGAATCCCTGAATCTGGCCGACCTGAAGGCCAAAAGCCCCAAAGACCTTCTGGCCATGGCCGAAGAGCTGGAGATCGAAAACGCCTCGACCATGCGAAAAGGCGAGATGATGTTCCAGATCCTGCGCGAACGCGCGGATGAAGGCTGGACCGTCGGTGGTGACGGTGTGCTGGAAGTGCTGCAGGACGGCTTCGGCTTTCTGCGCTCGCCTGAGGCGAATTATCTGCCGGGTCCGGACGACATCTATGTTTCGCCCGATATGATCCGCCTGCATTCGCTGCGCACCGGCGACACCGTCGAAGGTGAGATCAAGGCGCCTGATGACAATGAGCGCTACTTTGCGCTTACCAATGTCACCAAGATCAACTTTGAAGATCCTGAGAAAGCCAAGCACAAGATCCTGTTCGACAACCTGACGCCGCTCTATCCTGATGAGCGTCTGAAGATGGAAATCGAAGATCCCACCATCAAGGACAAGTCGGCCCGGGTGATCGATCTGGTTGCGCCGATCGGTAAAGGTCAGCGGTCGCTGATCGTGGCGCCTCCGCGGACCGGTAAAACGGTGATCCTGCAGAACATCGCGCACTCAATCGAACAGAACCACCCCGAGTGTTATCTGATCGTCCTGCTGATCGACGAACGCCCGGAAGAGGTGACCGACATGCAGCGTTCGGTGAAGGGCGAGGTTGTATCTTCGACCTTTGACGAACCGGCGACGCGTCACGTGGCGGTGTCGGAAATGGTCATCGAAAAAGCCAAGCGTTTGGTCGAACATAAACGAGATGTTGTTATTCTTCTTGATTCGATCACAAGACTTGGTAGGGCATTTAACACAGTGGTACCGTCTTCGGGTAAAGTTCTGACCGGTGGTGTGGACGCAAACGCGCTGCAACGGCCTAAGCGGTTCTTTGGTGCGGCGCGGAACATCGAAGAGGGCGGTTCGCTGACCATCATCGCCACCGCGCTGATCGATACCGGCAGCCGTATGGACGAGGTTATCTTTGAAGAATTCAAAGGCACTGGTAACTCGGAAATCGTTCTAGATCGCAAGATCGCGGACAAGCGCGTCTTCCCGGCGATCGACATCCTCAAGTCCGGCACCCGCAAAGAGGATCTGCTGGTCGATAAGGGCGATCTGGCCAAGACCTTCGTCCTGCGCCGCATCCTCAACCCGATGGGCACAACCGATGCGATCGAGTTCCTGTTGTCGAAGTTGAAACAGACCAAGACAAACGGCGAGTTCTTCGATTCGATGAACACCTGACACAGGTCTTAACTGACGCGAGGCCTTCGAATGGATACGATATTCGCCTTGGCCAGCGCGCAAGGCAAAGCCGGGGTGGCGGTCATACGCCTCTCTGGCCCTCAGGCGCATTCCGCTGCGGGCAAATTAACCGATGGCACGTTGCCGGCCCGTGGCATGCGGGTGCGGTCGCTGCATGCGGCCGATGGCTCGCGCCTGGACGATGGCTTAATCCTGACATTCCAAGGCCCGGCCAGCTTTACTGGTGAAGATGTCGCCGAGCTGCAGATACATGGCAGCACCGCCTCGGTAAACGCAGTGATGCGAACCCTGTCCGATATGTCCGGGCTACGTCTTGCGGAGCCCGGGGAATTCACACGCCGAGCGCTGGAAAATGGCAAGATGGATCTGACACAGGTCGAAGGTCTTGCCGATCTAATAGACGCTGAAACCGAAGCGCAACGTAAACAGGCGCAGACCATTCTTGCGGGTGAGTTGGGCACATTGGCCGAGCGCTGGCGGCGCGATCTGATCCGGGCGGCATCGTTGCTGGAAGCTGTGATTGATTTCGCGGATGAGGAAGTCCCGACCGACGTCACTCCTGAAGTAAAATCCCTGGTTGCCGGCGTCATGGCCGATCTTCACAGAGAAGCAGAGGGTGTGAAGATCGCAGAGCGGATTCGAACAGGGTTTGAAGTTGCGATTGTAGGTCTTCCGAACGCAGGAAAGTCGACTTTGCTGAATGCGTTGGCAGGGCGCGAAGCGGCGATAACGTCAGAATATGCCGGAACGACCCGGGACGTGATTGAAGTTCGAATGGACCTTGCTGGGTTGCCTGTCACGCTGTTGGACACAGCGGGTCTGCGGGAAACCGAAGACCACGTTGAAAACCTCGGGATCGAGTTGGCCAAAAAACGGGCGGAATCAGCTGATCTGCGTGTGTTTCTGACTGAAAACCCCGAGGAACTAGGTGTTCTAATGTTGTCTGATGATATCCAAGTGTTGCCCAAGTCTGATCTTCGGGAACCGTCTGAAGGCGGAATCTCTGGAAAAACCGGGCAGGGTATCGATAGGCTTATCTCCCAGATTTCGCGCGTTCTGAGCAATAGAACTACAAGCAGTGGTATTGCGACGCGAGAACGACATCGTGCGGCGCTGAATACGGCGCATAAGGCGCTTGCAGCAGCGATGGCGGTTCTGGAATCAGGTCCGGACTTGTATGATATCGCAGCAGAAGAAATGCGCACGGCGATCCGTGCCCTTGAAACCTTGGTTGGCAGAATAGGGGTGGAGGACCTTTTGGATGAAATCTTCTCGAGCTTCTGCCTGGGTAAGTAAGGAGTGTTTCACGTGAAACATTCAGAATTCGATGTGATCGTTGTTGGTGCTGGGCATGCAGGAACCGAGGCTGCTCATGCGGCGGCTCGTATGGGTGTCAAAACGGCCTTGGTGACATTGTCTGCTTCGGATATCGGAGTTATGTCTTGTAATCCGGCAATTGGCGGGTTGGGCAAGGGCCACTTGGTCCGGGAAATCGATGCGCTTGACGGCGTCATGGGACGCGTCGCGGATCAGGCGGGAATTCAGTTCCGCCTGTTGAATCGCCGCAAAGGACCAGCAGTTCAGGGTCCTAGAACGCAGGCCGACCGTGCCTTGTATCGTGCCGCGATGCAAAGGGAAACGCAAAAACAACCTAACCTATCTGTCGTGGTCGGCGAGGTCGCCGACTTTCTGATGGTTGGAAGCAGCATCGCTGGCGTCAAACTGGCTGACGAATCAGAAATAAAGGCGAAAGCTGTCATTCTTACATCGGGTACGTTCTTGCGCGGCGTTATTCATATTGGAGACGTATCACGACCTGGCGGGCGTATGGGAGATCGTCCGTCGATCAAGTTGGCGGAACGTCTCGACAGTTTTGAACTGCCATTGGGGCGATTGAAAACGGGTACGCCACCGCGGCTGGACGGTCGCACAATTGATTGGAGCGATCTTGAACAACAGAACGGTGACGATGAGCCGACCCTGTTTTCTTTCTTGTCTACAGAAGTGATCGCCCCGCAGATTTCCTGTGGAATCACACATACAAATGCGCGTACGCACGAAATCATCGAAAAAAACCTGTCCCGATCCGCTATGTATGGTGGTCATATTGACGGGGTAGGGCCCAGATATTGCCCGTCAATCGAAGATAAGATCGTCCGCTTTGCCGACAAAGATTCGCATCAGATCTTTCTGGAGCCCGAAGGTGTAGAAGATCACACAATCTACCCGAACGGGATTTCAACATCCTTGCCTCAGGACGTTCAGCTGGAATATGTGCGATCCATTAAAGGTCTTGAAGCGGCGGAAATTCTGCAACCGGGTTATGCGATTGAATACGACTATGTCGACCCCCGCGTTTTGACATCCTCCCTCGCGCTGCCAGAAGTTGAAGGCCTATATTTAGCGGGTCAGATCAATGGCACCACAGGATATGAGGAAGCGGCGGCCCAAGGCCTTGTCGCTGGTTTGAATGCCGCCCAAAAAGTGCTGGGTCGGGAACCTATCCACTTCACACGAGCGGACAGTTACATCGGCGTCATGATCGATGACCTGACAACGCGTGGTGTCGCAGAGCCCTATCGGATGTTCACCTCTCGGGCGGAATTTCGGCTTTCCTTGCGGGCTGACAACGCAGACCAGCGTTTGACACCCATTGGCCTTGATATTGGGTGTGTCGGGCAGGAACGCCGGTCGAAATTCACCGATAAGATGAAGAAACTGTCAGGTGCAAAGTCCAAACTGACCGAGCGGACATTTACGCCAAAAGAAGTCCGGGCGGCGGGTATCAACGTCAATCAGGACGGCAACCGCCGGGATGGTATGGCGATTCTGGCCTTTCCGGACGTTCATTTTGATGACCTTTTGCCATTGGTTCCGGAAATTTCTGATGTTGATCGTGAAATCCGTCTGCAAGTGGAGCGGGACGCGCTTTACGCGAACTATATTGCGCGACAGCGGAAAGATGTCGAAGCGATGAAACGTGACGAAGCTTATGAGATTCCGCGAGGTTTTGACTATTTCGCGATGGAAGGGTTGTCTTCGGAAATGAAGCAAAAGCTCTCAAACGCAAAGCCTCAGAACATAGCACAGGCTGGGCGTGTCGAAGGTGTTACACCGGCCGCGCTTACACTTGTACTTGCTAAACTTCGCCGCGATCAGAAGGTTCGCAAAGCATGAATAAAGCCATTCTCGACGATTTGGGTGTTTCACGTGAAACATTTGAACGTCTAGCGACCTATGTTGAGCTTGTGAAGCGCTGGAATCCAAAGATCAATCTGGTTTCACGGAAAAGCCTGGATGAAATCTGGGTTCGGCATATCAAAGACTCGGTTCAGGTCTACAGATGCGCTCGGCCTTTTGAGAACTGGGTGGATCTAGGAAGCGGTGGCGGTTTCCCCGGAATGGTTTGCGCCATTATGGCTGTTGAAGATGCGCCGAAGGCCCAATTTACCCTCGTTGAAAGCGATCAACGAAAATCCGCGTTCCTGCGCAACGCCGCCCGTGTATGTGGTGTGAATTGCAGTGTGATTTCAAAGCGAATCGAGGTAGTTGATCCCTTGAATTCTGACATCCTTTCAGCGCGGGCTCTGGCGGATCTGCGTACACTATTATCCTTTTGTGACAGACATTTGTGTAAATCAGGTCTGGCGCTGTTGCCGAAAGGCGAAAAGTGGAAAAAAGAGCTGGAAGAGGCGCGGGAAGAATGGAATTTCGATGTCGACCCGATTACAAGTTTAACTGAGCCTCAGGCCGTTATCCTTAAAATAAAAGGAGTTTCACGTGGTTGATTTGTCTCGTCCCTCAGGGCCCCGAATTATTGCGGTTGCCAATCAGAAGGGCGGGGTCGGAAAAACCACTACGGCAATCAATCTAGCCGCGGGCTTGGCTGAGGCAGGGTGCAAGGTGTTGGTTGTTGACCTTGATCCACAGGGTAATGCGTCCACCGGGTTGGGGGTCGAGGACCGGGATTGGACAACCTACGACCTGATTTTAGATGATGCGCCATTGGAGGCCGTTGTCCAGGAAACGGAAATCGAGGGTTTGTTCGTCGTTCCGGCAACAGTTGATCTGAGTTCGGCTGATATCGAGCTGATTTCCAACGAAAAGCGCAGCTATCTTTTACATGACGCTTTGCGTCAGACCGCGATCGACAAGTTTGAACTGGACTTTGTGCTGATTGATTGCCCTCCGTCTCTCAATTTGTTGACTGTGAACGCAATGGTCGCAGCGCATTCCGTACTGGTTCCGCTGCAAAGCGAGTTCTTTGCATTGGAGGGATTGTCACAGCTGATGCTGACCATTCGAGAGGTTCGTCAGACCGCGAATCCGGACCTTAGAATCGAAGGTGTTGTGTTGACTATGTATGACAACCGCAACAACTTGTCCCGTCAGGTCGAAAAAGACGCGCGTGACAATCTGGGTGAGATGGTATTTAAAACCAAGATACCCAGAAATGTGCGGGTCAGTGAGGCGCCGTCTTACGCATTGCCTGTTTTGCAATATGACTCGGGATCTCTGGGGGCGATGGCCTATCGGCACCTGGCCCGGGAAGTCATGCATAAAAACAAGAAAATCGCCGCATAAGCGGCAGCGAGGAGGGCACCGTGGCCGCCAAAAAAGCAAAACCCAGAGGTTTAGGTCGGGGGCTGTCTGCTCTGATGGCGGATGTGACGCAGGATACGGAAGGCTTGAGGCCATCGGAGCCCCGCCGCCCGGACATGAAGGTCCCGATCGAAAAGCTACGCGCCAATCCTAACCAGCCCCGCAGAACATTCTCGCCGGAGCAACTGGATGAGCTTGCGGCCTCGGTCAAGGAAAAGGGCATCATTCAGCCACTGATCGTGCGTGAGGTTGGCGGCGGAAGCTACGAAATCGTAGCAGGTGAACGCCGTTGGCGGGCGGCTCAGATGGCGCAGTTGCACGATATTCCTGTGATCGTACGGGATTTTGACGACACCGAAGTTCTGGAAGTCGCCATTATCGAGAACATTCAGCGCGCGGACCTGAACGCGGTTGAAGAGGCGGCTGGTTACAAACAACTGATGGACCGGTTTGGCCATACGCAAGAAAAGCTTGCTGAAGCGCTGGGAAAGAGTCGCAGTCATATCGCGAACCTCTTACGGTTGTTGTCGCTGCCTATGGATGTTCAGACGCTGGTTATCGAGGGAAAACTGTCAGCAGGACATGCCCGAGCCCTGATTACGGCAGAAAATCCGTCAGAACTGGCGAAAATCGTCGTCAAGGACGGGCTTTCGGTACGTGCGACCGAAGCGTTGGTGAAAAAGCAGCAGCAGGGTGATGCGCCACAAGCAGCTCCGCGGTCCAGAAACCTGAATGCGGGTAAGGATGCAGATACGCGCGCGCTGGAAAAAGATCTTTCGGCGATATTGGCGATGAAGGTGGCGATCAACCACAAGGCGGGATCGGAAACAGGGCAGGTTGTTCTGACCTATGAGAACCTGGATCAGCTGGACGATCTGTGCGCCAAACTCAGCCGCTAGGGCGGGTCCATATAAAGATCATCACGCCGCCGAGGACGACTGCCTGAATGATCAGGATGTGACTTGGAAGCGCAAGAATGACTGACAAACCAAAAACAGCGGCGACCGAGAGGGTGGCCGCTTTTTTTGCGGCCGGACGAATGGCGCCTGAACGTTGCCAGTCCAGAATCATAGGTCCAAAAGTCCCGTGGCTGACCAACCAGTTGTGCAAACGGGATGAAGACCGGGCAAAAAAGAACGCGGCCAGCAAAAGAAACGGGACCGTCGGCAAGAGAGGCAATGCAATGCCGATCACTGCCAGCCCGACACATAGTAAGCCCAACGCGGCCCAGAGGTATTGCATCTGTTATCCCAACAACTCTCGGATGACCGCATTCAGAACTGCGCGACCGTCTTTGGTGGCAACCAGACGGCCATCTTCCAAATCTATCATACCAATTTCTTTCAGGTCATTTAGCTTGTCTTCCGGCAATGGCTGGTCCGACAATCTGTTGTAACGATCAATATTTAGACCTTCGGTGACTCTCAACCCCATCATAAGGTATTCACTGGCCTGATCTTGAGTAGGAAGTCGGGTTCTTTCTTTCTCACCGCTCCCCTTAGCAACTGCATCCAGCCACGCGGTGGGTGACAAATGCGTCTCGGTCGCCATTTTCTGGCCTTCCAGCGTGACGCGGCCATGTGCTCCGGGACCGATGCCGACGTAATCTCCATAGCGCCAGTAGATCAGGTTGTGCCGAGATTCTGACCCGGGGCGCGCGTGGTTTGACACCTCATAGGCAGGCAGACCATGCGCTTCGCAGATCTCCTGTGTCGCCAGATACATATCGGCGGCGTGGTCATCCTCGGGCAGGCCGCGCAGCTTGCCAACGGCATAGCGATCCCCAAAGGCGGTGCCTTCCTCGATCGTCAATTGATACAGCGAGAGATGATCGACGGCCATCGAAAGCGCCTCAGTCAGCTCGGCGCGCCAGGCGTCCAACGTCTGATGTTGGCGGGCATAGATGAGATCAAAGCTGACGCGGTCAAAGCAGGTGCGCGCAATATCAAAGGCAGCACGGGCCTCGGCAACGGTGTGGATACGCCCCAGACGCCGCAGATCTTCGTCGTTCAGGGCCTGAACCCCCATCGAGACCCGGTTTACACCCCCATCCCGGTAGGCGGCGAACCGACCGGCCTCGACCGATCCCGGATTGGCCTCAAGCGTAATCTCCATGTCATTGGCAGGCCGCCAACAAGAGCGAGCCTCGTCAATAATGGCAGCGACAGTGTCAGGCGCCATCAAGGACGGCGTACCACCACCAAAGAATATTGTATTCAGAACCCGGTCCGGCGTTTCGGACGCCGTACGCTGCAGTTCGCTCAGATATGACTTAAGCCATTGTTTTTGATCAATATTTTTTGAAACATGGCTGTTAAAGTCGCAATAAGGGCATTTGGCCTCGCAAAAAGGCCAATGCACGTACAGGCCAAAGCCCCCGTTGCGCCAATCATCCGCCAAAGCAGCCTTTCACGAACATCTCCACCGCGCGACCGCGATGGCTGATCTTGTTCTTTTCCCAGCGATCCATCTCGGCAAAGGTAATGTCGTACCCGTCGGGGACAAACATCGGGTCATATCCAAAACCGCCTTTACCCCGAATTGGCCAAACCAGATGACCCGGCGCGATGCCCTCGAACACTTCGTCATGTCCATCGGGCCAGGCCAGCACCAGCGTGCTGCGGAATTGCGCAGTGCGAGGATGGGCGGCGTTCTTCGCCTCCAGCTCATTATGCGCGCGGGTCATGGCCATCAGGAAATCGCGACCGTTGCCCGTTTCTGCCCAATCGGCGGTGTAAACACCCGGCGCACCGTCCAGCGCGTCGATGGTGATCCCGGAATCGTCCGACAGGGCAGGCAGGCCGGTCGCCTTGGCGGCGGCATGGGCTTTGATCCGGGCGTTACCGACGAAAGTGTCCTCGGTTTCCTCGGGTTCGGGCAGGTTCATTTCGCCTGCGCCCACAACCGTCACACCAAAGGGTTCGAGGAGATGGGCCATCTCCTCAAGCTTGCCCTTGTTGTGCGTGGCCACCAGCAGCCTGTCGCTGTCGAACTTTCGGGTCATGCGGTGGCAGCCTTTTGCGCCGCAGCCAGTTCACTAACGCCTTTTTCCGCCAAGTCCATCAGTTGGTCCATTTGGGCACGGCTAAAGACCGAACCCTCTGCGCTCATCTGAACTTCGATCAGCTTGCCCGAACCGGTCATGATGAAGTTGCCGTCTACGCCGGCCTCGCTGTCTTCGGGGTAGTCCAGATCCAGAACCGGTTGGCCGGCATAGATGCCGCAGGACACCGCTGCCACCGGATCGACCAGCGGATCAGAGATCACGTCGCCAGCCTTCATCAGCTTGTTCACGGCAAGACGCAGCGCAACCCAACCGCCGGTGATCGAGGCGCAGCGGGTGCCGCCATCGGCCTGGATCACGTCGCAATCCACAGTGATCTGACGCTCACCCAGCGCAACGCGGTCCACGCCTGCACGAAGGGCGCGACCGATAAGACGCTGGATCTCCACGGTACGACCACCTTGCTTGCCCGAGGCCGCCTCACGCCGCATCCGGGTGTTGGTTGCACGGGGCAGCATACCGTATTCAGCGGTGACCCAACCCAGGCCCGAACCCTTGATGAACGGCGGCACGCGATCCTCGATCGTTGCGGTGCACAACACGTGGGTATCGCCCATCTTGATCAGGCACGAACCTTCGGCATGTTTGGTAAAGCCCGTCTCAATTGAAACGGCGCGCATTTCGTTTAAATCACGTCCTGAGGGTCGCATGGAAAATCCTTTGTTTGCTGGGTTGGGGATAACGTCCCCGTGCCTTAGGATGCAACCCCGATTGACCTTTCATATGCCTGCGATTTAATGCCGATCCAGCAGGGGATTGCCGATGAGCGAAGCAAGTAGAGTTCTGGATGAAATGAACGACCGGTCACGTGAAGTGTTCCGGCTGATCGTCGAGAGCTATCTGGACAGCGGAGAACCGGTCGGAAGCCGTACGCTGACCCGCACACTGTCGGAAAAAGTCAGTGCTGCCACCGTGCGCAACGTCATGCAGGATCTGGAGTTTCTGGGCCTGCTCGATAGCCCGCATGTTAGCGCAGGCCGAATTCCTACGCAGCAAGGGTTGCGGATGTTCGTGGACGGATTGCTTGAAGTTGGGGATCTGGGTGCCGATGATCGGCAGAAGCTCGACGAAACATTAGGCTCTAATGCAGGCGATGTGGGCGGAATGCTGGATCGTGTCGGCTCGGCTTTGTCACACGTGACACACGGTGCTTCGCTGGTTCTGACCCCCAAGCATGAATCCGAGATCAAGCATATCGAGTTTGTTTCGCTAGCGCATGACCGCGCTTTGGTGGTTCTGGTGTTCGCAGATGGGCATGTGGAAAACCGTCTGTTCACGCCCCCTCCGGGGCAGACACCCAGTTCGATGCGCGAGGCGGCGAACTTCCTGAATTCGCTGATCGAAGGACGTACGCTTAGCGAAGTGCGCCGTCAGATGCAGACTCAGATCACCGCGCGCCGACAGGAAATCGATGTGCTGGCCCGAGAGATGGTCGAAAGCGGCATGGCCGTATGGGATGGAGACGGCACCGACTCGGCCCGTTTGATCGTGCGCGGACGTGCGAATCTATTGGGAAAACCCGGCGAAGCCGAAGAGCTGGACCGAATCCGAACGTTGTTTGATGACCTCGAACGCAAGCAGGACATCGCCGAATTCCTCGAATTGACCGAGGAAGGCGAGGGTGTGCGCATTTTTATCGGGTCTGAGAACAAACTTTTCTCACTTTCGGGTTCCTCTTTGGTGGTGTCTCCATATATGAACGCTGATCGTAAGATAATTGGTGCGGTTGGGGTCATAGGGCCCACACGTCTAAATTATGGACGGATCGTGCCGATCGTGGATTATACAGCGCAACTGGTCGGAAAACTGATTTCCGACCGGAGCTAGAGGGTAAGAGATGGCAGAGCCCAAGAACGAAGATTTTCTGGACGATATCGCAACCGCCGAGGCGGAAGAGCTGGCCGAGGAATTTGCCGAGATCAGCGAAGAAGCGCTGGAAATTGATGCGCTGCGTGCTGAGCGGGACGATTTCAAGGACAAGTTCATGCGCGCATTGGCGGATGCCGAAAACGCGCGCAAGCGTGGCGACAAAGCGCGCCGCGATGCCGAACAGTATGGCGGATCGAAACTGGCTCGCGACATGCTGCCGGTTTACGACAACATGAAACGAGCGCTCGAAGCCGCAACCGACGAGCAGAAAGAAGTGGCAGGCCCGCTTCTGGAAGGCGTCGAGCTGACCATGCGGGCGCTGAAGGACGTGTTCCAAAAGCATGGAATCGAAGTGATTACGCCTGAAGTTGGTGACCGGTTCGATCCGAACATCCATGAGGCGATGTTTGAGGCACCGGTTCCTGGCACCCGTGCTGGTGACATCATTCAGGTTTCGGCCGAGGGCTTCATGCTGCACGATCGCCTGCTGCGCCCGGCACAGGTTGGAGTTTCTTCGACGCCTGCGAGTTAAGCGGGTTCAGATCCAGAGTGTTACGAGGCAGTCAGGTTCTGGCCGCCTCTTTCAGTTTGTAGATCAGGTCGAGCGCCTGACGCGGGGTCAGCTCGTCCGGCAGGATATCATCGAGCATGTCGGCGACGGGTGACGCTTTGGGTGTTGGTGGCGGTGGAGGCGGCGCAGCCGAAAACAAAGGCAGATCGTCTATCAGAGCTTTTTGCTTACCACCTTCGCGTTCCGTTTTCTCCAATTGATCCAGCACGATACGGGCACGCTCGACCACAGATGCCGGTAGTCCGGCCAGCTGGGCGACTTGAACACCGTAGGATCTGTCTGCCGCGCCTTTGTGGACTTCGTGAAGGAAGATGACTTCGCCTTCCCACTCCTTGACTGCGACTGTGGCGTTTTCAACTCCCTCAAGTTTGCCCGCCAAGGCCGTTAGCTCGTGATAATGCGTGGCAAACAGTGCGCGGCATTTGTTGGATGCGTGAAGATGTTCAAGCGTGGCCCAGGCGATTGAAAGGCCGTCATATGTGGCGGTACCGCGACCGATTTCATCCAGAATGACGAGGGCGCGGTCATCGGCCTGATTGAGGATGGCGGCAGTCTCGACCATTTCGACCATAAAGGTCGAACGCCCTCGGGCCAGATCGTCGGACGCTCCGACGCGGCTGAACAACTGGCTGATAAGGCCAACATGCGCCTGCTCTGCGGGGACGTAGCTGCCCATCTGGGCCAGCAGGGCAATTAGCGCATTCTGGCGTAGAAAGGTTGATTTACCGGCCATGTTAGGACCGGTCAGCAGCCAGATCGCCGCGCCATCGTTGGCGCTGAGATCGCAGTCATTCGCGATGAAGGCGTCACCGCTTTGCTGGCGCAGGGCGTGTTCGACAACCGGGTGTCTACCACCCTGAACATCGAAAGCGCGCGTGGCATCGACCTGCGGGCGGCACCAGTTTTCTCCGCGCGCAAGATCGGCCAAAGCAGTTGTCAGATCCAGTTCAGCCAGCCCGCGTGCAGCCTGGTTCAGGCGTGCGGCTTTGTCCAGAATTTCGTCAGAAAGCCTTTTATAGAGCCGTTTTTCAATCTCAAGTGCCAGATTTCCTGCGTTCAGGATGCGGGTTTCGATCTCGGACAGCTCGACGGTTGTGAACCGCACCTGGTTCGCGGTGGTCTGGCGGTGGATATAGGTCTCGCTGTGAGGCGGGTTCAGCATTTTCTCGGCGTGGGTGGCCGTGGTTTCAATGAAGTAGCCCAGCACATTGTTGTGCTTGATCTTCAGTGACGTGATGCCGGTGTGTTCTGCGTATTTTTGTTGAAAGCCAGCGATGACCGAGCGACCTTCGTCGCGAAGGGTACGGGCTTCGTCCAGTTCGGAATCGTACCCCGGGGCTATGAAGCCACCGTCGCGAGCCAGAAGCGGCGGTTCGGCAACAAGGGCGTCATCCAGCAGGTTCAACAGATCGTCGAAACCAACCAGGTTTTGCAGGGCTGTTGCCAGAAGGAGAGGTATGTCCTGATCCGTGCAAAGCTCGGCAATCGTCGAAGCCTGGGTCAGGCCGTTGCGAATGGCAGAAAGATCACGGGGGCCGCCGCGATCCAGTGACAGGCGCGATAGGGCGCGGTCCAGATCGGGAGTTTTGCGCAGAGCCTCGCGCAGGTCCGATGCGATCAGGCTATCTTCGGCGGCAAAACTGACCGAATCCAGCCGTCCGTGAATAACATCCAGATTACGCGAAGGGCTGGACAGACGCTGCTCCAACAACCGTGCGCCGCCGGGTGTGACGGTGCGATCCACCACGGACAGCAGTGACCCGGCGCGGCCGCCGGACAGCGATCGGGTCAACTCCAGATTGCGCCGTGTGGCGGCGTCGATCTGAACCACACGGTCCTCGGATTCCTTCAATGGCGTCTGCAGCAGGGGCAGTTTGCCTTTTTGCGTGATCTCCAGATAGTCGATCAGCGCACCCATGGCCGAGATCTCGGCGCGTCCAAAACTGCCGAACGCGTCCAGAGCACCCACGTGAAACAATCCGCAGATGCGCTTTTCCGCCGCAGTGCTGTCAAAGCTGGCGCGCCCGATCGGGGTCAGCGAGATACCCAGATCCATGACAGGTTCGGTCAGTTTGTCCTGAACCCCATCGGCCACGATCAGCTCGGATGGTGCCAACCGAGCCAGTTCGGGACTAAGACGAACAGAGGTCAAAGGCATCACGTGAAACGCCCCTGTCGAGATATCGGCCCAGGCCAGTGCAGCCTCATCCCGAACCTCGGCATAAGCGGCCAGAAAGTTGTGGCGGCGGGCCTCCAATAGCGCGTCTTCTGTCAGAGTGCCGGGCGTCACCAGACGCACGACATCGCGTCTTACCACTGATTTAGAGCCTCTTTTCTTCGCTTCAGCAGGGCTCTCCATCTGCTCGCATACGGCGACACGAAACCCTTTGCGAATCAGTGTGAGCAGATACCCTTCGGCGGAATGTACGGGCACACCGCACATCGGAATGTCGGTTCCGTTGTGCTTGCCGCGTTTGGTCAGCGCGATGTCCAACGCCTCGGCGGCGTTGACGGCATCCTCAAAGAACATCTCGTAAAAGTCGCCCATACGATAAAACAGCAGGGCGTCTGCATGGACCTCTTTGATCTCGAGATATTGTGCCATCATCGGCGTGACTGTGGACAAAACCGGCCCCCTTTTGGCGTATTCCGGGCGCGACCTTACAAATCCCACATCTTCTGTAAAAGCCGAAAACTCATTCTCGTTGAGGCGCGCGCGCGCCTGCGCTATGAGGCAAAAGTCCCGCAGATGTAAAGAAACGACCCATCACATGCCCAAAGCGAAGATCACCAAAGAAGAGGCGCTGGCCTTTCACCTCGACCCGACCCCCGGAAAGTGGGAGGTGCAGGCCACCGTTCCCATGACAACGCAGCGCGATCTGTCGCTGGCTTACAGTCCCGGCGTCGCTGTTCCATGTGAAGCAATCGCCGAAGCGCCGGAAACCGCCTACGACTATACCAACAAGGGTAATCTGGTGGCCGTGATCTCGAACGGAACGGCCGTTTTAGGCCTAGGAAACCTTGGTGCGCTGGGCTCAAAACCGGTGATGGAGGGGAAATCCGTACTGTTCAAACGGTTTGCCGATGTGAACTCGATCGATATCGAGTTGGACACCGAAGACCCCGACGAGTTCTGCCGCGCCGTGCGTCTGATGGGGCCGACCTTTGGTGGGATCAACCTGGAAGACATCAAGGCGCCTGAATGTTTCATCATCGAACAGCGCCTGAAGGAAGAGATGGACATTCCGGTTTTTCACGATGACCAGCACGGCACAGCGGTGATCTGCGCGGCGGGTCTGTTGAACGCGCTGCAAATCTCGGGCAAAAAAATCGAAGATGTGAAAATCGTTCTGAATGGCGCGGGTGCGGCAGGTATCGCCTGTATCGAGCTTCTGAAGTCGATGGGTGCCAAACACGAAAACTGCATCGTCTGTGACACCAAGGGCGTGATCTATCAGGGTCGGACTGAGGGTATGAACCAGTGGAAATCGGCCCATGCCATCACCACGGATCTGCGTACCTTGGAAGAGGCTATGGATGGCGCGGACGTCTTCCTTGGCGTGTCGGTCAAAGGGGCGGTAACGCAGGACATGGTTGCGTCGATGGCGGACAATCCGGTGATTTTCGCAATGGCGAACCCGGACCCAGAGATCACGCCGGAAGAGGCGCACGAGGTGCGGGTCGATGCGATCGTTGCCACCGGACGCAGCGACTATCCGAACCAGGTGAACAACGTTCTGGGCTTCCCTTACCTGTTCCGCGGCGCGTTAGATATTCACGCCCGGGCCATCAACGACGAGATGAAAATCGCCTGTGCCCATGCGCTGGCCCGACTGGCGCGTGAAGATGTGCCGGATGAGGTCGCAATGGCCTATGGCAAATCGCTGACTTTTGGGCGTGATTACATCATCCCGACGCCGTTTGATCCGCGTTTGATCCACCGTATCCCGCCAGCAGTTGCCAAAGCGGGGATGGATACCGGTGCAGCCCGTCGTCCGATCATCGACATGGACGCATACGAGCTGAGCCTGAAGTCCCGCATGGACCCGACCGCCAGCATCCTGCGCGGCCTGAACGCCCGTGCCCGTGCCGCCCAAAGCCGGATGATCTTTGCCGAGGGCGACGATCCGCGCGTGTTGCGCGCAGCGGTGATGTATCAGCGTTCCGGCTTCGGCAAGGCTCTGGTTGTCGGGCGTCCCGACGATGTAAAAGAAAAACTGGAAGCCGCCGGTTTGGGCGACGCCGTGCGCGAACTTGAGGTCGTGAACGCCGCCAACACCACACATCTTGATGCGTATAAAGACTTCCTTTACCAGCGCCTGCAGCGGCAAGGGTTCGACCGCAAGGATATTCACCGGCTTGCAGCGCGGGACCGCCACGTATTCTCGTCTCTGATGCTGGCGCACGGCCATGCCGATGGTCTTGTGACCGGGGCGACCCGTAAGTCGGCGCATGTGCTGGACCGGATCAACCATGTATTCGACGCTGATGCAGAGCACGGCGCTGTTGGCGTGACCGCGTTGCTGCACAAGGGCCGGATCGTTCTGATCGGCGATACACTGGTGCACGAATGGCCGGATGAAAACGATCTGGCCAACATCGCCGAACGGTCCGCTTCTGTGGCACGTAGCATGGGGCTTGAGCCGCGCGTCGCCTTTGTCAGCTTCTCGACCTTTGGCTATCCGGTTTCCGAACGCGCCGAAAAGATGCATGTCGCGCCCGAGGTTCTCGACAAACGCGGCGTCGATTTCGAGTACGAAGGCGAAATGACCGTGGATGTGGCGCTAAACGTGGACCAGCAATCGGCCTATCCGTTCTCTCGTCTGACCGGTCCGGCGAACATCCTGATTGTACCCGCTCGCCACTCGGCGTCGATCTCGACAAAGCTGATGCAAGAGATGGGCGAAGCCACCGTCATCGGACCGATCCTGTCGGGGATCAATAAACCGATCCAGATCTGCTCGACCGTTTCGACTGCGAATGACATTCTGAACATGGCCATTCTGGCCGCCTGCGATATTGGATAAGCCGTGACGATCTGGAACCTAGGCTCAATCAATGCGGATATGGTCTATGGCCTGCCGCATCTGCCCAGTGCCGGTGAAACCCTGGCCGCTTCAAATCTGGAGCGGTTTCTGGGCGGCAAAGGCGCAAACATGTCCGTTGCGGCGGCGCGGGCCGGGTCGCGGGTCGCGCATATTGGCGGCGTCGGGTCGGATGGGCGCTGGGCGCGGGATCGCATGACCGAATATGGCGTCGATACTCGGTTTATTTCCGAGGTCGACGTACCCACCGGTCACGCCATTATCGCAGTGGATGCGCAGGGTGAGAATCAGATCATTCTGTATCCGGGGGCTAACCATGCCATCAAACAGGATCAGTTGGGGAAAGCTCTGTCGCAAGCAGCTCCGGGTGATCTGCTAGTCATGCAGAATGAGACCAACGCTCAGGTCGAGGCTGCCCGCATGGGGCGCGATCTGGGACTGACTGTCTGCTACGCCGCCGCGCCCTTTCAGGCCGACGCGGTTCAGGCCGTATTGCCTTACCTCGACTTTCTGATTCTGAACGAGGTCGAGGCGGAACAGTTGCGCGAAAGCACGGGCTTGTCGGTTGCCGATTTGCCTGTGAAGCATGTTCTGGTGACGTTGGGATCAAAGGGTGCTCGCTATTTTCCCAAAGACGGCGATGTTCTCGAAATAGCCGCGCACAAGGTAAAGGCGGTGGACACGACCGGCGCGGGCGATACGTTCACCGGCTATGTTCTGGCAGGAATGGATCGTGGGCTGCCGATGCCGCAGGCGATTGCACAAGCAAATCGTGCCGCGGCCCTGATGGTCACGCGGCACGGAACGGCGGATGTGATCCCCGACCTCAAAGATGTGCTTGAGGCCCGGTTCGGTTAGGATCCAGCGAAGGGTGCGTTGCTGCCCCAAAGCTGCTTGACCCGCGCATCGCGACCGCAAGCCTTGCGGTATGCTTTGTACGCATTTTTCTGGCGTTTCGGACCAAACCGGGTAAGCACCAGCTTGTCACCCTTGTAGTAGTCCTGATGGTACGCCTCGGCCGGATAGAACGCACCAGACTGCAGAATAGGTGTGACCACGGTTTGCCCCAGCGCGTTTTGCGCATCGGCCTTGGCCTGCTGCGCAAGTGCCTTTTCGCCAGTGGTAGAGACAAAAATCGCCGTCCGATAACTGTTACCCCGATCGCAGAACTGACCGCCCGCGTCGGTTGGATCGACCGAGCGGAAAAACATGCTCAGCAGCGTTTCACGGGAAACCCGCGCGGGATCGAAGGTGATCTGGACAGCTTCGTAATGTCCCGTGCCCCCCTTAGAAACCTGATCATAAGTCGGGTTTGCGGTTTTGCCGCCGGTATAGCCCGAGACTGCTCCGATCACACCGGGAACGGATTCAAAATCGGATTCAACACACCAGAAACAGCCTCCGGCCACTGTCAGGGTTTCAGTTCCAGCCGCAGGCGCAGGCAGGGCGCGCAGCATGGCGGCCAGCGTGATCAGTCCAAACAGAAGGCTTGGTTTGAAGAAATCGAGGTAAGCAGTCCGGTTCATGGCAGATCTCCTTTTGAGATCAAGCTGCCCGGACTTTTCCGTCGTGGCAATCCGCTGACATCGATTGTCACGCGCTGGTGAGACGAGTTTATCGGCGCTCAGCCCAGCAACTGTCCCAGCTTCATCGCCACACCCATATTGCCCGAGATCTTGAGCTTACCCAGCGCAACGCCGGTCATCGGGTTCAGCTTGCCAGTCAGCAGCTTGGTCAGGTTTTCCTGGGAAATACGGATGGTGCAATCCGTATCCTGATCCTGTGTGGTGGCCTGATTGTCGGCCAGCACAATCACACCATCATCACCGCAGTCAAACTTGAGAGATCCGTCAAATGTCTTGCCGTTCAGACCCTTCTGAATCCCGTCGGCGATGTCCTGAAGCATGGTACGTCCTTTCCCTGTTGACCTTTGGGTAAAGACAAACAGACAAAACTGGCAAGGGTGACGCTGCTGGAACTCACACAGTGACGACAAAGAAAAACCCGGCATCCATCTAGGGCGCCGGGTTTGTCATCATAGCGAAGGCTTGAATTACCTCGACAGACGCTTTTCGCGCGAGGCCAGAAGTTTCAGGCGCAGGGCGTTCAACTGGATGAAGCCTGCAGCGTCTTTCTGATCATATGCACCGGCATCGTCTTCGAAGGTCACATGCTCTTCGGAGTACAGCGAGTGATCCGACCAGCGGCCAACGGTTGAGGCCAGACCTTTGTAAAGTTTCACGCGGACGGTGCCGGTGACGTGTTCTTGCGACTTGTCGATCGCGGCCTGCAGCATTTCCCGCTCGGGCGAGTACCAGAAGCCGTTGTAGATCAGCTCAGCATATTGCGGCATCAGCTGGTCCTTCAGGTGCATCGCGCCGCGGTCCATGGTGATGGACTCGATACCGCGGTGCGCTTCCAGAAGGATGGTGCCGCCGGGTGTTTCGTAAATGCCGCGCGATTTCATACCGACGAACCGGCCCTCGACCAGGTCCAGACGGCCAATTCCGTGCTTGCCGCCGTATTCGTTCAGTTTGGTCAGGATGGTGGCCGGGCTCATCGCCTCGCCATTGATGCTGACCGCGTCGCCTTTTTCGAATCCAATCTCGATGAATTCCGGTTCGTTCGGCGCGTCCTCGGGGTGGACGGTGCGTTGATAGACATAGTCCGGCGCCATATCGGCGGGATCTTCCAGAACCTTGCCCTCGGACGAGGTGTGCAGCAGGTTTGCATCGACCGAGAAGGGTGCCTCACCGCGTTTGTCCTTGGCGATCGGAATCTGGTGCGCTTCGGCCCATTCCAGCAGGCGTGTCCGGCTGGTCAGATCCCACTCACGCCACGGCGCGATTACCTTGATGTCGGGGTTCAACGCGTAAGCCGCCAGTTCAAAGCGGACCTGATCGTTGCCCTTGCCGGTCGCGCCATGTGCCACGGCATCGGCACCGGTTTCTTTGGCGATCTCGACCAGACGTTTGGAAATCAGTGGGCGGGCAATCGATGTGCCCAGCAGGTACAGGCCTTCGTACTGCGCATTGGCGCGGAACATCGGGAAGACAAAGTCACGGACGAATTCTTCGCGGATGTCCTCGATATAGATGTTCTCGGGCTTGATCCCCAGCATCTCGGCCTTTTGGCGGGCGGGCTCCAGCTCTTCACCCTGACCCAGATCGGCGGTGAAGGTGACAACCTCACAACCATACTCGGTCTGCAGCCATTTCAGAATGATCGAGGTATCAAGGCCACCGGAATAGGCCAGAACAACTTTCTTGGGCGCGGACATCTGACTTCCCTTTATGCGTAGAACGACTGGCCCCTAGCGGGTTTTGGACGCGGGGGCAAGTTATCAGCGTTGACGCAGGGTGCGAATTGGGGTGAAACATTTGCATATAAAACAATGATTGGTTGAGAGGGCAGTTGAAAGATGTTGGGCTGGCAGATTTTTGTCCATTCCGTGCGGATGGTGTTTGGAAACATCAAACAGGTACTGCAAATCACGGTAGGTCCCGCATTGGTTGCGACAGCATTGATTGTGGCGCTGTTCCTGGTGTCCGGTATTCCATTGGAAGCCTTTGAAGAAAGCGCAGGAGAGCTACCTCCGGGGACATCTGCAGGGGCTGTTATTCTTTTTGTCCTGGGGTTGATCGCGGTTATTTTTGTCACTGTTTTCTGGATCGCCGTTTCATGGCACCGTTTTATCCTGCTTGAGGAATACCCCAGCGGTATTTTTCCCACGTTCCGCTTCGACAGAATTCTCGCCTATCTGGGGCGCGCGTTGATGCTGGGCCTGCTGTTTGCAATCGCCTGGCTTCCGATGGGGCTGGTTTTCGCAATGCTCGGCCAAAGCCTCGTGGGTCTGTCGATCATCGTGGTGGCGGTCTACCTGGTTTATCTGGTGGTCTGTTTTTACCGACTGTCGATCATCCTGCCCGCCACCGCGATCGGTGAACCGATTACAATCGGTAGGGCTTGGAACAGTACGACAGGTATTGCCAGTTCCATATTGGTCCTCATTGTAGTGGCGTTTTTGTTCCAGGTACTGGTTCAGCTTGTATTCACTGTTCTGGCATTCATTCCGGTGTTGGGAATCTTGCTGACAGTATTCTTTGGCACGCTGATTCTGCCGATGATCAACGTCAGCATCATGACCACCATGTACGGAGTTTTCGTCGAAAAGCGGGAACTCACCTGATCGCCGTACACATATGTATTCCTTGCCCTTATAGTCGGGATAAGTCAGTGAAGCGTGCATGACCGATTTCATGACCCGTGCCCGCGCAGCCGAGCAGGCGATGCGCTCTGTTTTCCCGGCAACGCCATTGCAGCGCAATGCCCATCTGTCTGACCGTTTTGGCGCCGATATCTGGCTCAAGCGAGAAGACCTCAGCCCGGTGCGGTCCTACAAGATCCGCGGTGCGTTCAACGCCATGCGCAAGCGGCAGGGGCAGGACCTGTTTGTCTGCGCCAGCGCGGGGAACCATGCGCAGGGCGTGGCCTATATGTGCAAGCATCTGGGCGTGAAGGGTGTGATTTTCATGCCGGTGACGACGCCGCAGCAGAAAATCCAGAAGACCCGCATTTTCGGCGGCGACAACATCGAGATCCATCTGATCGGCGACTATTTTGACGATACGCTGGCCTCCGCGCAGGATTGGTGCGCGCAGCAGGGCGGGCATTTCCTGTCGCCCTTCGACGATGAAGATGTGATCGAAGGGCAGGCCTCGCTGGCGGTTGAGATCGAGGCGCAGCTTGGTGGTGTGCCGGATCATGTTGTTTTGCCGGTTGGTGGAGGCGGGATGTCCTCGGGCGTGGCGACGTGGTTCGGGGATCGGACGCATTGCCTGTTCGTGGAACCGGCGGGCGGAGCGTGCCTGCGCGCCGCGCTGGCGGCTGGCCATCCTATGGCTTTGGATCATGTGGACACGTTTGTTGACGGCGCGGCGGTGGGACGGATCGGTGAAAAACCGTTCGAACTGCTAAAGTCTCGCCATCTGTCGGATGTGCTGGTGATGTCGGAAGACCGCATCTGCGCCACGATGATCGAAATGCTGAATGTCGAGGGCATTGTTCTGGAACCCGCCGGCGCTTTGGCGGTTGAGGCGATCGGCGACGTCCAGAGCTTTATCCGAGGCAAGACCGTGGTGTGCGTCACATCGGGTGGCAATTTCGACTTCGAACGTTTGCCCGAGGTCAAGGAACGGGCGCAGCGCTATTCCGGAGTCAAGAAGTACTTCATTCTCCGGTTGCCGCAGCGCCCCGGTGCGCTGAAAGAGTTTCTGGGCATTCTCGGTCCCGAGGACGATATCGCCCGGTTCGAATACATGAAAAAGTCTGCGCGCAATTTCGGGTCGGTTCTGATCGGGATCGAAACCCGCAAGCCCGAAAACTTTGTGCGCCTGTTTGCGCATCTGGATGACGCCGGCTTCACTTATACCGACATTACCGAGGACGAAACGCTGGCGCAGTTCGTGATCTGAGGCTTTGGTTTCAAGGACTCTGTGCCACAGGGCAACACGCCTGACCTGCAGTAATCTTGTCGGGCGGGTGGAATTCACCTACGCAAAGTCAGGCATTTAGGACCGGAAAGCAGATATATGAAGCCGCTCGCTGCAGTGACCATGGTTTGGCGCGACTATTGGTATCTAGAGAAATGGGTCGCGTATTATGCCGCCCAATTGGGCCGTGAAAATGTATACATCCTGTCGCACGGCGCTGACCCCGAGATCGATCGGATCGGTCAGGGCTGCAATGTAATCGCCATCCTGCGGGACGGATTGCACCAGTCGTTCGACTATGCCCGGTGGCGGATGCTGTCGGATTTTTCCGCCATGCTGACCCAATTCTATGAGCGGATCATTGTTTCGGATTGCGATGAGTTGCTGATGACAGTCGATGGTCGTCCTCTGGTCGAATACCCGTTTGCGTTCGAGGAAAACTCTGCCGGTGCGGTCGGATTCAACCTTGTTGCAACCCGGGATGACGCGGATCAGCAGGCATTGATCACAGACAGCAAATATTGCCTGTTCGAAATCCCTCATTCCAAGCCTTGCCTGGTGCAACGCAAGGTGTCCTTTGGCACTGGCGGGCATGGTGTGATGAACGACAGCTTTGGCCTGCTGCCTGGCTTGTTCAACCTGCATTTCCATTTCGGCAACTGGCAGGAGTTGCAGCGCCGTGAGCAGGAAAGATCACCGCTGGTCGATGAAACCATGGCGGATGGTGTGAAAATCCGGAAATCCCCCGGACAGTCGGTGGGTATCGTTGGCTGGCGCAGGCGGTCGCGCCGTTTTAGACGGATGAACAAGGAACTTACCGGCACGCCCGAACTGCCGATGGAAGACTGTGTCGAGCTATGTCGACAGGAGGCCGCTACGACGCTGAAAAGAATGGATGACGGGTACTTCACACTAGACAGAACGATGGAGTTCAAACTGAAGAAGTTCCGGTTTCCCAGTGAGTTTCCGGTAAAGATCTAGTTGTTTGGGCACCCCAACTGCACCGTTACCATCCTCAGAAATTGCTTAGCCCCGATTTGAACTCAGTGGCTGAACTTTCGAACACACTGACAATATTGGGAAGGTCAACGGTTTGGCTTTGTCCTTGTGCTGACTGCCTCTCCCCGTCCTGACAGAGTCTTGCCAGTGCCTCAAAGCCCAGGCTTAGCGCGCTGCCCTTCAGAAAATGCAGGTTCTGTTCGTAACCGGTGCGTGCGGTGTCATGCTGCAGCCGGGAAAGCGCCTCATGAACCTCATCGAGGAAGATCTGCACCACCTCATCGAACTCGCTGGCGCCAACTTCGTCCCGTAGCTGTTGGACCCTGGACCAGTTGATCATGCCATCCTCTCTTCACCTGCTCTTCACTTGCCGCGACATACCTTTGATACTGCGAGATAGGTAAAGAGCAGGTTAAGTGGAGTGTTTTGCCGGCTTCACCCTATGTTAAACCGCCGTGCGTTAGGGTCATCGCATTCCGATTAGCGTCGCGGGTCAGGGTAACGGTGGCAGAGGTCAGTCAGGCAGACACCAGATCAGATCTGGATTTTGGTGCGATCCAAAAGGTGCTTGTCGTTGATGACAGCCGCCTGCAGCGGCGGATTCTGGTCGCCTCTCTCAAGAAATGGGGCTTTGAAGTGATCGAGGCGGACAGTGGCGACGTCGCGATCGAAATGTGCCTCAGCGATCCGCCGGATCTTGTGCTCAGCGACTGGGTCATGCCGGGGATGAGCGGGCTGGAATTCTGCAAAGCTTTTCGCGCGCTGGATGGCGATCAATACAGCTATTTCATTCTGCTGACGTCCAAGAGCGAAAAACAAGAGGTTGCGCGGGGCCTTGATGCCGGCGCGGATGACTTTCTGATCAAGCCGCTTGAGGCAGACGAACTGCGTGCGCGCATATCGGCAGGGGCACGCATTCTGGACATGCAGCGCGAACTGTCTGAGAAAAACCGCATGATCGAGTCCGCGCTTGAAGAACTGCGTGTGGCCCATGATGCGATCGACAAGGACCTGATCCAGGCCCGAAAAATTCAGGAATCGCTGGTTCCGGAACTGACCCGGGAGTTTGGCAAATCTCGGGTCAGCTTATTGCTGAAGCCCTGCGGGCATATCGGTGGCGATCTGGTGGGGATGTTTTCTCCGGGCGTCAACCGGCTGGGTTTTTACAGCATCGACGTGTCTGGCCATGGCATCACATCGGCCATGATGACGGCCCGGTTGGGCGGGTATCTGTCAAGCAGTCACTTTGATCAGAACGTGGCCATGGAACGGCGCTTTGACAAATTCTACGCGCTTCTGCCGCCGGAAGAGGTGGCCGCGATGCTGAACTCGCGGCTGATGGCGGATGCGGGCATCGAAGAGTATTTCACGATGGTCTATGCGATAATCGATCTGCGCAATGGGCACCTTAAGATGGTTCAGGCCGGGCACCCTCATCCATTGCTGCTGCGGCAGGATGGGAGCACGGAGTTTCTGGGCAATGGCGGGTTGCCTATTGGCTTGTTGCCGGACGTTACCTTTCAGCGGACAGAAACGTATATGCAACCGGGCGACCGACTATTGCTGTACTCAGACGGGTTTACGGAGTGTGGTCTTGCCGAAGGTGGCTTACTGGAAGACGAAGGGCTGCGTCAGATGGCGCTCGATTGCGCCCCTGGCCGCAGCGGATCAGAGTTTCTGGACGATATGTTCTGGCGGCTGACGCAAGTGATGTCGCCGGACAGTGGTATGGACGATGACGTCTCGGCCGTATTCTTTGAATATAACGGTCACTGAAGCCCTTGCAGATGCAAACCGGCAAAGTGGCGATCACCGCTGTTTCCCAGCTTTTCGACGGCGTCTGCGGTATCCATCCACCGGGCTTCGTGAAACTCTTCACGCGGCGGACCCATGCGGCGCACGGGTTGTGCGCGATAAATCAGACAGACTTTTTCTGCCCACAGATCATATTCCGGCATGTAGGTGAAACGTCGAAAGGCACCTAAACGGCGCGGGGCCGTAATTAACCATCCGGTTTCTTCGAAAACTTCTCGGTGCAGCGCGGATATCGGTGATTCGCCTGGATCAATGCCCCCGCCGGGCAGTTGCAGTTCCGGGTTTAGCCCATCGTCGTACCAGGTGACCAACAACCCCCGCCCGCGCGGCAACAAAGCATAGACACCGGGCCGACGCGTGTATTTGCGTCCCGCTTGTGGGGTTTCACCAAACCGTCTGATCATGTATGGCCCCTTACAACCCGAATTGTTCGACCTATATGCTGGCGGTATGCCAACCTGTGGCGTGTAAGGAAACCCCATGTCTCTTGGAACAAAAATCGCGTGGGACGACACCGTCCTGCCCTTTCAACTGGATGTATCGGACATGCGTGGCCGCGTGGCCCGTCTGGATGGCGTGCTCGACGGCATCCTGAAACAACATGATTACCCCGAAAAGGTCGAGGCCTTGGTGGCCGAAATGGCCTTGCTGACCGCTTTGATCGGCCAGACCGTTGCGCTGCGTTGGAAGCTGTCGCTGCAGGTCCAGTCCAAGGGTGCCGTGCGTATGATCGCTACCGATTATTACGCCCCGCGGAAAGAGGGCGAGCCGGCGCGCATCCGCGCTTACGCCAGCTTTGACCGCGATCGCCTGTCCGACGGGGCACCGTTTGATCAAGTCGGTGAGGGGTATTTCGCAATCATGATCGATCAGGGTGAAGGTACGCAGCCTTATCAGGGGATTACCCCGTTGGCTGGTGGGTCGCTGAGCGCCTGCGCCGAGGCGTATTTTGCCCAGTCCGAACAGTTGCCGACCCGGTTCTCGCTCAGCTTCGGCAAGTCGACCGAGCCTGGCGTTGGCGAACACTGGCGCGCCGGTGGTGTCATGTTGCAGCATATGCCCAAAGCCTCGCCCTTTGTTGCGTCGGGTGAGGGCGAAGGCAAGATCCTGACTGCTGACGATCTGGTCGACGGTGAGGAAGGCGAGAACTGGGGCCGCGTCAACATCCTGTTGGACACGGTCGACGATCTGGAACTGATCGGTCCATCGATCGCGCCCACAGATCTGTTGATCCGGCTGTTTCACGAGGAACAGCCTCGGGTTTATGATGCGCAACCGGTGCAATTTGGGTGTACCTGTTCCGAGGATCGGGTGCGGCAAAGCTTGTCGATCTATTCGGCCAAGGACATTGAAAAGATGACCACGCCGGAAGGTGAGGTGACTGCCGATTGCCAATTCTGCGGCGCGCATTACGTGCTGGATCCCTCCACGGTCGGATTTGATGCCGACGGTGCCTGATCCGACAGATCAGCTGCGGGCGGCACTGCGCCGCCCCGGCGACGGGTCGAGCGATTTCGACCTGAACCCCGATACCGTTCTGCCCGAAGGGCGTAAACTGCGCCCCGCCGGAGTCCTGGTTCCAATCTCAGTTGTTGATGGCGCTCCGCGTTTGATCCTGACCAAGAGATCGTCGGCGCTAAAGCATCATCCCGGCCAGATCGCTTTTCCGGGCGGCAAGCAAGACGAAGGCGACGCAGACGTCACCGCCACCGCCCTGCGCGAAGCGCGCGAAGAAATCGGCCTGCCATCCGAACTGCCCGAAATTCTCGGACACCTACCCACGCATGAGACCGTGACGTCTTTCACCGTCACACCGGTGGTGGCGATCCTGCGTGAGTCTTTCCAATCCGTGCCCGAGCCCGGTGAAGTAGCCGAAGTATTTTCGGTTCCACTTGCACATGTGCTCAACCCTGCGAATTATATCGTTGAATCGCGCCGGTGGCGTGGACAGAGGCGGTATTATTTTACGGTACCTTACGGCCCCTATTATATCTGGGGCGCAACGGCCCGTATTCTGCGGGGATTGGCAGCACGGATCAGCGAATGACGCAAATCGAAGAAGACTGGGTAACAGAGCCCGCTACGCAACGGGTCTGTGCCGCCTTAACGGATTCTGGGTCGCAAGCCTTGTTTGTCGGAGGTTGCGTTCGCAACGCTCTGTTGGGTGCACCGGTCTCGGATATCGACATTGCCACCGACGCGAGGCCCGAAAAAGTGGTCGAACTGGCGCAAAGTGCGGGGCTCAAGGCGATCCCGACAGGAATTGACCATGGCACCATAACCGTGGTCAGCCAGGGTATCCCGCATGAGATCACCACATTTCGCCGTGATATAGAAACCGATGGCCGCCGCGCTGTCGTCGTCTTTTCCGACAGGGTCGAAGAGGACGCCGCCCGCCGCGATTTCACCATGAACGCGATTTACGCGCGGCCTGACGGCACCGTACTGGACCCTCTGAAAGGGTTGCCCGATTTGCAGGCGCGTCGTGTCCGGTTCATCGGAACCGCAGAGAACCGCATTCGCGAAGATTATTTGCGCTCACTACGCTATTTTCGGTTTCACGCCTGGTATGGCGATGCCGATGCCGGGTTTGATCCGGATGCCCTGGCGGCGATTGCTTCGAATCTTGATGGGCTGACGGACCTGTCCCGCGAACGGGTCGGGGCAGAGCTTCTGAAGCTGTTGGGTGCACCGGATCCGGCCCCCTCGGTTGCCGCAATGCGCAGTGCCGGCGTACTGGCACAGTTGTTACCGGGCGCAGATGATCGTTCACTGGCCCCGTTGGTCGCGCTGGAGCAGCAGGCCGGGGCAAAATCGGATGCCGTGCGCCGTCTGGCGGCAATTGCGACCCCTGAGATTGCAAAGACCCTGCGTCTGAGCCGCGCCCAGTTGCAACGCCTGACCCGCATGCGGGATGAAGCTTCAGGTACGGCCAGCATTGCCGAATTGGGCTTTCGCTATGGCGAAGAAGGCGGGCTGCACGAAACCCTATTGCGCTGCGCCTTTCTGGAGCAGCCCTGGACAGAGTCCATGAGGGATGACCTGAGCGCCGGCGCTGCTGCAACTTTTCCAATCAGTGCCGGTGATCTGATACCCGAATTTACCGGCCCCGCGCTGGGCAGGAAACTGGCCGAGCTTGAGGCACGCTGGATCGCCTCGGGCTTCACGTTGAGCCGCGAAGATCTGCTGGGCGGATAAAGGAAGTCTCAAAAGGGGATGACAAGTAAATTAGTTTATGGTTACTTGCCCCTGTCACATGAATGGAGGGATGCGAATGTATTACGGGATCTGGTTCGGCTAAAGCCGGGACACATTGACCCGTAAGGGTGGTGTTCTGGCGCCATCTTTCTTCGCATGACTTAATTTTCTGCTCAATCGGAGCACTCTCCATGTTTCGCTATTTCGAAAACCTCGTTGACCCATTTGTTGCCTATGACGAAACCGACACGCCGCCCACGCGGTTGTGGCCGTTCATGTTGGATTATTCCAAGCCGTTCTATTGGGTCTTCTTCTGGGCGGCGCTGATTTCCATCATCGTCGCAGCGGTCGAGGTCGGGCTTATCTACTATATGGGGCGTGTTGTTGACCTGTTGTCCGGCACACCCACCGAAGTCTGGCAGGACCACGGGACCGAGCTGATCCTGCTGGCACTGTTCGTGCTGTTTCTGCGCCCTTTGCTGCACGTCGTGGATGTGCTGCTGCTGAACAACACGATCCTGCCGAACTTTGGCACGCTGATCCGTTGGCGGGCGCATAAACACGTTCTGCGCCAATCCGTGGGTTGGTTCGAGAATGACTTTGCCGGCCGCATCGCCAACCGGATCATGCAGACCCCGCCAGCCGCGGGTGAGGCCGTGTTTCAGGTGTTTGATGCCATCTCTTTCTCGATTGCCTACCTGATTGGTGCTGCGATTTTACTGATGGCGGCTGATCCGCGTTTGCTTTTGCCTTTGCTGATCTGGTTTGCGCTCTATGCTGTTCTGGTTCGCTGGACGGTGAAAAGGGTCGGCCCGGCGTCTCAGGCGGCGTCGGACGCGCGTTCGGCTGTGACGGGTCGGGTGGTAGACAGCTATACCAACATTCATTCGGTCAAGATGTTCGCCCACGGCGCGCAGGAACTGGATTATGCGCGTGAAGCCATCGAGAATACACGCCGGACTTTCCAGATCGAGATGCGGATCTTCTCCATCATGGATGCGGTACTGGTCACTCTGAACGGATTGCTGATCGTCGGAGTGGTCGGCTGGGCCATCGCCCTGTGGATGCAGGGCAGTGCGTCCGTCGGCGTAGTTGCGGCGGCAACCGCCCTGACCCTGCGTCTGAACGCGATGACCGGGTGGATCATGTGGGCGCTGACCAGTTTCTTCCGCCAGCTTGGCGTTGTGGCCGAAGGGATGGAGACGATTGCCCAGCCCATCGATCTGCTGGATGCGCCGGACGCCAAACCACTGCAACTGACCAAGGGTCAGATCGATATTCGCGATCTGTCGCATCACTACGGACGCAAAACCGGTGGCCTGGATCACGTCAACCTAACCATCAACGCGGGTGAGAAAATTGGTCTGATCGGGCGCTCCGGCGCGGGTAAATCGACCCTAGTTAAGCTGCTTTTGCGGTTTTATGACGTCGAGCAGGGCGCAATCCTGATCGATGATCAGAACATCGCGAAAGTGACACAGGACAGTCTGCGCAGCCATATCGGTATGGTTCAACAGGACAGCGCTCTGCTGCATCGTTCGGTGCGCGACAACATCCTCTATGGCCGTCCCGAAGCCACAGAAGAGCAGATGATTGCCGCCGCCAAGCAGGCTGAAGCCCATGAGTTCATTCTTGATCTGCAAGATCCCGAAGGGCGTACCGGCTATGATGCCCATGTGGGCGAACGCGGTGTGAAACTGTCCGGCGGTCAGCGGCAGCGGGTGACGCTGGCGCGGGTGATCCTGAAGGATGCGCCGATCTTGCTGTTGGACGAGGCGACATCCGCCCTAGATTCCGAGGTCGAAGCCTCAATTCAGGAAACTCTTTACGGCATGATGCAAGGTAAAACCGTGATCGCCATTGCCCACCGGCTCAGCACCATCGCGCAGATGGATCGTATTCTGGTCATGGATGGTGGCCGCATTGTCGAGCAGGGCGGACATTCCGAACTGCTGGCGCAAGGTGGGCTTTACGCCCAGTTCTGGGCGCGGCAATCTGGCGGCTTCCTGAACCCGGAGGCTGCGGAATGAAGGTTACCGACCTGATCAACCCGTTCAAGAACATCGTAACGCCCCCACCGCAAACACTGGGGGCGTTCATTCGCTGGTGCCTGTCGGGGGCCTGGCCGATGATTTTCGTCGCGGCGTTCTTCTCGGCCATGGCAGGCGCGATGGAGGCCGGAACGGCATGGGTTCTGGGCTTGGTGATCGACATTGCGACGACAAGCGGGCCGGATGACTTTCTGACCGCTAGCAATGTTTGGATGATGCTTGGGGCCGTGGCTTTTTTCATGTTGCTGCGCCCGGTTTTGTTTGGCTTATCAGCCTATTCGAACGCCTATGTGGTTATGCCGAATATCACCCCTCTGGTTCTGGCCAAACTGAACCGGTGGACGCTGGGCCAGTCGGTGACCTATTTCGACGACGATTTTGCAGGTCGCATCGCGCAAAAACAGATGCAAACGTCTAACGCGATGGCCTCGGTCGTGTCCGAAACGATCAGCGCGATCGTTTTCGCTCTTGCCTCGCTTGTGGGCTCTTTGCTTTTGTTAGGGTCTATTCATCCGCTGGTCATGTTGCCCTTTGCGGTTTGGCTGGCTGTGTATTTTCTTCTGATCCGCTGGTATTTGCCGCGCATCCGTAAACGGTCGGCCGCGCGGGCAGGCGCGCGCGCCATGGTCTCGGGGCAGGTCGTTGACACGATCACCAACATTAAGACTGTCAAGCTGTTTGCCCATTCCGACTTCGAGGATCAGGCCGCGCGAAATTCCATGGTGGATCTGCGCGACAAGATGCTTGCCTTCGGCAGCCTGTCGGCCAGCTTCCGTTTGATTCTGATGTTGCTGGCGGGCGTGCTGCCTGTTCTGTTGATCGGGGCGACCTTGTGGCTGTGGCAAGCCGGTGCTGCGACTGCGGGGGATATCGTGGCCGCAGGTGCCGTGTCGATCCGCATTGCGCAGATGACGGGCTGGGTCAGTTTCACGTTGATGGGTCTTTATGCCAATGTGGGTGAGATCGAAAACGGCATGAAAACGCTCGCCAAACGTGAACGGGTCGAAGATCAAGTCGGCGCAACGGAACTCACAGTTCCGGCCGGTCAGATCGATTTTGACCAGGTCAGTTTCGCCTATGGACGGGATGTCGGCGGCGTGTCGGACGTGAACATGACGGTTCATCCCGGCGAAAAGCTGGGCATTGTCGGCGCATCCGGGGCGGGCAAATCGACCTTGGTTTCGTTGCTTTTGCGTCTGTATGACGGCGAGAAGGGCGCAATTCTGATTGATGGGCAGGATGTGTCTAAGGTGACGCAGGACAGTCTGCGCCGCCAAATCGGCATGGTCACGCAGGAAACCGCGATGTTCAACCGCTCTGCGCGCGAGAACATCCTCTATGGTCGTCCCGACGCGACGGAAGAGGAAATGATCGAAGCCGCGCAAAAAGCCGAAGCGCATGAGTTCATCCTCAGCCTTCAGGACGCACATGGCCGAACCGGGTATGACGCGCATTTGGGCGAGCGTGGCGTGAAGCTTAGCGGTGGACAGAGACAGCGGATTGCGCTGGCCCGCGCAATTCTCAAGGATGCGCCTATCTTGGTGTTGGACGAGGCGACTTCAGCACTGGATTCCGAGGTCGAAGCCTCGATCCAGACAGCGCTGCACCGTGTGATGCAGGGCAAGACGGTACTGGCGATTGCGCACCGCTTGTCGACGCTCAGCGAGATGGACCGGATCATCGTTCTGGATCAGGGGCGCATTGTCGAGGCCGGAGCCCATGAAGCGCTGCTCAAACAGGGTGGGCTGTATGCGCGCTTCTGGCACCGCCAATCGGGTGGGTTCATTCAGGCCGAAGCAGCAGAATAAGGGTTTTGTTGCACGCAAACCCCCGGTATCAGGCGCCCTATGACGCAAACCTATACCATTACCCGCCTTGGGCATCAGGGCGACGGGATCGCCGATGGTCCCGTATACGCGCCACGCACCCTGCCGGGTGAGGTGGTTACCGGCACGCTACTGGGGCAGTTTCTGAGCGATATTCGCGTTGAAACGCCGTCAGATCAGCGGGTCAAAGCGCCCTGTCGTCACTACAAGTCCTGCGGCGGATGCCAGTTGCAGCACGCCGCGGACGATTTCGTCGCAGACTGGAAGGTCGAAGTGGTGCGCACGGCACTGGCCGCGCAGGGGCTTGAGGCCGAAATGCGCCCGATTCATACGTCGCCGGAGCGGTCTCGGCGCAGGGCTACGATCGCTGTTCGGCGGACCAAGAAGGGTACGCTGGCCGGGTTCCATGGCCGTGCCTCGGACACGATCACCGAAATCCCCGATTGCCACCTGCTGGACCCCGTCCTGATTGCGGCCATTCCGGTGGCCGAAGCGCTGGCCGTCTTGGGTGGCAGTCGTAAAGGTGTGCTGGCCGTGACGCTGACGCTTTCCGAAGGTGGATTGGATGTGGCCGTCAAAGGCGGCAAACCACTGGATGGCCCACTGGAACTGGCATTGGCACAGGCGACCGAGAAGCACGGCCTCGCGCGGCTCAGCTGGGATGGGGAAGTGATCGCCATGCGCCAACCGCCGGTCCAGCGCTTTGGCGTGGCCGATGTCGTGCCGCCGCCCGGAGCGTTTCTGCAGGCGACAGAGGACGGAGAACAGGCTCTATTACAAGCGGTTTCAGAGGCAGTTGGAGTGTCCAAGCGCGTTATTGACCTGTTCGCGGGCAGTGGCACGTTCTCATTGCCCCTGGCCGAAAATGCCGAGATCCATGCCGTCGAAGGCGAAGCCGCGATGACGGAGGCGCTGGATCAGGGCTGGCGCAGAGCCCAAGGCCTCAAGCGGGTCACAACCGAGGCGCGCGATTTGTTCCGGCGTCCACTGATGCCCGATGAGCTGAAATCCTTTGATGCGGTGGTGATCGACCCGCCTCGTGCTGGGGCCGAGGCGCAGGTGGCCGAACTGGCGCAGGCATTACGCCCGGTGATTGCCTATGTGTCCTGCAACCCGGTCACGTTCGCCCGCGACGCAAAAACTCTGGTTAATGCGGGGTACACCCTTGAATGGGTACAAGTCGTTGACCAATTTCGATGGTCGTCACACACCGAACTTGCCGCTCGGTTCACTTTGAACCCAAAAACCTGACAGGAGACCACCCGAATGGTGATCGCCCAGCGCTTGCTACCCATTATCGAAGCCCCGATGTTCGGGAAATTCATCACCGGTGTGATCATGTTCAATGCGGTTCTGTTGGGTATGGAGACATCGCCGACGCTGATGGAAATCGCGGGTCCCGCTATTGTGTTTCTCGACAAGCTGTGTCTCGCCATCTTTGTAGCAGAAATCGCGATGAAGCTGATTGCCACCGGGCGCAGATTCTTCACTAGCGGGTGGAATGTTTTTGATTTTGTCATCGTCGGAGTCGCCCTTGTTCCCAGCGCCGGTGCGCTATCGGTTCTGCGGGCGTTACGAATCTTGCGGGTTTTGCGCGTCATCTCGGTGGCGCCGCGTCTGCGCCGCGTGGTCGAAGGATTCATCTCGGCCCTGCCGGGTATGGCCAGTGTGTTCTTACTGATGGCAATCCTGTTCTATATCGGTGCGGTGATCTCGACCAAACTGTTCTCGCAATCCTTTCCGGATTGGTTCGGCGATCTGGGATTGTCGGCCTATACGCTGTTCCAGATCATGACGCTGGAAAGCTGGTCGATGGGCATCGTACGCCCAGTGATGGAGATCTATCCCTACGCCTGGCTGTTCTTTGTCCCCTTTATCATGGTCACGACCTTTGCGGTTGTGAACCTTCTGGTGGGTCTGATCGTGAACTCCATGCAGGACGCGCATCACGCCGAGGATGAAGTCAGAACAGACGCCTATCGCGATGAGGTGTTGGAGCGGTTGGAGTCTATCGAGCGCCGCCTGCTTGAGCAGTCGCACATCAAAAAGTGATTTCAGTTTTCACGTTTTCTGGCATAATACCGAAAAAAAGAGCAGCAGGCAGTGAACATGGATCGTCGAGCATTCGGATTGGGCGCAATGGCAACGCTGAGCCTCTCAGCTTGTGCATCAGCAGGCCCCAGATTTCTGGCATATGATGGACCCGAGGTGACCTCTTTGGTCATCAACAAGGGCGCGCGGAAGCTTTATCTTCTGCACAACGAACATGTCCTTAAGGAGTACAAGGTTGATCTTGGATTTGCCCCGAATGGCACCAAGACCAAACGTGGCGACGGGCGCACGCCCGAGGGCAGTTACCTGATCGACCGGCGCAACCCCAACAGCCGCTATCACCTGTCGCTTGGGATTTCATACCCGAACTCTCAGGATATCGCGCAGGCCAAGGCGGCGGGTGTCGATCCCGGCGGTGACATTTTCATACACGGCCAACCCAAGAAACGGTCCGAGCGGAAGCGCGCGAAAAAGACCGCAGATTGGACTGCAGGCTGCATCGCCGTCAAAAACGACGAAATGGAAGAAATCTATGCGATGGTCAACAAAGGCACGCTGATCACTCTGCGTCCGTAAGCGGCTTCCAGTTTCCGAATCCGAATTGCATGTAGTCACGCTGGTACGCTTCAGCTGCCAGCGTTTCCAGTTTCTCGTCGTAGATGTCGCCCAATGTGAACGGGATGTCTGGCTCGCTGACGACCGGCTTTGGCGGCGCTTCGTGCCCCATCCGGCGGGCCAGATCGGGCAGGGCGGTAAAGCTCTCCTCTTCCCTCAGGATCAGATCGGGCAGGGCGAAGGTTGATATCCCCTCAAGTATCTGTGCCTGGCTGCACCAGGACCCATCCACACGCACGGAGGTTTGCATGGCAAGGTTCTGACGCAGGAAGGTCAGGAACGCGGAAAACGCCTCGTAATGCTGTTCCACAGGATAATTGCCCTGACGCAATTGCCCCGGAATCGGAATTTTCAGACGGTTACGCAGAAAGTTCCGAATTTTCAGGTAGGCGCCAGGCCCGGTGTTCAGGATATGCGCGCAAAACGCGTGGTGCGCGCGCGCCAATGGGTGTCGTAACACGGTGAATTTTCTGTGTCCCGAGTTGGACATTAACCACTGACGGGTCTGCTTTCTGTTCTGGTTGGTGATCAGGCCCTGGGCGTCGACCGCATCCAGCGCAGCCATCCAGCTTGTCACAGATTCTTCCAAGCCCCCGCGCACCGGAAGATACATGAGCGGAGTCTTTGGTGCGGCAACGTAATTCGCGACAACCGGACGACGGCGAGGTTCGAAATTCGGGGTACTGTGCAGATTGAAGCTGTCGATCTGAGACAGTGCCTGCTCCATCTCGTCCGGGTTCGTCACTTTCGACAAGGCCGGCTCCGGGTTCTGCGGCTTCAACGTGTCGTCAATCGCGGAAAGCCTGCCGGACACGCCCAGCCAAGAGGCCAGACCGTTCAAGATGTCCAATCGGGTCAGATCGTCATAGGCGATGAAAAAAGGCGACTGACCGCTTTTCTGCAAGCGCTGCGACAGAGTTAGATGGAACTCTTGCTGCCGGTTCAGGTACTTCACGAAATCTTCGGCATCGAACGCGACCTGTGCCTCGCGGCGGCGCTTTATGTTTTTCAATTGCCATTGCTTGGTTTCCCGCGCGATTTTGAGCGAGACGTAACTGTCCAGCGGGTTGCGGGTCAGAATGATCTTGGCGCAGCGCGGATCGTCCAAAGCAGGCTCTAACACGCGCGGATCGTGCCCCTGAAAGAAACGAAATCCGTTCAGCTCACCCGGCGCCTGACGGATCGCCTTCAGCAAGGCAGCGGGGTCGCGATCACGTTCATCCAGCGAGATGCCCAGCAAGGTATCGGATTTGAGCCGTCCGATGAAATGCGGGTTGAACGCCTCACCATGGCCGGTGACACCTTCGATTGCGTTCAGGTTCTCCTCAAGCAGGTTGGACCCGGTCCGCATGGCTGCAAGAATGATGAAATAGTCGAATTTAGGCGTCATAAAGGGTTACTGCACCAGATAGGGTTTTCGGTACGGTCGGACCCGGTTTGCAAACGCGTCATCCGTCGGAAAGTCACCCATGAGATAAGGGTGCATACCCTGGTTTTTGAGGTTTTGCAGGAACTGACCGAACCCGGATAGATCGACCATCTTGGGCGCTTCGGTCAGGTGGCTGTGGTGGGCTGTGCCGGTTTCTTCCGCGACGGTTTGCAATGGCTCGATCGGGGATTCGACGAAATCGGCCAAAGTCCATGTTCGAACACGCGCTTTGGTCCAGACGGACGATAAAATATCCAGCTGCTTTGTTTCGATCTGCTGAAGCCGGGCGGCCTCGGCCCTTATATCGGCGAAGTTCGTGTTCGACTGAAACAGCGGAATCGCCCAGGCTCCGGTAATGACCGAGATCTGCGCATTCTTGTCCCGTGCAAGAAACCAGTTGATCTCCTGCGTGTCTGCGGGGCCGAACTGAAAACACTGCTGCTCGCCTCGCGTGTTCCAGATCAGGTTCGAAATAAACGCGGTTGGATTATAGTCCCGGAGTTTTGCGCAATCGCTGAGGCCGCCATTGGTGACAGTTTCACCCCCGGCGAATTCGGCGCGCTCCGGGCCAAAAAGATGTCCATGAACACGCGTGCCCGTAACGTTTGCCAGCCAGTGTTCGAAATCTTCGAACAACTCAGTAAAACCCTGAAAAACCGAATACGTGGCAGATGTCAGACCGTTTTCGTTCCCGTGACGGGGAAAACGACTTTGCATATACAGACCATCGCGGCCGCGCGTTCGTCGCTCAACCGCTTTGGAAAAGACCCGGTCAATCTTGCTGGGGTTGGGTTCGGCAGGCTTCATAGCGCCGGCCTGGTCGGTCAGAAAGGCCTGATACAGGCGATCTGCTTGGGGCCAGACTTTACGGGCCACGAAACAGTCGGACCGGCGCAGCAACTGCAGGTGGTCGTCATAGAAGATATGCGGGCGACCCTGATAATCGAATTTCGACAGAGTCAGCGACCGGCTTTCGATATGGGTAGAGTATAGACGGGCCAGCGTCTGGAAATAGCTTTCATCGGGAATCCAGACTCGTCGGAAGTATCGATCATAAGTCTTGCGCCTTGGGTCCTGCAAGATGGCAGAAAGGGTTTGGCGGCTCAGGCACCACCACTGGCTGCCCATATGCGGCACCAGCCCTTCGGGAATGCGGCGGCGTATGCGCAAGGCGCGTTGCAGTTTCACATAGGCGTCGAACAGCTTGCGGTTCTTGCGCCACGAAAAAGGAAACCGCAGGGTAAACCGTTCCTGATCCAACCCGCCAATGGTCCAGCTGACATCGGCGGTTGTGGCGCTTTCGATGAAATCAACACGCGGCCGATCCAAGAGGTAGTTGATCAACTCATCCAGCGGTCGCAAAGGCAGGCAGGCGCCAGAAGACAGGAAAACATGGCGCACATCGGGAAAGGACTTAAGCATCAGCTCGGCCGCAGATTGTGAGGCCGCGACGATTCCCCAGCCGCCCCAGTCACAGACATGACGGTGCGAAAACCGGATCAGCGGATCATCCAAACATGCTGCCACGAATTCCGTGTACACCTTTTTCGACACTTTTTGATCCACGTGGATCACCACCGGACACCCCGAAGCCGTCCAATGGCGCGCGACCTGCCCGGCCCGGTTCAGCGCGGTATGGACCAGCATGACGACGCCCAGGCTGCTCATGCCCAGTTTCCTTTCGACATGAGGCCCAGAATTTCAAGCTGTCGCCAATTGATGTATGCCTCGGACTTGTCGCACCAAAACACCGGATTTTCCACGAGATGTTCCGCATAGGCGCGATACTCGCCCGAGCCGCGGTAGTGTTGCCTACGCTGCAATTCCTCGCTTGCCTTTTCGCTCAACGTGCTGATGAGCTTGGCGTGGAGCAGGGCACCGCTGGTCTTTTCGCCACCCCATTCATCATAAACTTGGTTCAACCCTCGCGGCAGAAGAGAATGGGTCGAACTGACATAGACATAGCGCCTGTCCCATTTCACCAAAGGGATCTTGTTCAATGCCGGTGCTTTGCGCGGAGTGTCCCTGAAAAACACCCGTGCACGCGGTCCGCCTTGAATCCAGAGGTTTCCGTAAGTTGGATTTTTGGTGATCGTGTAGTTGCCGGCATCAAACCAGTTGGCGATTTCGAATGGGTTCTGCCCCTCGGTATAGGTAGCGTCTGCAACGGGACCTTCGGGATACATGTCGATCAGCATCGCGCTGAAGCTGCGCACCGCGCACCCATCCAACCAATCGGTCAGTGCGCGGATGGGCCGTGTGTCGCAGAAGGGGTAGATAAAGAATTCGTCGGGATCGACGGTAAGGACCCAGTGACGGTGGGCATATTTGCGAAGCAGGTAGTTCGACCAGTCGACCCCAAAAGAGGCGCGCTTGTAGCTTGCATCGGCCCGCCAGACCGAGACATCGGGTTGATCCGCCAGATACTCAAGCGAGCCGTCGTCGCTTGCATTGTCGACAAACAGAAAATGATTGATACCCAGCTTGCGGTAGTAGTCCAGAAAATACGAGAGACGGATTTTCTCGTTCCGCATAACGCAGACCAACAGGACATCGCGGCGTTGTATTGCGTTGGTTTTCACGGAAACCGGTTTCAATTCGCGCCGTTTTCGCAGGCATCGAAGAACACGGCGCTTGCGCCGCAATCTCATCCGATATGAATCCAATAGGCCCACGCGACTGCCCAACCTTTTTACCTACGCGAGCATACCCGGTGTCTGAACAAGCCAGAGTGGTGCCGGGTAATTGCCGTTTTATGCCATTTTTGCATCTTTCGAAGCAACGGCTTTAAATATAGTTAGTTCGAGTTGTGGTTTTCCCAGTTGATTTCGCCCATCAGGCCCAGCTGCTGCAATTGCCGCCAGTCCGTGTACTTTTCGGATTCCGGTGTCCACATGACCGGGCGATTGATGATTTCATCGTAGTACGCCGTGAATTGATCCGGGTCGTGAAAGTGCTGGCGCCGCTCTTTTTCCACCCTCGATTTTTCAATAACTTCGGGCAGAAATTTCGTATGTAGCAGAACGCCCGATGGTGACGGGTTGCCGGGGCCGCCATAGCCAGCGTTCAGTCGGCGCGGCAATGCGGAATGGCATGAGTTTACATAGGCATAGCGCTTCGACCATCGGACCAGCGGGATCTTATTCAGCGTCGGGGAGTGGCGTGGGCTATCCGCAAAGAACATCCGCTCGCGGGCGCCTCCCTGCACCCAAAGGTTGCCCAAAGGGGCTTGCCGTTGCGCGCGGTAGGGGCCGGTATCGAACCAGCTTGCCACTTCGGTTGGGTTGGTCTCGGGGTCATAACTCTGAGAACCCAGTGGCCCTTTGGGATAAAGGTCCAGCATCAGCGCTCCGAATTCGACACGCCCCTGACTGTCCAGCCATTTGGTCAGATCGTGCAGGGATCGGGTATCATGGTCGGGGTAGATCAGCAGTTCGTCCGCATCCACCATCAGGGTCCAGTGGCCATGCCCGTAACGCATTTGCAGCCATGTCAGCCAATCCAGCCCATAGCGCGATGCACGGTAGCTATCATGGGTCTGCCACAGAGACACGTCTGGTTGTTCTGCCAGATATTCAACCGACCCGTCATCGCTGCCGTTATCAACAATCAGAAAGTGGTCGACCCCCAGCGCGCGATAGTGGCTGAAGTACCAGTGCAAGCGATCGACCTCGTTTCGCAGGGTGGTAAAAGCCAGAACGTCGCCGGGACCGGTTTCTGACGTGCGGTCGGCAAGACAAGACAGTTGATGGCGGCTGCGAAATGACCGCCACAACAAACGTCGCCGTTTCAGCCGTAACCGGTACTTTTGCACCCATCCAATGGGCGGAAGCGTATCTTCGCTGGTACCGGTCACGCAGATCTCATTTTTCGTAGTGACCGTTCTGATGCCAGCGCCATGCGTCGGCAATCATGGTCTCTAATGTTGACCTTTTTGGCGTCCAGCCCAGCTCTTGACCGGCGCGGACAGAACCAGAGACCAGCTTGGTGCAATCGCCTGCGCGACGTGGCCCGATCGAGTAGGGCACATCGCGGTTGGTGACTGCTTTGGAGTGGTTGATCACCTCCATCACCGAAAAACCGGACCCGGTGCCCAGGTTGAACACGCGGCTGCCCTTTTCCTGCTCCAGCCAGTTCAGCCCCAGCACATGGGCATCGATTAGATCGCAGACATGCACATAATCGCGGATGCAGGTCCCATCGGGCGTGTCATAGTCCGTGCCGAACACGGTTAGCCCGTCGCGCTTTCCGTCGATTGCGTCCAGCATCAGCGGCACAAGGTGTGTTTCCGGGCGGTGGAACTCACCCACGTCACCATCCGGGTCGGCGCCTGCAACGTTGAAGTACCGGAAAATCACATGGTTCAGCCCGTGTGACGCCTGAAAATCGCGCAGGATGTCTTCGATCGCGCGTTTTGAGGCGCCATATGCGTTCAGCGGCATCTGCGGCGTGTCCTCGTCCAACACGACATTGTCATGATCGCCATAGGTGGCGCAGGTGGAGGAAAAGACGAAATTTAGACACCCGGCGGCCACGGCGGCTTCGATCAGGTTCAGGGAACCGGTCACGTTGTTGGACCAGTATCTTCCGGGCTCGGACATTGCCTCGCCGACTTGGCTGAGGGCTGCAAAATGCATCACTGCTGCAGGTTCATACTTGGCAAAAACCTCGTCCAGCCGCGTCCGATCCAGCAGATCGCCTTGTTCGAACGGCCCGAATTTTACCGCGTCCTGCCAACCGGTGACAAGGTTGTCAAAGGTTACTGGCGTGTATCCGGCCTGGGACAATGTTTTACAAGCATGAGATCCGATGTACCCGGCGCCGCCGGTTACGAGAATGTTTGTCATATTGCTTTCCAAATTTCAGTACCGCGCCCAACTAGCCGCAGGCGCGATCGAAGTTCATGGGGAATATTGGTTAATCCAACCCCATCGCTGCCATCATCTCTTCCAGCTTCGGTACATCTTGAGGATTGTTCAACTCCCAGAACTGGCGACCTTTTGCCTCGACCTCTACGCACAAGACCTTGCGGCCGTTTTCCATGAACCGAAGCTGTTCCAGCCCTTCGAGCTGCTCGAGCGGTCCAACGGGCCATGTGGGGTAGGCGGCAAGAGCATCGGGGCGATAGGCGTATACGCCGACATGGTGAAACACAGGCGTCGCCTCATCACCTACAAAGGTCTGATTGGTGAAGGGAACAACCTCTTTCGAGAAGTACATTGCACTGTGGTCGGCCGCGAATACGGCCGTGGTGCCGCCGACGCGCCCATGTTTGCGGTCATTCAGCAAGCTGTTCAACGCGTCGCCGTCGCAGCGCAGAACAGGCGTGGCCACTCCGGCTTCGGGGGCTGCGCGCAGCCCTGCGATCAGGTCCTCGACAAACCAGTGCGGTGTCAGCGGCGCGTCGCCCTGCAGGTTCACGACAATCTCATAACCCGTGCCCAGAACTTCGTGTGCTTCGGCGCAGCGCTCTGTGCCATTGCCGCAGGCTTCGGATGTCATCACGACCTCTGCGCCGAATCCCTCGGATACTTCGCGGATGCGGTCGTCATCCGTGGCGACAACAACCCGGTCAACGCCGGATACGGAACAAGCCGCGCGCCAGGATCGTTCGATCAGGGTCATGGCGTTGCCATTTGCCCCGGTCAGCGGAACCAGTGGCTTACCAGGGTAGCGTGTCGATGCGTAACGGGCGGGGATGGCAATCAGTACGGACATCAGGCCTCCTTCAAATCTAAACCCGGAGCGTAGGCGATAAAGAACGGATTTGCATAGCCGTCTTTGCCATAGGTCAGCGGCGTGTGGTCATCAAAGCGCACAACTTTGCCGCCCGCGCCCGCCAGAACGGCATGTCCAGCGGCTGTGTCCCATTCCATGGTGCGCCCAACGCGAGGATAGAGGTCCGCCTCCCCGGTTGCGACCAGACAGAACTTCAGGGAAGAGCCCGCGCTTTTGCTATCCTGCACCTGATACTTGTTGATGTAATCCTCGGTCGCTTGATCCCGATGAGATTTCGACGCAACGATCAAAAGCGCCGAATTGTCCGGTTTAGACACCGATATTGGGGTCACATCCCCCACTTCCACCTTGTCCAGTGTGCCGGTTTCCTCGACCGATTGTCCATCGGCCTGCGTATAGAACATGCGCCCTTTTGCAGGGGCGTATACGACCCCGCGGGTCGGGACGCCATTTTCGACCAGCGCGATGTTCACCGTGAAATCGCCGCGCCGGTTGATGAACTCTTTGGTACCATCCAGCGGGTCGACGATCAGGAATGTATCACCCTTCTCAGAGTGCGACGCCGCCTGCTCTTCGGTCACCAGCAGGATGTCGGGGAATGCCTCGCGCAGACCGGCCGAGATCAGTGCATCTGCGGCTTCGTCGGCTTCGGTCACGGGGCTGGCGTCGGATTTGACTTTGATGTCGAAGTCATCCGCTTCGTAAATCTGCATGATCGTGTCCCCGGCCTCAAGCGCCAGACGTCTGATTACGGGAATAAGGGCGTCATAGGTCACAAAAATGCTCCGTTCCTGTGGTTTGTTGATCGAAATCCCTGACGGCCTTATGATGTGCCGGTTACGGAACGGCAAGAATTTCGTGGCAGTTTGCAGGTAATTCAGCAGGAAAGAGTGCGCCGGTGTTTTATTTTAAACGAAATCAGACGCTTTTAGGTGGCGCATTTACCTTTTCTGAGCTGGTGTTCCACGCCGTTGTCCGTGGTATTCGATCTGGGCATTCCAATGCCGTGCTGGCGATCGTTATGAACATCATTCAGATCCTCGCACTTGTGACGGTATTTTATCTGATCATGTCGATGCTGGGAACGCGGATCGCCAAAATCCGGGGTGAGTTCATCCTGTTTCTGCTGACCGGCGTCTTTCTGTTCATGACACATATCAAATCGGTCGGTTCGGTCGGTGGTGTCGGCACCGGGAACAACCCAATGATGCTGCATTCGCCCATGAACATGATGGTGTCGCTTCTATCGACCGCATTCGGCACGCTATACACACAGGTCGTATCCATACTTGTGATTCTGTTCGGATACAGTGTTGCCGTTGCGCCGTTGGAGATCCAGGATCCAGGCGGCGCGTTCTACATGCTGATCCTGGCTTGGTTTACGGGCTGCGCCGTCGGCGTTATTTTCATGGCAATCAAGCCATGGTTTCCCAGTACTTCCTCTATTCTCAGCACCGTTTACAGACGCCTGAACATGATCTTCTCGGGTAAAATGGTTGTCGCGAACGCGCTGGGTGGATTCATGCTGAGTTTTTTCGCTTGGAACCCGTTGTTTCACGTGATCGACCAGTGCCGCGGTTTTGTCTTTCGAAACTATTTCCCGCGCAACACCAGTTGGGAATATGCGATCTGGGTCGGTGTGGCGCTGTTGATGATCGGTCTTTTGGGCATTTTCTACACCCGGCAACATGTTTCGGCCAGTTGGGGCGCGCGCCGTTAACTGGCCACGCGCAGGGTCAGGTTGATCCGTCCGCCTTTTGGCAGCAGTTTTGAAGACCCGAACCGGATACGGTCCACGCCATGATAAGTCAGGCGGGCAGGGCCGCCCATAACCACGATGTCCCCTGAGTTCAGCCAAATGGATTCCGTCTTGCCGCCGCGGGACGTGTTACCGATGCGGAAAAGCGCGTCGTCGCCCAGTGATATCGACAGCACCGGCCACGAAAAGTCGGCTTCGTCCTTGTCCTGATGCAGGCCCATTCGCGCGCCTTCGCCGTAGTAATTGATCAGACAGCAATCGGGAGCCTGCACAGTGCTGGCCAGATCGCGCCAGATATCCAGAATGGGATCCGGGATCGAGGGCCACGCCATCCCCTTTGGATGTTGTGCCTGGTACCGGTACCCGGCTTTGTCGGTAACCCAGCCAAGTGGTCCCGCCGACGTCATACGCACCGACATTTCCTTGCCGGATGGTGTCACGGGACGGAACAAAGGGGCGGATCTCAGAATCGGGCGCAAGGTCTCGATCAGTTGCGCTTGTGCCGCAACGTCCAGATAGGCTTTTCTGATATCAAAACCGCGCAAGAGCAGCCGCGTCATACAAGATTCCCCAATCCCTGCCAAAACCTTGCCAAAAAAGGCCACAGATTCCCGAAAACCTGCCTTTTACACCGCTTGCAGGCTTTTCGTCTCGCCCTTATATACGCCGGGACGCGCGATGGTGTAGGGCTGTTGCGCAAAACAGATCGGGGCCAGATGCCATAACGGGTCCGGACCTCGGGACATCGCCTTGAAGAGAAAGGGATTGAACATATGGGAAAAGTAATCGGTATTGACCTCGGGACCACCAACTCGTGTGTGGCCATCATGGACGGCTCGCAGCCGAAGGTCATCGAAAACGCAGAAGGGGCGCGGACCACGCCCTCGATCGTCGCCTTCACTGAAGATGAGCGACTGGTCGGTCAGCCTGCAAAACGTCAGGCGGTCACCAACCCCGACAACACCATCTTTGGCGTCAAGCGTCTGATCGGTCGACGCGTGGATGATGCAGAAGTCGAAAAAGACAAGAAAATGGTGCCGTACGCCATCGTTGATGGCGGAAACGGTGACGCGTGGGTTGAGGCTCGCGGTGAAAAGTACTCCCCAAGCCAGATCTCGGCCTTCACTCTGGGCAAGATGAAGGAAACCGCCGAGAGCTATCTGGGTGAGGAAGTCACGCAAGCGGTTATCACCGTTCCGGCCTACTTCAACGACGCACAGCGTCAGGCCACCAAGGACGCTGGTAAAATCGCCGGTCTGGAAGTGCTGCGGATCATCAACGAGCCGACTGCTGCCGCGCTGGCCTATGGTCTGGACAAGCAAGAAACCCAAACCATCGCGGTTTATGACCTTGGTGGCGGTACCTTCGACGTGACCATTCTGGAAATCGACGACGGCCTGTTCGAGGTTAAGTCGACCAACGGCGACACCTTCCTGGGTGGTGAAGACTTTGACATGCGCATCGTCAACTACCTGGCGGACGAGTTCAAAAAGGAACACGGTGTCGATCTGTCTGCCGACAAGATGGCCCTGCAGCGTCTGAAAGAAGCCGCTGAAAAAGCCAAGATCGAACTGTCCTCGACCTCGCAGACCGAAATCAACCAGCCGTTCATCTCGATGGGCGCCAATGGTCAGCCGCTGCACATGGTTATGAAGCTGACGCGTGCCAAGCTGGAATCGCTGGTTGGCGACCTGATCAAGAAGTCGATGAAGCCCTGTGCCGCTGCATTGAAAGATGCGGGTCTGTCGGCTGCTGATGTGGACGAAGTTGTTCTGGTCGGTGGTATGACCCGGATGCCGAAAGTGATCGAAGAGGTCACCAAGTTCTTCGGCAAAGAGCCGCACAAAGGTGTGAACCCGGACGAAGTCGTTGCCATGGGTGCCGCCATTCAGGCCGGTGTTCTGCAGGGCGACGTTAAAGACGTGGTTCTGCTGGACGTAACCCCGCTGTCGCTGGGCATCGAAACGCTGGGTGGCGTGTTTACCCGTCTGATCGACCGCAACACCACGATCCCGACCAAGAAGTCTCAGGTCTTCTCGACCGCTGAAGACAACCAGAACGCCGTAACCATCCGCGTGTTCCAGGGTGAGCGTGAAATGGCCGCGGACAACAAGATCCTGGGTCAGTTCAACCTTGAAGATATCCCGCCGGCACCGCGCGGCATGCCTCAGATCGAGGTAACTTTTGATATCGACGCCAACGGCATTGTCTCGGTTTCGGCCAAGGACAAAGGCACTGGCAAAGAGCAGAAGATCACCATCCAGGCTTCTGGCGGTCTGTCGGATGACGACATCGAAAAGATGGTCAAGGACGCCGAAGAGAACGCGGAAGCCGACAAGGAACGCCGCGAACTGGTCGACGCCAAGAACCAGGCGGAAAGCCTCATCCACTCGACCGAGAAGTCGATGGAAGAGCATGCCGACAAGGTCGACCCGACCACAATCGAAGCCATCGAGCTGGCGATCGCCGCGCTGAAGGACGAGCTGGAAACCGAAAATGCCGACAAAATCAAGTCGGGCATTCAGAACGTCACCGAAGCTGCGATGAAGCTGGGTGAAGCGATCTACAAAGCGCAGTCCGAAGAGGCCGAAGACGAGCCTGCGGCGGCAGACGCTGCTCCGGCTGGTGATGACGACATTGTCGACGCCGAGTTTGAAGATCTTGACGACGACAAGCGTAAGTAACGGGTAACCGGGCCAATTCGGGCCGGTCCGGTTGCCGGGCCGGCCCGATTACGTTGAGGCAGAAGGAAAAACTGATGTCAAAACGCGACTACTATGATGTGCTCGGCGTGTCCAAGGGCGCATCAGCGGACGAGATCAAGAAGGGTTTTCGAAAGAAAGCCAAAGAGTTGCATCCCGACCGCAACAAGGACAACCCCGATTCCGAGGCGCAGTTCAAGGAAGCAAACGAAGCCTATGACGTTCTGCGCGATGCCGATAAAAAGGCCGCGTATGACCGCTTTGGCCATGCCGCATTCGAAAACGGCATGGGCGGCGGTGGCCGTCCCGGTGGCGGATTTGGTCAGGGTGATTTTTCCAGCGCCTTCTCGGATGTTTTTGACGATCTGTTCGGCGACTTCATGGGCGGTCAACGCGGTGGCGCTGGCGGTGGTCGTCGTGCTGCGCGCGGATCGGACCTGCGCTATAACCTGCGCGTAACGCTGGAAGAGGCGTTCTCGGGTCTGCAGAAAACGATCACCGTTCCTGCCGCTGTGGCCTGTTCGGCCTGTGACGGCTCGGGCGCAGAAGGCGGGGTCGAGCCCACAACCTGCCCGACCTGTTCCGGCATGGGTAAGGTGCGCGCGCAACAAGGGTTTTTCACCGTCGAACGGTCGTGTCCGACCTGTTCGGGTCTGGGACAGATCATCAAGAACCCCTGTAAATCCTGCGGTGGCGCGGGGCGCGTCGAAAAAGAACGCGCGCTGTCGGTCAACATCCCGGCCGGTGTCGAAACCGGCACCCGTATCCGTCTTGCGGGCGAGGGTGAGGCCGGGATGCGCGGTGGCCCTCCGGGCGATCTGTACATCTTCGTCGAAGTTTCGGACCACAAGCTGTTCGAGCGTGACAGCGTGAACCTATATTGCCGCGTACCGGTCAGTATGGCCAAGGCTGCGCTGGGTGGCTCGATCGAAGTGCCCACCATCGACGGTGGCCGCGGTCGCGTGCAAATCCCGGCTGGCAGCCAATCCGGTCGCCAGATGCGCCTGCGTGGCAAGGGAATGCCTGCCCTGCGCGGCGGCGGTGTCGGTGACATGTTCATCGAGTTGGCGGTTGAAACCCCGGTTAACCTGACCAGCCGCCAGAAGGAACTGCTGAAAGAATTCGACGATCTGGGTGAAGATAACCACCCGGAATCAAATAGCTTTTTTTCGTCCGTCAAATCCTTCTGGGACGGCATGAAAGGCTAGCAGCCTCGATAATCTACGCACAAAAGGCCGGTCCCAAGGGACTGGCCTTTTTTGAGTCCAGTTTGGCCTTCGAAACACACGAAATTGGCCCTTGATTCCCCAGGCAACCCCTGAGATTGTCCGCTCAAACCGTTGGGGTGCCCTGTCCGAGGGCTGAGAGGCGTCAATGCGCTAACCCATCGAACCTGATCCGGGCAATACCGGCGTAGGGAACGGTCTCACAGTGCTTAGACGTTTTCCATGCCCGTTGCCCATTATGAACCGGAGCAACGACATGGCACCTATTGCTTTAACAATCGCAGGATCTGACAGCGGCGGCGGGGCCGGAATTCAGGCCGATCTAAAGGCGATGTCGGCGCTTGGGGTTTACGGGGCCAGTGTGATCACCGCAGTGACGGCCCAGAATACCAGGGCTGTGACTGCTGTGCATGGTATTCCATTGGATATCATTGCTGCCCAGATCGACGCTGTTCTGACCGACCTTGATGTTGGCGCGATCAAGATCGGCATGCTGGCGACACCAGAGATCATCCACAGCGTCGCCGACAGTATCGAGGGTTTTTCCGGGCCGGTTGTTCTGGATCCGGTCATGATCGCAAAATCCGGCGATGCGCTACTGGTCGAAGAGGCCGTACAAACCCTGCGCGATGTGTTGCTGCCCCGCGCGACCGTTCTGACGCCCAACTTGCCCGAAGCTGCTTGTTTACTGGGCGTTGCGCCGGCGGCCACCCTGGATGAGATGGTCGCACAGGGACATGACCTGTGCGAGATGGGCGCAGACGCAGTTCTGATGAAAGGTGGTCACGGTACTGGCGATATTTGCCACGATCTTCTTGTTACAACCCAAGGTGTGACCGGAGAGTTCACGGCCCAGCGCCAACAGACCCATAACACCCACGGAACGGGCTGCACTTTGTCCTCGTCGATTGCGGCCGGGTTGGCCAAGGGTCTTTCACTGACCGACGCCGTGGCTCAGGCGCACGGCTACCTGCAAGGTGCCATCACACAGGCTGACGGTCTGAATATCGGACAGGGATACGGACCAGTACATCATTTCCATCAGGTCTGGCCCGCGTGACGGTCTGGTCGGTCATAGGGGCCGGTGTGGCCGGATTGGCGGTCGCGTCCGAGCTTGTTTCACGCGGGGCCAAGGTGCAGGTGTTTGACCCCGGCGGCTCACCTGGCCCGCATGGGTGTTCATGGTGGGCGGGCGGTATGCTCGCACCCTGGTGCGAATACGAAAATGCCGAGGAACCTGTCCTGCGCCTTGGACAGGCGGCGATTGACTGGTGGGCCTCGCGGACGCAGGTTCACAGGCGCGGTACGCTGGTCGTCGCAAGCCCGCGCGATCTGCCCGATCTGCGCCGCTTCGCCCGAAGGACCGAAGCCTTTTCTGAGGTCAACGGAGCAAAAATCACGTCATTAGAGCCTGATCTCAACAATTTCAGCAAGGGCCTGTTCTTCAGCGACGAGGCCCATCTGGACCCACGTCTGGCATTGCAGGACTTGTCTCGCCAGCTTTGGGATCAAGGAGTCGAGTTCCACCAAAAGCTCGCGCCGATGCAGTTGGAAAACGCCATTGATTGCCGTGGTCTGCATGCGCGCGAATACCTACACGACCTGCGCGGGGTCAAAGGTGAAATGCTGGTGATCCGGTGCCGGGACGTGACCCTGACCCGACCCGTTCGTTTGCTGCACCCGCGCATGCCGCTCTATATCGTGCCGCGCGGGGATGGCGTCTACATGCTGGGCGCAACGATGATCGAATCCGAGGATAGCAGCCGCATCACCGCGCGTTCGATGCTGGAGCTGCTCAGCGCCGCCTACGCGTTGAACCCCGCCTTTGGTGAAGCCGAAGTGTTGGAAATCGGCGTCGATCTGCGCCCGGCCTTTCCAGACAACCTGCCGCGTATCCGGCGGTTAGGACGAACAATCTATGCCAACGGCCTTTATCGCCACGGCTACCTTCTGGCCCCCGCGCTGGCGCAGGGGGTGGCTGATCTGGCGTTGGATAACAAACATTCGGAGATGGTCGATGAAGATCGTGCTTAACGGCGAACCGCGAGAGGTGCGCGCCGAAACCCTTGCCGAGCTTTTGCAGGAATGCGGGCTTTCGGGCCGTGTTGCCACGGCGGTAAACGAGGACTTTGTGCCTTCTGGCCGGCGCATTGCCCATGCGCTCAATGCCGGTGATCGGGTTGAAATCGTTGCGCCGATGCAGGGGGGCTGAGGGATGAAGACGTTCTACGGCACCCAACTACCCAACCCGCTGATGTTGGGCACGGCACAATATCCCAGCCCCGCGATCCTGGAACGGGCGTTTCGGGACAGTGGTGCCGGCGTGGCCACTGTATCGCTGCGGCGCGAATCTGGTGCGGGACAGGCCTTTTGGCAGATGATCCGCGAGTTGGGCGTGCTGGTCCTGCCCAATACCGCCGGGTGCCATACGGTCAAAGAGGCCGTAACCACCGCCCATATGGCGCGTGAGGTCTTTGACACCAGATGGATCAAGCTGGAACTGATTGGCCACTCGGACAGCCTGCAACCGGATGTGTTCCAACTGGTCGAAGCTGCCCGCATTCTCACCGAAGACGGGTTCGAGGTCTTTCCCTACACAACCGACGATCTGATCGTGGGCGAACGCCTGCTGGCCGCCGGGTGCGAGGTGCTGATGCCTTGGGGGGCGCCCATAGGGTCCGGGCGCGGCCTGAACAACGAATACGCCTTACGCGCGATGCGGGCCGAGTTTCCGGACGTGCCGTTGGTGATCGACGCCGGGATCGGTTTGCCCAGCCACGCTGCGCGCGCGATGGAGCTGGGCTATGACGCTGTTCTGCTGAATACCGCCGTGGCACGTGCCGGTGATCCGGCTGCGATGGCGCGCGCGATGTCGCTGACAATCGAAGCCGGGCAACTGGCCTATCGGGCCGACCCGATCGAGGCGCGCGACATGGCCGAGCCTTCGACGCCCGTCATCGGAAAGGCGTTCCTGTCATGACCCTCGACCAGTTTTACCCGATCTTCGACCATTCCGATTGGTTGCGCCGGATGCTGCCTTTGGGCGTCAAGTTGGTTCAGTTACGGATCAAGGACCAACCGGATGAGGTTGTGCGAGAACAGATCGCGATTTCAAGTGACCTCTGTCGCGCGCATGATGCCGTTTTGGTCGTGAATGACTACTGGCGGCAGGCCATCGATGCGGGTTGCGACTGGATTCACCTCGGACAGGAGGATCTGGACGACGCGGACTTGATGGCAATTCGCAAGGCGGGGCTGAAGCTGGGCGTCTCGACCCACGATGATGACGAGCTTGAGCGCGTCTTGGCCATGAGCCCCGATTACGTCGCCTTGGGGCCGGTATACCCGACAATCCTGAAGAAGATGAAATGGCAGCAACAGGGTCTACCGCGCGTGACCGAGTGGAAATCCCGCGTGGGGAGCATTCCTCTGGTCGGGATTGGAGGGATGAGCGTTGAACGCGCGCCCGGCGTCTTGCAGGCGGGTGCGGACATTGTTTCGGCCGTCACGGACATCACCCTGAACGCGGATCCCGAAGCGCGAGTACGCGAGTGGATCGAGGCCACCCGATGAGCCGCTATTCGCGCCAAATGATCTTGCCTGAGGTGGGCGAGCAGGGTCAGGCCCGTCTGTCCGGGGCGCGGGTTCTGGTGGTAGGTGCCGGTGGGCTGGCGGCACCGGTTCTGCCGTTGCTGGCCGGTGCTGGTGTAGGACACCTGACCATCATGGATCGTGATGAGATTGCGTTGTCGAATCTGCATCGCCAGACAGTGTTTACCGAGCGGGATTGCGGCCGCCCCAAAGCGGAGGTTGCAGCAGAACGTTGCCGGGCTCTCAACCGTGAAATCTCGGTTTTTGCTGAAATTCAGGCTCTAACAAGGGCAAACGCGCAGGAATTTGTTTCCGACTCGGGCATCATCCTTGATTGCGCCGACAGTTACGCCGTTAGTTACACGCTTTCGGACGTATGTCGCGAATTGGACAAACCCCTCATCAGTGCTTCGGTGCTTGGATTGTCAGGTTACGTCGGTGGCTTTTGTGGTGGTGCTCCGTCTTTGCGGGCGGTGTTCCCGGATGCGCCCGAAAGCGGTGCCAGCTGCGCCACCGCGGGCGTTTTGGGTTCGGTGGTTGGCATGATCGGGGCGATGCAGGCGCAGATGGCGTTAAAACTGATCCTTGGTGTCGAGCCTTCGCCCCTTGGTCAGATGGTGCAGTTTAACGCCCGCACGCTGCGCAGTACGTCATTCCGATTTGATGGCGCACCGGAACCAGAGCAGAGCTTTCCTTTTCTTTCCGCGAGCCAACTGACCCGTGATGACCTGATTATCGAGCTGCGTGACCAGGATGAGGCACCCGAACCGATCCATCCCGACGCGCACCGAGTGTCGCCCCGGGCTTTGAAGACAATTCAATGCACCGGCCAACGGCTGGCCTTGTGTTGTGCCACCGGTCTGCGCGCCTGGCGTGCTGCGGAAGAACTGAAACCGGATTGGCCTGGCGAGATCGTGCTCGTCGCGGCCTCAACCTCGTGAACAGAAGGAAACGCGAGAAATGAAAAAGCTGATGACAGCGATCGCCCTGCTGGCCGCCGCGCCGGCCTGGGCGGATGACAAGATGACGGTACTGCTGGACTGGTTCGTGAACCCGGACCATGGGCCTATCATTGTGGCGCAGGAAAATGGCTATTTTGCAGATGAGGGACTGGAAATCGAAATCGTCCCGCCAGCCGATCCCTCGGCCCCGCCGCGTCTGGTGGCCGCCGGTCAGGCCGATCTGGCCGTGTCCTACCAGCCGCAACTGCATCTGCAAATCCACGAGGGCCTACCGCTGAAACGCGTTGGCACGCTGGTTGCGACGCCGCTGAACTGCCTGCTGGTGCTTGAAGATGGCCCGATCAAAACGCTGGCCGACCTGAAGGGTAAAAAAGTTGGTTTCTCGGTCGCGGGTGTGGAAGAGGCCGTTCTGACCGCCATGCTGAACGTCCACGGCGTCGCGCTGGACGATATCGAGATGATAAACGTCAACTTCTCGCTTTCGCCGTCTCTGATGACCGGGCAGGTGGATGCGGTGATCGGCGCCTTCCGGAACTTTGAATTGAACCAGATGGACATCGAAGGCGTTGCGGGCCGCTGCTTCTATATCGAGGAAGAAGGTGTGCCGCCCTATGACGAACTGATCTATGTCGCCAACCCTGACACGATGGATGCCGAAAAGGTTGCCCGTTTCCTGGCTGCGACCGAGAAGGCGACCCAGTTCATCGTCAACAACCCGGAAAAAAGCTGGGAAATCTTCGCCGCCACCTCGCCCGAGCTGCAGGACGAACTGAACGCACGCGCCTGGGTCGACACGCTGCCCCGCTTTGCGCTGCGTCCGGCAGGGTTTGACGCGGGCCGCTACGCCCGGTTCGAAACCTTCCTGAAAGACAGCGGCATGATCGACAGCATCAACCCGGTCAGTGACATCTCAGTCGACGTGACCGTGCAATGAGCGACTATGGCAAAGCGTTCGCGCTGATGCGCGATGCCGCGCAGGAAACGTGGCGGGATTACACCCGCCACGCCTTTGTCGAAGGGATGAAGGACGGCACCCTGCCGCGAGAGGCATTTCTGCACTACCTGCGGCAGGACTACGTGTTCCTCATCCACTTCTCTCGCGCCTGGGCGTTGGCGGTTGTGAAATCCGAGACGCATTCCGAGATGCTAACCGCGGTCGCTACGGTCAATGCGCTGGTGGCCGAAGAAATGCAGCTGCATATCGGGATCTGCGAGGCCGAAGGGATTTCCAGCGAAGAACTGTTTGCAACACCCGAACGCGCGGAAAATCTGGCCTATACGCGCTTTGTGCTTGAGGCCGGGTACAGCGGCGATCTGCTGGATTTGCTGGCCGCTCTGGCGCCTTGCGTGATGGGCTATGGCGAAATCGGCGCGCGTTTGGCGGCGGAAGCCACGTCCGAGACTTATCGCGACTGGATCAACACCTATGCCGGCCCGGATTATCAGGACGCCTGCAAGACGGTTGGAGAGCTGCTGGATCAGGCTCTAATAAGGCGTATTGGTCCGAACTATGCGCTTTCACCCCGCTGGCAGCGCCTGTGTCAAACCTTCCGCACCGCGACCGAGCTTGAGGTCAATTTTTGGCAAATGGGTTTGACCCCGTGACACCAGCGCCCGATCTGACCGTCAGCGGATCCGCCTCCATCGACGGCGCGCCTCTGTTCGCGCCTTTGACCTTGACCCTTGCGGCGGGGCAATGGACCTGCCTGCTGGGCGGATCGGGCGTTGGAAAAACCACCATTCTGCGCCTGATCGCTGGCTTGGATACGGGTGCGGAATTCACCGGAGAGATCAGGGCCAATGACCGTCATCCCGTACCCGAGCGTGTCGCTTACATGGCGCAGGATGACCTGCTTTTACCTTGGGCCACCGTTGCACAGAACGTGTCGCTGGGCGCGCGGCTACGCGGCGAAAAGCCTGACTTGAAACGCCGGGATCGTCTGATCGAACGGATGCGGCTTGAGGATCACCTGATCAAGAAACCCACTGAGCTGTCCGGCGGTCAGCGGCAGCGCGTGGCACTGGCACGCACGCTGATGGAAGATCGCCCCATCGTGCTGCTGGACGAACCCTTCTCGGCCCTCGATGCGCGCACGCGTGCCGACATGCAGGATCTGGCTGCCGAAGCCCTGCAGGGTCGTACCGTATTACTGGTCACCCATGATCCCGGCGAAGCTGCCCGTTTGGGCCAATCGATCGTCGTCATGACGCGGCATGGCCTGACGCCCTGTAGCCCGCCCCACGCAATCGCGCCGCGCAAGGTTGATGACTTGGAAACACTGGAAACCCAAGGCGCACTGCTGCGTTTGTTGCGTGAGGAGGCAGCATGAAAGTGCTGTCAGCCCTTGCGGCGACGATGTTTGCGCTGGCCATTTGGCAGGGGATCGTCAGTCTGACCGGTCTTCCCAAGTTCATTCTTCCGAGTCCGGCTTTGGTGGCCGAGACGTGGTGGCAGAACCGTTGGATTATTGCAGAACACACGTGGGTCACTGCCGTCGAAGTTGTGCTAGGCCTCGCCTGCGGTACGGTTCTTGGGGTTTTGACCGCGTTGCAACTGGCCAACTCCCGGGCCGCGCGGGTGTTGGTGCAGCCGATGCTGGTGTTTACCCAAGCGCTGCCCGTCTTTGCATTGGCGCCTTTGCTGACATTGTGGCTGGGATACGGTCTTTGGTCCAAGGTCGCGATGGCAGTGCTGATCATCTATTTTCCGATCACCTCGTCGTTCTTTGATGGTTTGATGCGGACACCAGCGGGGTACCTGGATCTGGCGCGGACGATGCAGGCCAGTCCGCGCTCGGTGTTGTGGCACATTCGTATTCCCGCCGCTTTACCCTCGCTGGCCTCTGGCATGCGGCTGGCCGCGGTCTATGCTCCGATTGGGGCCGTAATCGGCGAGTGGGTCGGGTCGTCGCAAGGGCTTGGGTACCTGATGCTACTGGCCAACGGCCGTGCCAAAACGGACCTGATGTTCGCGGCGATGCTGACGCTGGGGGTTTTCTCGATCCTGTTGCACCTGATTGTCCGACGCGCCACGGCGCATATGGCCGGCGAAATGCGTTAACCATTCAGAAACCGATTCTGCGGCACGGTGGGACTATGACTCAGGACGCCTTTGCCGAAGCCCCGATGCTGTTTGAAACGGACGAAGCCCCGGCGCAACCGCTGCCCACGGGCCGGTTGCCGTCCTACATCAAGGATCACCGCAAACGCCTGCGCGAACGGTTCATGTCCGGTGGATCGGCGGCAATGCCGGATTATGAACTGCTGGAACTCGTCCTGTTTCGGTCGATTCCCCGGCAGGACGTTAAGCCTCTGGCCCGTGCGTTGATGGACACGTTCGGAGACTTCAATCGCGTTCTGACCGCGCCCGAAGAACGGTTGCGGCAGATTAAGGGCGTTGGGGACTCGGTGATTACCGACTTGAAGATCCTTGAGGCCTGCGCTCACCGTATGGCCCGCGCGCGGGTGATGCAGCGCCATGTGATCTCGGGCTGGGATGCGCTGCTGGACTATTGCCATACCACAATGGCTCATCGTGAAACCGAGCAGTTCCGTGTGTTCTATCTGGATCGCAAAAACGTACTGATCGCGGACGAAGAGCAGGCCAAGGGCACCGTGGATCACGTGCCGGTCTACCCGCGCGAGGTTGCGAAACGGGCGTTGGAGCTTAACGCGTCGGCCCTGATCTTGGTGCACAACCACCCTTCGGGCGATCCGACTCCGTCACAGTCGGATATCGACATGACCAACCGTATTCAGGACGCCTGTGTGGCGCTGGGCCTGACCCTGCATGACCACCTGATCATCGGCAAATCGAATGAGCTGAGCTTTCGGTCCGAAGGCTATTTGTGAAGGTTATTGAACCCACACCTCGACTCGCCGATTGACCTTGCGGCCCCAGTCTGTGTCATCGCAGGCCATGGGCATCGCCTCGCCGAAGGCGTCCACGGCGATTTCGACGCTTTCCGGAATGGCGGTTTCCACGGCGGACAAAACCGCGTTGCGAACGGTCTTTGCCCTCAGCAACGCGATCCGGGCATTTGCCGAGGCCGCGCCGTCTCCGTCGCTAAAGCCGACAAACGTAAGCTTGCGGGCGTCTATGGCTCCGGTTTCCAGCGCATGGGCCAATTGCCGGATGTTCGAGCGCGACTGAGCATCCGGGCGGGAGGAACCGGCCTCGAACCTAAAGGACAGGGACAGGCGCGATTGAGGACGTAGTGTGTCGATCATACGCTGCAGTTCTTCCAGCCCAACTTCGGCACCGCCCGAAACCACGGCATTGGCCAGGCGGTCGCCTTGCAGCCCAATCCGCATCGTTTCCGGAGATTGATCCACAAAGCCGGCCTTGCGGATCACCATTTGAGCCTCGGCGCTTTGGGTATAGGCCAGAAATTGCCGCGCGATGCGCGGCAGGCGAATGGCAGGCAAATACAGGAACATCGGTGAGGTCAGCGGGTAGTCCTCGGTCTTGATGGATTGCCTTGTCGCGACAAGGGCGTGACCGCATCCACCGGTCAAGGGCAGGGCGCGTGTGCCTTCTATTTCGGCTTGGCTGGCGATACCGATGGCAAAGGGATCGTCCGCAACGGTGCTCACGAGATCGCTGCTGCGGGGGTGACGGACCACCTCAGCCAAAAGCGTGGCCCTGGCTGGCACTAGCAGCTTATCCTCAACCCCTTGTGCCAGGCCGGAGCCGGTTTCGGGCAGGTGCAGAGAGACAGGCGCATCAGGCCCACCCAGTTCGGACCAGTTCGTGATGTCGCCGGAAAATACCCGCACAAGATCTGCGGGCGATATCTGCCGCACCGGGTTGTCACGCGCCACGATAGGCACCAACGCATCCAGAGCAATGACCCGCGAAGACAGATTGCCCAACCCGGCAGTTAGCGCATCTTTTTGCTCGGATGGGCGAATTTCACGCAGCGCCATCACCACATCGGTCTCGCTGGCAATCAGTTCCGCAAAACCGCCGCCCGTATTGCCCGGGTTGAAAAAGAACCGACCCAAAGGGGCATCGCGTCCGGTCTGGTGCAGCTCATAGGTAAATTCGCCCGTGTCCAAACGGTGCGGTGTGGCTGACAACCCTTCCTGCCGGGCGAATCCGACAATCAGCGCCGGTAGCACCTTTTCGGCCATGACCGAAGAACCGGAAAAGCGAATTTCGGCGACATAGTCGGTCAGACTGGGGCAGGCTGGCCCTTCGCAGGTTACGCCTGACCCATCTATGGTCAGCTCGCCGAACTGGGTGTCAACGCGGTAGAATTCGCCGTCAAAGCCCAACAGGTTGCCTGTGACTTCGACCTTCCCGTCCTGGGATGTCAGGGTAATGTCCTGTGCGGTCACGTTTGACGCCAGCGTCACCGATATCAGTGTGGCCGCTGCCACACGAAAGAATGTCATAAGAAAGCCAAGCCTGCCTGCGGTTTAGTTTGCAGCGATTGTCAGGTCTTGGAGCAGATTATTCAACACCAGAAACTCACCCGACTGCGCGCAATCAGGCAGGGTCAGCGTCAAATCGCGCGACCGCAGGCGGTGGTCGCTGCGCAGTTCCAGGGTTTGGACGCTCAGATCACGGCCGCAATTCACGTCCGTCACTTCGGCCTCAACCGTCAATTCGATTGATCCGCTCTGACTGATCTCAGCTGCCGGGAAAGAGTAGACTTCGATGTTCTGCGCGTCATCAAAGCCCGAATGACCCAGATGCATGACATTGCCCGCACCTTGCGTCGCAGGGTCCGAAGATACGTGGCCTGTTCCGCCATAGCTGGCCCCAAATTCCAGCGCATGGATTTGCAGGTCTGTTTCGCCCTGCCATTGCAATGCAATGCGGGTATAATCGACCAGATCGGGAATGTGAGTGGTGGCTACGGTCCCAGTCTGATCGTCAACCGAGATCAGAAAAATTGCATATTCCGACAGGGCCGGGATCGTCAGGTCCAGCCTGCCGTTTTCGTCCGTCTTTTGAGTAACCGTCAAACCGCTGTGATGAATTTCGATCCGCTCATTCGTGTGGCAGGGGGCTTTGACGGTCAATCTAGCGGCCGCGCCCGGAATGGCCTTGGCGCGGGCGCTGAGGGCACACTTTGCCTGATCAGAGGGGGCTGAACGACTGGGTTGCAGGGTGCGTTGTAAAGGTTGGCTGCTATTGGATTTGTCCAAAGCTGGAGTCGAGGAGGTCAAGACGATGTCCTCCAGCCCGGCGATAACCGTAGACTGGCTAGAATTCACTTCCAATTGCGCCTGCGCGTCATCAGGTTGCGCCGGCGTTCCATTTTGCATCAGGTAACCAATGGCCAAGGCACAAGCGACGGTGCCGCCGGTGGTCACGTAATTCTTTATTACGAACAAAACACCCTCCCCAGTTGAAGGAGCGAGTCGCACCCTGCAGTTGAATCACGGCCAATATGTGGCCGTGAAGCGGACTCAATGTGTCGGGGTCAGGGTGACGTCAGGTCAGTCTGCCGTGGCAATGTTTGAATTTCTTGCCGGACCCGCAGGGGCAGGGATCGTTGCGCGACGGGTTCCCCCAGGATGAAGGATCGTCTTCGACAAAACCGGGGCGCGCGTCGCCCGAAGCCTGCGCTTCGGCCACTGCTTCGGCGCGATCAGTGGCCTGATCCACCGCTTTTTGTGCCTGTGCCTGCTGCGCCTGCATCTGGGCCAGCATCTCGCGCTGTTCCTCTTCGGTCAGCGGGCGGACGCGCGACAATTGTTGGGTTACGGTCTCACGCAAACTGTCGAGCATGCTTTCGAACAGCTGGAAGCTTTCGTTCTTGTATTCGTTCAGCGGATCGCGTTGGGCATAGCCACGGAACCCAACCACCGAGCGCAGATGTTCCAGCGTCAGCAGGTGCTCTCGCCATTTGCCGTCGATGGTCTGCAGCAGAACCTGCTTTTCGATATTGCGCATGTTCTCGGGGCCAAATGCCACCGCTTTCTGTGCCATCATCTCGTCGGCGGCCTTGATCAGGCGTTCGCGCACCTGCTCGTCATCCACGCCTTCCTCGGCAGCCCAGTCCTGAACCGGCGCGTCGATGGTCAGTTTCTCTTTGATGGCTTCATGCAGGCCGTCTGTGTCCCACTGATCGGCGTAGGTTTTCGGCGGCATGTATTCGTCGATCAGGTCGTCGATCACCTGTTCGCGCATATCCGAGACGATCTCGGACAGGTCATCGGTCGACATGATTTCGCGGCGCTGACTGAACACAACCTTACGCTGGTCGTTCATCACGTCGTCGAATTTCAGAACGTTCTTGCGCATGTCAAAGTTGCGGCCTTCGACCTTGGACTGCGCTCGTTCCAGCGACTTGTTCACCCAGGGGTGCACAATCGCCTCACCTTCCTGCATGCCCAGTGTGGTCAGAACCTTGTCCAACCGCTCCGAGCCGAAAATACGCATCAGGTCGTCTTCGAGGCTCAGGTAGAACACGGTGCGGCCCGGGTCACCCTGACGGCCCGAACGACCGCGCAGCTGGTTGTCGATACGACGGCTTTCGTGGCGTTCGGACGCCATTACATAGAGGCCACCGGCGGCCAGAACCTTTTCCTTTTCCTCGGCATGGCGCGCTTCTTCGGCGGCGCGCAATTCGGCCGGGTCGGCCTCGGGGTTTTCGGCCAGTGCTTGCAGCACCTTCATCTCGACATTGCCACCCAGCTGAATGTCGGTGCCGCGACCCGCCATGTTGGTGGCGATTGTAACCGCGCCCAGACGACCCGCGTCGGCGACGATCTGCGCCTCTTGCTCGTGCTGACGCGCGTTCAGAACATTGTGCTGGATGCCTTCTTTTTGCAGCATCTGGCTGAGCAGCTCGGATTTTTCGATGGATGTGGTTCCCAGCAGAACCGGCTGACCCTTTTCCTGAGCTTCCTTGGTCTGCTCGATCATGGCGCCGTATTTCTCAGCGGCGGTACGATAGACCTGATCGTCTTCGTCCAGACGGGCAATCGGCTTGTTGGTCGGAACCTCGACCACACCCAGACCATAGATTTCGGCAAATTCCTCGGCCTCGGTCAGGGCAGTGCCGGTCATTCCACCCAGCTTGTCATACAGGCGGAAGTAGTTCTGGAATGTGACGCTGGCCAGCGTCACGTTCTCGGGTTGGATTTGAACACCTTCCTTGGCCTCGATCGCCTGATGCAGACCTTCGGACAAACGGCGCCCCGGCATCATCCGGCCAGTAAATTCGTCGATCAGAACCACATTGCCGTCGCGCACGATGTAATCCTTGTCGCGCGTGAACAGCTTGTGCGCGCGCAGGCCTTGGTTGACGTGGTGCACAACCGTGGTGCTTTCGGGGTCATACAGCGAATGGCCCTCGGGGATCAGACCAGCGGCGATCAATTGCTGCTCCAGAAACTCGTTGCCCTCATCGGTGAAGGTCACGTTCCGGGACTTTTCGTCCAGCGTGAAGTGGTCATCGCTCAGCAACGGGATCAAACTGTCTATAGCGGTATAAAGGTCTGAGCGGTCCTGCGAGGGGCCCGAGATGATCAGCGGCGTCCGGGCTTCGTCGATCAGGATCGAGTCGACCTCATCCACAATCGCGAAATTGTGGTATTTCTGGTAAATCTGATCCAGATCGGCCTTCATGTTGTCGCGCAGATAGTCGAAGCCCAGCTCGTTATTGGTGGCGTAAGTCACATCACAGGCGTAGGCGGCCTTTTTCTCGTCATCGGGCTGGCCCGACCAGATCACGCCGGTGGTCATGCCAACGGCGGCAAACACCTTACCCATCCACTCCGAGTCGCGCTTGGCCAGGTATTCGTTCACCGTGACCACGTGCACACCTTTGCCGGTCAGCGCATTCAGGTAGGCGGGGAAGGTGGCTACCAGAGTCTTGCCTTCACCCGTCTTCATTTCCGAGATGTTGCCCTGATGCAGAAACGCGCCGCCCATCAGCTGCACGTCAAAGGCACGCAGACCCAGCGCGCGTTTGGCACCCTCGCGGACGTTGGCAAAGGCTTCGGGCAGCAGGTCGTCCAGCGCCTCACCATCAAGTGCGCGTTTGCGCAGTTCGGCAGTCTTTTCGATCAAGCCCTCATCGGACAACTTTTCGAACTCAGGTTCCAGCGCGTTGATCTTTTCGATCAGGGGGCGGGTCGCCTTGATCTTGCGGTCGTTCGGTGTTCCGAACACCTTTTTGGCGAGCGTTCCGAGTCCCAGCATGTTCACTCCAGCGGATCTGTTCTTATCTTGGTTGCGACAGGCTTGCCCACCTTGCGCGCAACCCATAGATACGGGGGGTGAAAGGCGGCCCTGTCCAAGGCTTCAAAGCGATGTAAGCGGCAGGTTCTGAAGTGTCAACGCCGCGCCCTGTCGCGGCAAAGAAATAGGATGATTCCATGCCCAAAGGCCTCACTTTTCTGCCATCGCTGGCGCTTGCAGCCGTGATGGCGATGCCGCTTGCCGCCGAAACCAAGCCTGATCCGGATACCGTCGTCGCTATCGTGAATGGCGATGAGATCACATTGGGTCACGTTATCGCGTCCGTTGCGGCGCTGCCGCCGAATTACTCCGAGATCGAAGATGACGTTCTGTACGGCTTCATCATCGAGCAGTTGATCCAGCAGCAATTGCTTGCTCAGGAACAGGACGCGCTGACCCTGCTGAACCAGCTGGGGCTGGAAAACGAAGCCCGGTCCATGCAAGCGGTGCAGACAGTCAATGAGCTGGTCGGCGACGCTGCGACGGATGAGGCGATCCAGGCCGCTTATGACGCTCAGTTCGGTGATTTTCAGGGCGAAGATGAGTTTGATGCCAGCCACATTCTGGTAGAGACAGAAGAAGAGGCAAAGGCAATCAAGGCGCTGCTGGATGACGGTGCGGATTTTGCTGAGACGGCCAAGGAAAAATCCACCGGCCCGTCAGGCCCCAATGGCGGGTCTTTGGGATGGTTCGGCAAGGGTCGGATGGTGCCTGAATTCGAAACCGCCGTTCTTGAGCTGGAAAAGGGTCAGGTTTCCGAACCGGTTCAAACACAGTTTGGCTGGCACGTGATTATCCTGAACGATACCCGCAAGTCCGAGGCACCGGCGCTAGCGGCTGTACGCGACCAGCTGGCCCAGTCGATCCAGCAGGAGACCATTCAGGCCAAGATCGACGAGTTGACCCAGAAGGCGCAGATCGAACGTCCCGAACTGGAAGGCGCTGGCCCCGAGGTCATCCGCCAGATCGACCTGATTCAGGAGTAAGTCGCGTGGCCAAGATCACCAAGGTTTCTCCGCTGGCCCCGGCGGCATTTCCCGACTTGCCCGCCATTGACGGTGTACGTTTCGCGACGGCCGAGGCTGGCGTGCGTTATCGGGGGCGTACCGACGTTATGCTGGCGGTACTGGACCCGGGCACTTCGGTCGCCGGGGTGTTTACCCGGTCGGCTACCCGTGCGGCCCCGGTACTGGACTGTCAGGAAAAAATCGGCGCGGCCAGTGACGGACCTGCTGCCATACTTGTGAATTCGGGCAACGCCAACGCGTTCACCGGCCACTATGGTCAAACCTCGGTGGCCGAGGTGACACAGGCGGTGTCAAACACAACCGGTGTACCGGCCGAGCGGGTCTTTACCTCATCCACCGGCGTGATCGGGGAACCGCTGCCGCATGACCGCATCGTGGCGCAGCTTGAAGCGCTCAAGGCCAGCCTCAGCCGTCATGCGGTTGAGGACGCGGCGCGAGCCATCATGACTACGGACACCTTCCCGAAAGGCGCAAGCGCGCAGGTCGAGATTGATGGCAAAACAGTCTCTATTGCAGGGATCGCCAAAGGATCTGGCATGATCGCGCCCGATATGGCGACGATGCTGGTTTACATTTTCACCGATGCCAAGGTCGAACAATCCGCGCTGCAGGCAATGCTGGGCGCACAAACCGACCGGACGTTCAACTGCATCACGGTGGATAGCGATACCTCGACCTCGGACAGCCTGTTGTTGTGCGCCACCGGCGCATCCGGCGTGGATGCTACCGGCAATGACGCTTTTGCGGCAGCTTTGGAAAGCGTAATGCTGGATCTGGCGCAACAGGTGGTGCGCGACGGTGAGGGCGCCACGAAATTCGTGGAAATCCGTGTGACCGGCGCCGCTTCGGACGCGGATGCCAAGGTGCACGGGCTGGCCATCGCCAACTCACCGCTGGTGAAAACGGCCATCGCGGGCGAGGACCCAAACTGGGGTCGTGTCGTCATGGCCATCGGCAAGTCCGGCGCTACGGCGGATCGCGACCTGCTGAGCATCTCGTTCGGCGACATTCTGGTCGCCGAAAAAGGCTGGGTCAGCCCCGAATATCGCGAAGAGGACGCGGCCGAGTACATGAAAGGTCAGGATCTGGTGATCGCCGTCGATCTGGGGCTGGGCGAGGGCAAATCCACCGTTTGGACCTGCGATCTGACCCATGGTTATATCGAGATCAACGCGGATTACCGGTCGTGAAAACAGTTCTTGTTTCTGCGGTCGCCTTGATCGACATCGAAGGCCGGGTGCTGCTGGCGCAGCGCCCGGAAGGCAAATCCATGGCTGGCCTGTGGGAATTCCCTGGCGGTAAAATCGAACCTGGTGAAACCCCCGAGGCCGCCCTGATCCGCGAATTGCACGAGGAGCTGGGCATCGACACCTGGGCCTCTTGCCTCGCCCCGCTGACCTTCGCCAGCCACAGCTATGACGACTTCCACCTGTTGATGCCGCTGTTCGCCTGCCGCAAGTGGGAGGGCATTCCGCAGTCCAAAGAAGGGCAGGCGCTGAAATGGGCCCGTGCCAATGAGCTGCGAAACTACCCGATGCCTGCGGCGGATGTGCCACTGATCCCGATTTTGCGGGATTGGTTGTGATTGAGTGTGCTCGAAGACATTCGAACTGGTCCATCGGATGTAAGATGCGCTGACGCAGCGCTCACTCGATCACTCAAGACCAATGGAACTTTGAGACTAATACCGCTTCTGTGCCTCAAAGAATGCAGCAATGTCTTGCAAGTCTTGGTCGCTCAGCTCTTTTAGCTTCCCAGTCATTGCAGCGTTCTTGCTACTATCTTCGCGTGCACCCAACGCGTAGTTTCGCATCTCTTGAAGCAGGTAAACAGCTGGTTGACCGGCCAACATGGGAACCGGTTGAAACGACGTTGATCGGGCATTTCCATCGACACCATGGCAGTGGGCACAATCTGTTCGCGCAAGATTCCGACCGTTTTCCGGATCACCTTCCGCAAGCATAGGACTTGCCATGCATGAGACGGCCATCACCATTATCGCCAGGACACGTTTAGGCATGTTATGCCTCCGCGCAATCGTTTGCTCATCAGATTGTAACATAATCAATTACAACACGACAATCGCGGCGACTTGGCCTCCGACCTGCATCCACAAAAGGCTCAAACGAGCCACCCGCTCGCTTCGCATCAAAATTCGTTCCTCCAATCAGTGACTCCACCCCATGTTACAATTCGTAAGAATTGAGAAAACATCAGGAAAAAGTTGACGTTGATCTTTCCTGTGTCCCTTATCGGGGCATTGGCATCCGGGGTTGATCCTCGGGTTCGCCGTTTCCGGCCCGGAGAAGGGGTCGGATGGGGAGGAGAAAGAGATTGGCTCAGACGCAGTCGAGCGCTGAAGGGATGCACTCCCTTCCGGCGCTTCTACATCGCAATGCGGCCCGGTTCGGGGATGCTCCGGCTTATCGGGAAAAGGAATTCGGGATCTGGCAATGCTGGACCTGGGCTGAAGCAGCCAAGGAAATCCGTGCCATCGCGCTGGGCTTTCTCGAGCTTGGCGTCGAAAAAGGTGACCACATCGCCGTCATAGGCCGCAACCGCCCGGCGCATTACTGGTCGATGGTCGCTGCCCAGATGGTGGGGGCAATCCCCGTCCCGCTATATCAGGACGCTGTGGCCGAAGAGATGGCCTATGTGCTGGAGCATTGCGGTGCCAAGTACGTGGTCTGTGGCGATCAGGAGCAGGTCGACAAGGTCATCGAGATTCAGGAAAACCTGCATCAGGTCAAACATATTCTCTATACCGACAAGCGGGGGATGCGGAAGTACGACCACAGCCAGATGAACGCGTTGGAAGATCTGATGGCCGAAGGCAACGCCGGGCATCAACGGTTCGACGCGGAACTGGACAATCGCATCGCCGGGATCGGATATGACGACACCTGCGTGATGCTGTACACCTCAGGCACCACTGGTAAACCCAAGGGCGTGGTGCTGTCGAACCGGAACGTGATCGAAAGCGCCAAGAATTCGGCCGATTTCGATCATCTGACCCGGAACGAAGACATTCTGTCCTATCTGCCGATGGCATGGGTCGGGGATTTCATCTTCTCAATTGGGCAGGCCTATTGGTGCGGGTTCTGCGTAAACTGCCCCGAAAGCGCCGATACGATGATGACCGACCTGCGCGAAATCGGACCGACCTATTTCTTCGCGCCGCCGCGCGTGTTCGAGACTCAGCTGACCAATGTGATGATCCGGATGGAGGATGCGGGCAAGCTTAAGCAGCGCATGTTCCACCACTTCATGGCGCACGCCAAAAAGGTTGGCGGCTTGCTGCTGGACGGTAAGCCGGTCGGTTTTGGCGACCGTATCAAATATGCGCTGGGCAATATGCTGGTTTACGGACCGCTCAAGGATACGCTGGGCTATGGCCGCTTTCGCGTGGGCTATACCGCGGGTGAGGCGATCGGGCCGGAGATCTTTGACTTCTATCGCTCGCTGGGCATCAACCTGAAGCAGCTTTACGGCCAGACCGAGGCCACAGTTTTCATCACCGTGCAGCCGGATGGCGAAGTGCGCGCAGATACCGTTGGGGTTCCTGCACCGGATGTCGAACTGAAAATCGATGATAAGGGCGAGATCCACTACCGCTCGCCCGGTGTCTTCGTGGAATATTACAACAATCCGGACTCAACGGCCTCGACCAAAGATGCCGAAGGGTGGGTTGCAACCGGCGATGCCGGGTTCATCGAGGAAAGCTCGGGCCATCTGCGGATCATCGACCGGGCCAAGGACGTCGGCAAAATGGCCGATGGGTCGATGTTTGCGCCGAAATATGTCGAGAACAAGCTGAAGTTCTACCCCGATATCCTTGAGGTCGTGCTGTTTGGTAACGGCAAGGACCGTTGTGTGGCCTTTATCAATATTGACCTGACTGCGGTTGGGAATTGGGCTGAACGCAACAACGTGGCCTATGCGTCTTATCAGGAACTGGCGGGCCATCCCCGTGTGTTAGAGACGATTCAAAACCACGTTGAAGAGGTGAATAAATCCGTTGCCGCTGATGAAATGCTGTCAGGCTGCCAGGTGCATCGCTTTGTCGTGCTGCACAAGGAACTGGACGCGGATGACGGCGAAATGACCCGCACGCGGAAGGTACGGCGCGGGTTTGTCGAGGATAAATTCAGCGACATCATCGATGCGCTTTATGACGGGTCCAATCAGGTGTCGACGACAACCGAGGTCACGTATGAGGACGGCCGCAAAGGGTCGATCAGCGCAACGCTTGAGATCGTGGACGCGGCCGTCGTGCCGGTTGCTCAGCACAAGGTGGCGGCAGAATGAGGGCCGGTCGTGCGCCGCTCGACCTGCGGTCATCGCCCCGCCCGCCGTCCCGTTTTTCCGCAAGTCAGGGAGTGACTGATGCTGGATAACTCCGAAGGATATGTCACCGAAGACGGCCGCAAGATCGGCGGTGTGGTGATGGAGATGAAGAACATTACCCTGCGCTTTGGCGGCGTAGTGGCGATCAAGGATATCTCGTTCGATATCCGCGAAGGTGAAATCCGCGCCATTATCGGGCCAAACGGGGCGGGCAAGTCCTCGATGCTGAACGTGATCTCCGGGTTCTACGTGCCTCAGGAGGGTGAGGTCTGGTTCCACGGGGCGAAACGCCCTCCGATGCGCCCTTATGAAGTGGCGCGGCAGGGGATTGCCCGGACGTTCCAGAACATCGCCTTGTTCGAAGGTATGAGCGTTCTGGACAACGTCATGACCGGACGTCTGAATTACATGAAGACGAACATTCTGCAGCAGGCCCTGTGGAAGGGCAAAGCCGAGGCAGAAGAGGTCGAGAACCGTGAAACCGTTGAAAAGATCATCGACTTCCTTGAAATCCAGCACATCCGCAAAACGCCGGTTTCCCGCCTGCCTTATGGTTTGAAAAAGCGCGTCGAACTGGCGCGCGCGCTGGCGGCGGAACCAAAGCTGTTGCTGCTGGATGAACCGATGGCGGGCATGAACGTCGAAGAGAAAGAGGACATGAGCCGCTTTATCCTCGATGTGAATGACGAGTTTGGCACCACCATTGCCCTGATCGAGCACGACATGGGTGTTGTCATGGACCTGAGCGACCGCGTGGTCGTGATGGACTACGGCAAGAAGATCGGCGACGGCACCCCGGACGAGGTGCGCAGCAATCAGGAAGTCATCGACGCCTATCTGGGGGTGAGCCATGACTGACCAACTGACAGACATGAGAGGGGGCGCACATGCCTGATCAGCTGATTTTTGCGATGGAGGTCATCCTCAACGGCCTGATGGCGGGGGTGCTCTATGCGCTGGTGGCTCTGGGCTTTGTGCTGATCTACAAAGCCTCTGGGATTTTCAACTATGCCCAAGGGGTTATGGCCCTGTTCGCAGCGATGACACTGGTCGGGATCATGAACGGGCAGGTGCCGTTCTCGCATCTGATCAACGCAATATTCGGGACTCATATCCACAAGTTCGGATGGAACGTTCCGGCGTTTCTGGCGATTATCCTGACCATGGGTGTCATGGTGGTATTGGCCTGGGCGGTGCAGCGCTTTGTCATGCGGCATCTGGTCGGGCAGGAGCCGATTATCCTGTTCATGGCCACCATCGGATTGGCCTATTTCCTTGAAGGCGTGGCCGACCTGATGTGGGGCTCTGAGATCAAGACGTTGGATGTGGGTCTGCCGCAGGGTATCAACCTATGGATCGATGAGACCACGTTTAACATCTTTGGCTACGGGTTCTTCATCGACAATCTGGATATCGTCGCGACGATCATTGCCGCGCTTCTGGTGGCCGGGCTAGTCGCGTTCAGCCAGTACACAAAACAAGGCCGTGCGATGCGTGCGGTAGCCGATGACCATCAGGCGGCGCTGTCGGTCGGCATCTCGCTGAACTTCATCTGGATCATGGTGTGGTCGGTCGCGGGCTTTGTTGCCCTGGTTGCGGGCATCATGTGGGGCACCAAGTCGGGCGTTCAGTTCTCGCTGTCGCTGATCGCACTCAAGGCGTTGCCGGTGCTGATGCTGGGCGGTTTTACCTCGATCCCCGGAGCCATCGTCGGCGGCCTGATCATTGGTGTGGGCGAGAAACTGTTCGAGTTCGCCATCGGTCCCTTGGTGGGCGGCGCGACCGAGAACTGGTTCGCCTATGTGCTGGCGCTGATCTTCCTCGTGTTCCGGCCGCAGGGTCTGTTCGGTGAGAAGATCATCGAGAGGGTGTAGCCCGATGACCAAGCTGATCGCCATCGTCAACGTCATCTCGTGGGCCGGGTTCTGGGCTTTTGGGTACATCGCCCTCACCTCGGACGATCTGAGCAAAGGCCAGATGACGATTGCGGCGATCCTGGCCTTTGCCGGGTTGGTCATGGGCATCCTGGCCTACCTGAAACTCGTGCGCGCCTCGGAGGCGAGCGGATATGCAAAAGGGTCCAACCAACTGGACGCCGCAGCCCGCAACCGGGCGCAGGAAGAATGGGAAAAGTAAGACATGTTCTATCGTGAGGCCGGAGATTTCAAAACCTCCTACGTGGATGACAGCCAGACCTTCCCGATCAAGTTCGACCGCTATCGGTATTACGCGGTGCTTGCAGTGGCGTTCGGGATCATCCCGTTCATCATCAATGATTACTGGGCCAATGCCCTGCTACTGCCTTTCCTGATCTACGCGATCGCGGCGATCGGGCTGAACATTCTGGTGGGCTATTGCGGGCAGGTGTCCTTGGGTACCGGTGGTTTCATGGCCGTGGGTGCCTATGCCTGCTACAAGCTGATGACCGCCTTTCCCGATGTCAGCATGTTCATTCACGTCATTCTGGCAGGAGGCATCACGGCAATCGTCGGAGTGCTGTTTGGCCTGCCCAGCCTGCGGATCAAGGGCTTTTATCTGGCGGTGGCCACACTGGCGGCGCAGTTCTTTCTGGTGTGGCTTTTCAACCGAGTGCCGTGGTTCTACAACTACTCGGCTTCGGGCCAGATCAACGCGCCGGAGCGGGACGTGTTCGGCATTATCATCACCGGCCCGAACGCGCCGGCCTGGGCCACCTATCTGTTTTGCCTGATCTTCCTTGCTGTAAGCGCCCTGATCGCGCGCAATCTGACGCGCGGCACTACGGGCCGGACATGGATGGCGATCCGTGACATGGACATCGCGGCCGAGATCATCGGGGTAAACCCGCTGAAGGCCAAGATGAGCGCTTTTGCCGTCAGTTCGTTCTTCATCGGCATCGCGGGCGCACTGTTCTTTGCGGTCTACCTTGGCGCGGTCGAGGTCGGCGAAGTCTTCGGTATCCAGAAGTCGTTCCTGGTGCTGTTCATGATCATTATCGGCGGGTTAGGGTCTATTTTTGGGTCATTCGCTGGTGCGGCTTTCCTTGTTCTGCTGCCGGTGGTCCTGAAGGTTGTCGGCGTCGACGTGCTGGGCTGGCCCACGGATATCGTGGCGCACCTGCAGCTGGTAATCGTCGGCGCGCTGATCATCATGTTCCTGATCCTGGAACCGCACGGGCTGGCGCAGCTGTGGCGCGTGGCGAAAGAGAAACTCAGACTCTGGCCGTTCCCGCACTAAGGGGCCGGCCCAATGAAAAGACGGGCGGCACAAGCCCGAACGCAACATCGGACTAACCAAGGGAGGAGACACCCGATGAACAAGACACTGGCAACCATGGCGCTGGGCGCCCTGATGGCCGCAGGGCCGGCGATGGCGGATCTGGTAATCCCGGATCTCAGCTATCGGACCGGGCCCTATGCCGCAGGCGGTATCCCGTTCTCGGACGGGTACAACGACTATTTCACCCTGCTGAATGAACGCGACGGCGGTATCGGTGGCGAACCGATCCGCGTGGTAGAATGCGAAACCGGATACAACACTGAAAAAGGTGTTGAATGCTATGAATCGACTAAGGGTGAAGGCGCGCTGGTGTATCAGCCTCTGTCGACCGGTATCACCTATCAGCTGATCCCCAAAGTAACCGCAGACAACATCCCGTTGCACACGTTGGGCTATGGCCGCACCTCGGCGGCAAATGGCACCGTATTCAGCCACGTATTCAACTACCCGGCGAACTACTGGAATGGGGCGTCCGGCGCGATCAACTATTTGCTCGACGAGAATGGTGGAGACCTGAGCGGTAAGAAAATCGCGCTTGTCTATCACAACTCGGCCTATGGCAAAGAGCCGATCCGTACTCTGGAAACTCTGGCGGAAAAACATGGGTATGAGCTGGCGTTGCTGCCCGTTGACCACCCGGGCCAGGAACAGAAATCCCAGTGGCTCCAGATCCGCCGTGACAGACCCGATTATGTGATCATGTGGGGTTGGGGCGTCATGAACCAGGTCGCCGTGCAGGAGGCCGCCAATATCCGCTTCCCGATGGAAAATTTCATCGGTGTCTGGTGGTCCGGTGCCGAATTTGACGTCGAACCAGCGGGAGAAAAAGCCAACGGATACAAGGCATTGACCTTCACTGGGTTGGGTATGGACTACCCTGTGTACGGCGACTTGCAGAAACATGTCGTTGACGCAGGTAAAGCCGCTGGTGCTGGCGATCAACTGGGCTCGGTCCAGTACAACCGGGGTCTTTATGCCGCGATGCTTGCTTCCGAGGCAATCAAGACGGCTCAAGAGATCCACGGCGTTGCCGACATTACCCCCGCGATGATGCGCGACGGCATGGAAGCGTTGGAAATGACCAACGCAAAGATGGATGCGCTTGGCATGGCAGGCTTTGGACCCGAGTTCACGGTTTCATGTGAAAACCACGGCGGCCCCGGTTTGGTCGGTGTTGTCCAGTGGGATGCCTCGGCCAAAACCTGGAACACGGTTCAGGACTTCAAACCAACCGATGCCGAAGTGATCGGCGCGCTGATCGCCGAAGACTCGGCGGCCTATGCGTCCGAGAACAACATCGAACCGCGCTGTAACTAAGGCGCTTTGAACTCCGGGGCGGCGGCAGACCGCCGTCCCGAACCCAACACACGCACGAGGACACACCCAGATGCTGGATGCGGCTCAAACCACTGATGTGCAGGCGGAAACCCTGCTTGAGGTCAACAATATCGAGGTGATCTACAATCACGTGATCCTCGTCCTGAAAGGCGTCAGTCTGACCGTGCCCAAGGGCGGCATCACGGCCCTGCTGGGTGGCAACGGCGCTGGCAAGACCACGACCCTCAAGGCGGTGTCCAACCTGCTGCATTCGGAAAGGGGTGAAGTCACCAAGGGGTCGATCACCTATCGTGGGACCAGCGTGCATGAAAGCGATCCCGCCGATCTGGTGGAAAAGGGCGTCATCCAGGTGATGGAAGGCCGCCATTGTTTTGAACATCTGACCGTTGAGGAAAACCTGCTGACCGGGGCCTATACCCGCAAGGATGGCAAGTCGGCCATTCAGCAGGACCTTGAACTGGTCTACACATATTTCCCCCGCCTCAAGGAACGCCGCCGATCGCAGGCGGGCTACACCTCTGGCGGCGAACAACAGATGGTTGCGATGGGTCGGGCGCTGATGTCGCGACCTGAAACGATCCTGTTGGACGAACCCTCGATGGGCCTGGCCCCACAGCTGGTCGAAGAGATTTTCGGCATCGTGAAGGACCTCAACGAGAAGGAGGGCGTATCCTTCCTGCTGGCCGAGCAGAACACAAATGTGGCTCTAAGGTTTGCACATTACGGCTATATTCTGGAATCCGGGCGCGTCGTGATGGACGGTCCGGCCGCCGATCTGCGCGAAAACCCAGATGTGAAAGAGTTTTATCTGGGCATGTCCGACGAAGGCCGCAAAAGCTTCCGTGACGTGCGATCTTACCGCCGCCGCAAGAGGTGGCTGTAAGGGAATGGAGGATCTGGCGATGACCTATTACGACGCACTCGAAACCCGATCAGCCGATGAACGTGCCGCAGATCAGGCGCAGGCGCTGCGCACTCAGATTGACCGCGCTCTGTCCGCCCCCGGCTTTACTGCTCATCTGGCCGACGCCGACACTGGCGCTGTAAAGTCCGTTGAAGACCTGGTCAAACTGCCTGTGTTGCGGAAATCCGATCTGGCGCAGGCGCAGGCGTCGCGCCCGCCTTTCGGCGGGTTCACTGTCAAACCGGCGCGGCACTTCCATCACGTGTTCCAGTCGCCCGGTCCGATTTATGAACCCGGCAGCACGGATCATGATTGGTGGCGCATGGGGCGGTTCCTGAATGCGGCAGGCGTGGGTCCCGGTGATATCGTTCAGAACTGTTTTGGCTATCACCTGACGCCAGCTGGCATGATCTTTGAAAACGGGGCTCGGGCTGTTGGGGCTGCTGTGCTGCCTGCGGGCACCGGCCAGACGGAACTTCAAGTGACAGCGGCGCGGGATGTAGGCTGTACCGCCTATGCGGGTACGCCGGACTATCTGAAGGTCATTCTGGACAAGGCTGACGAGATGGGCGTGGCGCTGCATTTCTCGAAGGCCGTTGTCGGCGGCGGGGCGCTGTTCCCGTCTCTGCGTCAGGACTATGCCAATCGGGGCATTTCCTGCCTGCAATGCTATGCCACGGCCGATCTGGGCAATATCGCCTACGAGAGCGCCGCGATGGAGGGCATGATTATCGACGAACACGTCATCGTCGAGATCGTCACTCCGGGCACCGGAACACCGGTGGCTGTTGGTGAGGTGGGTGAGGTTGTGGTGACCTCTCTGAATCCTGATTACCCGCTGATCCGGTTCGCCACCGGTGACCTGTCTGCGATTATGCCGGGCGTCTCGCCTTGCGGGCGTACAAACGCCAGAATCAAAGGCTGGATGGGCCGTGCGGACCAGACCACCAAGATCAAAGGCATGTTCGTGCGACCTGAACAGGTGGCCGCACTGGTCGACAAGCACGAAGAAATCGTCAAAGCCCGTGTCATCGCCGCCCGTCAGGGTGAGATGGACACGATGACCGTTCAGATCGAAAGCGCGGGCGGGGATGATATGGCCTACGCCAAATCTGTGGTCGAGGTGCTGAAACTGAAAGGCGCGATCGAGGTCGTGGCCCCCGGATCGCTGCCCAAGGACGGTTTGGTGATCGAAGATCAGCGCGTCTACGAATGATCTTCTGACAATTCTGCGGCAGTATGTGCCGCAGAATTGTTCCCCTGCGGACTGGTGTTTCTTAGCATTTTGGTCGATTAAAGGCGGATCAATAGCCAACGCCAGTCACAAACCGGGTCCATGGCCGAAATCGACTATTCAGAACACGGAAAGCGCAATCGCGGCGCGCTGGGCACCCGGCTGGTGGGTATCGTTGCCTATCTGGTCGCGGCGGCTTGTCTGCTGCCGATGGTGGCGGTCGTATTGGCGGCGGTCACTGGCGGGACAGATACGGTCTCACACCTGTTAGTGACGGTGCTGCCCGGTTACGCACTTACAACTGTGATACTGGTCGTTTTGGTGGCGGCAGGGACTTTCTCCATCGGCGTTGGCGCAGCCTGGCTGGTGACGATGACGCGCTTTCCCGGTGTCCGTTTTCTGGAAATCGCACTGGTCCTGCCTCTGGCCTTCCCGGCCTATGTCCTGGCCTACGCCTATACGTTCATTCTGGACCATCCCGGAATTGTGCAGACCACGCTGCGGCAGGTGACCGGATGGGGGCCGCGCGACTATTGGTTCCCCGAAATCCGCTCGACCGAGGGCGCGGCCGTGATGCTGATCCTCGTGCTCTACCCTTATGTCTATCTGCTGGCGCGCGCGGCGTTTCTGCAGCAAAGCGCCACCGCCTTTTTAGCCGCCCGTGCGCTGGGCAAAAGCCCGTGGCTGGCGTTCTGGCACGTGTCTTTGCCGATGGCGCGCCCGGCTATTGCGGGTGGTGTCTTGCTGGCGATCATGGAGACCATTGCAGATTTCGGGACAGTGGCCTATTTCGGCGTTCAGACGTTTGCCACCGGCATCTACACCAGTTGGTTCTCGATCGGAGATCGGGCTGCTGCCGCGCAACTCGCCCTGTGTTTGTTGGGCTTTGCATTGCTCATGGCCGTGGCCGAGCGGATGCAACGCGGCAAGGCCAGGTATTATCAGGCGGGCAAAAGTCATGCTTCTCTGCCGTCGGCTCAACTGAAGGGTTGGCAGTCTGTGGCGGCCTTTACGCTCTGCATTATACCGGTGTTGCTGGGCTTTTTGCTGCCGGTGTTCATCCTGATCCAGATGGGTATGACGTCGGAACAGAACTTGCTGTCGCGGCGGTACATTGGGTTCATCCAGAACTCGCTGACATTGGCCGGGGTTGCGGCGGTTGTCACAGTCTGTGCCGCGATCTGCGTGGGGTTCTTTCAGCGGCTGCGTCCGGGTCGCAGTTCGGCCACCGCGGGCTATCTGGCGCGGCTGGGTTACGCTGTGCCCGGCGGCGTGATCGCCGTTGGTCTGATGGTCCCCTTTGCCAGCTTTGACAACGCGCTGGACGCCTGGATGCGCGAGACGTTCGACGTCTCGACGGGTCTGCTGGTCACAGGTTCGATCTGGCTGCTGGTGGCGGCTTACATGGTGCGTTTTCTGGCCGCTGCGCTGAGCGCCTATGAAGGCGGGCAGAGCACCGTTCATGCCAACATGGATGCGGCGTCACGGTCTTTGGGTCAAACGCCGCTGGGAACGTTGCGCCGGGTGCATCTGCCGATCCTGACACCTTCGTTGCTGACCGCGCTGTTGATCGTTTTTGTTGACGTGATGAAAGAGCTGCCCGCAACCCTGATCATGCGGCCGTTCAACTTTGATACACTGGCCGTGCAGGCGTATCGGTTGGCCTCGGATGAGCGGCTGGAGGGGGCTGCGGTGCCGTCTCTGGTCATCCTTGCTGTGGGGCTTTTGCCGGTGATTCTGATCTGTCGGCAGGTCGGGCGGCGCTAGGGCCCAGCGATCCAAAAATACCACACCTGTCGCCACCGGACTTGATTCAAACGCGTTTTCCGGCAAGGCTGAGGGTATGAACATGCAGCCTCCCAGCCGGTTTTCTGCAAACTCGGCCCAGATGCCAGTCGCGTTCGACCGGCGCGAGATGTCACATATCCTGTCCGTCTATGGCAGGATGGTCGCCGCCGGAGAATGGCGCGATTACGGCATTTCCAACCTGCGCGACATGGCGGTGTTTTCCATCTTTCGACGTACGGCAGAGCACCCGATCTATCGGGTCGAAAAGCACCCGCGCCTGCGATCGAAGCAGGGGATGTACTCGGTGATCGGTATGGATGGGCGCATCCTGAAGCGTGGCCATGATCTGCGCACTGTTTTGCGGGTCCTGGAACGCAAGCTGATCCGGTCCGTAGACCTTGATTAGAGCCGTTTATGGGCCGTTACAGGCCCGTCTCCCTGCTCCAGAATTCGGGTGATGGCCTGGTCCATCGGCTCAAACGTCACGTCCATGTGGTAGGCATTGGCATGCAGCAACATGTTGTCGCCATAGACCCATGCGACATGGCCCTTCCAGAACAAAAGATCGCCCCGTTTTGGTTCCGTCCCGGCGGAAAGTGCCTCGCCCAGTTTGCGTTCCTGATCCCCGCTGTCCCCAGGGCACGCCACGCCGCAGGCCAATAACCCGGCCTGAACCAACCCGGAGCAATCGATACCAGAACGGCTGTTGCCGCCCCACAGGTAGGGCGTGCCCAGAAACAACTCGGCCACAGTGACCGGATCGGTGAGCCGCGTTGCGCTGAGTTTGGCGTGAATTGCCGGTATGAACCCCAGTTCTGTCTCAAGAAACCGGTCCTGTTCGGACAGCACATGCAGTCTGCTGCCGAAACTCAGTGATACCCGGTCGGGGCTTTTCATGTCTGGCCGTTCATAGGCATGGGTCGCCGGTGCGGTGACCCAGTGGGTCTCTGTAGCCTCGGGTCCCAGATGTTCGGACCGGACCCAACCGGGATAGCCGTCCTTGTCCGAAGTGATCCGGCTCCATCCGTCGGTTTCCTCGGCAACATCTACCGGGTCACCAAACAACAGTTGCCGGTCCCGAGGGCCATTCGGATCGCGCAGCAGGTCCACAACCGGCTGTATGATGCGCCGGCGTGTCATAGGCCCAGAATTTCGGGCAGAGCGGTCAGCAAGGCGCGCGGTCCTTGTCCCAGTCCGCCTTTGCTGCGTCCGGGGGCTTTGCTGGGCTGCCAGGAATAGATGTCGAAATGCATGTAAGGAGTATCGCCCACAAACCGGCGCAAGAACAGGGCTGCGGTGATAGAGCCTGCAAATCCGCCTGCCGGGGCATTGTCCAGATCGGCAATGCCGGGTTCGATCATCGCCTCATACGGTTCATGGAACGGCATCCGCCAGACCGGGTCAGCGGCTTTCTTGCCTGCTCGTGCCAGTGCCTCCGCCGTGCTGTCGATATCGGTGTAGAACGGTGTCAGATCAGCGCCAACGGCAACTCGGGCTGCGCCGGTCAGCGTCGCCATCGAGATGATCAGGTCTGGCTCACCCTCGTCCGCCAATGCCAAAGCATCTGCCAGAACCAACCGTCCTTCCGCATCGGTGTTATTGATCTCAACGGTCAGGCCCTTGCGTGAGGTCAGGACGTCCCCGGGTCGGAACGCATTGCCGGACACCGAATTCTCGACCGCCGGGATCAGAATGCGCAGCTGCACCGGCAGCTCCAACGCCATGATCATCCGCGCCAGACCCAACACATTGGCCGCGCCACCCATGTCTTTCTTCATCAAAGCCATCGAGTTGCCCGGCTTAAGGTTCAACCCGCCCGTATCAAAACAGACGCCTTTGCCAACCAGCGTCAACTTGGGGCCGGATTTACCCCAGTTCATCTCGATCAGGCGCGGTTCCTGCGCGGCGGCGCGGCCAACGGTGTGGATCATAGGGAAGTTCTGTTCCAGCAGAGCGTCGCCCCGGATCACGGCACAGGATGCGCCGAATTCCTGCGCCAACACTTCGGTTGCCGCATGCAACTGGTCCGGACCCATGTCGGAGGCCGGAGTGTTAACCAGGTCGCGGGTCAGAGCCTCGGCATTTGCCAGAACCTCGATCCGAGCGGCATCGACACCTTCGGGCGCGACAAGGCGGGCCTTGGCCGCGGATTGCGTAGCATAGCGGTTATAGGCGTACCCTGTCAGCAACCAACCTAGGCATTCGGTGCTCAACGCGTCTTCGGGCACTCCGGAGGCGATGTGATAGGCCCCTTTTGGCAACGCTTCGGCCGCGGCAGCCAACGGGAACCGTTTTCGCGCGCGATTGGCGGCTTTGCCGTAACCAGCCAAAGCAAATCCCGACCTGGCCTTCGCGCCTGGAACCAACAACGCCTGACCCATCGCGCCGGTAAACCCGTTGGCCTCGACCCAAGACACGACGTTATCCGGCTGCTTTTGCAGCCAGGCGTCCAGATCGGGTTGCGCAATAACATGAAGCGGAACAGAAGATTCGGATGGCGAAGCGAAGGACAGGGTCATGGGGATCTCGGCTGGTTCGATTTGCGCCCAGCCTAGCTGCCCACAATCCGTCCGCAAGCCCCGTCAGACGGAAAGATCCTGCTGATCCCAGATCACGGTCAGTGATTTCTCACCGACACGGATCAGCCGCGACAGGGTGGCGCCGGTTGCAACGGCGTCCCCTGTATCCACGTTTTGCGCCACGTCGTCGGCCACCCGGGCCAGCGCGGTCATACCGACCTGCTCGGCGATGGCCACCAGCGAACGTGCGCATTTGCGCAGCCCGGCCCAGTCGCGTCGTCGCCAGAAACGCTCGCAATTCGACAGTCGTACCGCCAGTTCCTCGACCGTACGGCACAACACATCCAGGGCATTCTTGTCGCCCAACTGGTGATGTAACCCGTTCAACCTATCCGAATCCAGTCGCACGGTTTCTTTGTGTTCAAGCGTGATTATGTTAGCCACCACAATTACCCCAATTCTTTACGCCCCCACGGCATAGCTGGACTTTGGTGGTAGAATCCTTTGCAAAACCTTGCATCTGTGTTTGAAAATGGGTCGAATTTTTCGCGAATTCAGTTTACAGCAGCCGACAGACACAAGAACAGGGACACGAGAATGGACTTAGCCAAACCTCTGCCGACCTATCTGGTCAAGCGGTACCACGGCTGGAAAGCCACCACCTATTCGGAAAACCAGGTCTGGTATCGCCGCCTGGCCACCGAAGGACAGCGCCCACGTGCGATGGTGATTTCCTGCTGTGACAGCCGGGTTCACGTGACATCGATATTTGGTGCTGATCAGGGCGAGTTTTTCATTCATCGCAATATTGCCAACCTCGTGCCGCCTTATGCGCCCGATGGTGATCACCACGGCACCAGCGCGGCTATCGAATACGCGGTTACCGCGCTGAAAGTTGCACATCTGATCGTGCTGGGCCATTCGCAATGCGGTGGCGTTCAGGGCTGCATCGACATGTGCAAGGGCAAAGCGCCACAGCTGGAAGCAAAAGAAAGCTTTGTTGGCCGCTGGATGGACATCCTGAAACCGAAATACGATTTGGTTGCCGATGTTGAAGACGGCGTCGAACAGGCACGGCAGTTCGAACGGCAGGCGGTCGTGGCCTCGCTGGAAAACCTGATGACATTCCCCTTCGTGTCTTCGGCCGTCGAGGATGGCTCGCTCAGCCTTCACGGCTTGTGGACCGACATCGGTGAAGGCGGGCTGCAGTGCTATGACCCAAAGGAGAAGAAATTCGTGGTTGTCTAGACGACCCGATGTCTGAGAGTTTTTGTGGCGCGGATCAGGTCTCTGATTTCGCGCCATTTTTTGTTATGCTCAGGGCAAATCTTTTTGGATCAGGAGCGCACAATGCGATTCATTAAACGTATTCTCGTCACTCTGCTTTTACTCATTCTGGTTCTGGTCGGCGTCTCTTACCTTTTGCCCAGCAAGGCCGAAGTGTCCCGCAGCATTATGATCGACGCACCGGCCAGCGCGATCTTTCCTTATGTGAATTCGATGCAGGAAACCGAAAAGTGGTCGCCCTGGCTGTCGCGCGACCCTGAAACCCAACTGTCCTATAGCGGTCCCGAGGCAGGCGTTGGCAACACCCTGAACTGGACCTCTGAGCACCCGCAGGTTGGCTCCGGGACGCAAGAAATTGTCGAAAGCGTGCCGGACCAGACAGTCAAAACGGCGCTTGACTTCGGTCCGATGGGTACGGCTTCTGCATCCTTCGATCTGACGCCCGAGGGCAATCAGACTCAGTTAACATGGGGATTTGAATCCGATCTTGGCATGAATCCAATGTCGCGTTGGATGGGCCTGATGATGGATAACTGGGTCGGTGGCGATTACGAGCGCGGGTTGGCCAATCTCAAGGCACTTGTCGAAGGGCAGGGGTGATCAACGCCGGGCGCGACATTTGTTAAGATTTGGCGGTGGCGATACCTGACAAGATTGACCTGTAGAGCGACCAATTCTGTCACATCCTGAACCGATTTGGTCGGTGACACGCGTGAGTTTGTGGGAAGTGAAGTCCCGGTCAAATTCACCGGCTAGATCAACGATACGGAAGGCTATGATCCAAAGCCAAAAAGACCAAAAGAAGGATTGTTAACCTCAATTTCTTTTTGCCCTTCTAAATCAAAAGTACCCTGCAGGCTTCTGAACGCTGCCAATTTGAAAACAGTATTGCTCCGCAAAGCCTAATAAAAAAAAGCCCCACCGATCACTCGACGGGGCCTCGTTCATTTACGTCTGTGGACTTAGCCCTTCTTCAGAACCTCACGGCCCAGCAGTTCTGCGATCTGCACCGCGTTCAGCGCGGCACCTTTGCGCAGGTTGTCCGAGACGCACCACAGGTTGATGCCGTTTTCAATCGTCGAGTCCTGACGGATGCGGCTGATAAAGGTGGCGAAATCGCCTGCGCATTCGACCGGCGAGACGTAGCCACCGGCTTCGCGCTTGTCGATCACCATGATGCCCGGTGCTTCGCGCAGGATGTCACGCGCTTCGTCTTCGTCCAGGAATTCCTCGAACTCGATGTTCACAGCCTCGGAATGGCCAACGAACACCGGAACGCGGACGCAGGTGGCTGTGACCTTGATTGACGGGTCGACGATCTTCTTGGTCTCGACAACCATCTTCCATTCTTCCTTGGTCGAGCCGTCTTCCATGAAGACGTCGATCTGCGGAATGACGTTGAAGGCGATCTGTTTCTGGAACTTTTTCGGCGGAACGTCCGAGGTAGGGTTGTAGACCGCTTTGGTCTGATCCCACAGCTCGTCCATGCCTTCCTTACCGGCACCCGAAACCGACTGGTAGGTCGACACGACAACGCGCTTGATCTTGGCGCGGTCATGCAACGGCTTCAGCGCGACAACCATCTGCGCGGTCGAGCAGTTGGGGTTGGCGATGATGTTCTTGTTTTTGTAGTCGTGGATCGCCTCGGGGTTACATTCCGGCACGATCAGCGGAATCTCGGGGTCATAGCGATACAGCGACGAGTTATCGATCACCACGCAGCCAGCGGCCGCCGCCTTGGGGGCATAGGTCTTGGTTGCGTCCGAGCCAATGGCGAACAGGGCCATGTCCCAGCCGGTGAAGTCAAAGGTGTCGATGTCCTGGGTCGTCAGTGTCTTGTCGCCAAAGCTAACTTCTGTGCCCAGCGAACGACGGCTTGCCAGAACGGCGAGTTCATCGACTGGGAACTGGCGTTCCGCCAGAATGTTCAGCATTTCGCGGCCCACGTTACCCGTGGCGCCGGCGACAACGACGCGATAGCCCATTTCATGTCTCCAAAGTTAAGGACGCGCGTTCATAGCTGCGTTGCGGCGAAGAAAAAAGAGTTTTCGGGGTATTATTGCCGGAATGACGCCGATTTTACGCAATGCAGCCCGTCAGGCGTCGCTGAGAAGCCGTTCATAGAGGGCGACAAGTGTTTTTGCTTCACCATTGATGTCGAAATTCTGCTCGACATGGGCGCGTGCGGCGATGCCGGAACGGGCCAGGGATTCGCGGTCGAACAGCATCTCGGCGGCGGCGTCGGCCAGCGCGGGAATGTTCCCGGGTTCGACCACACGGCCCAGAGACGGGTCGGTGACAATCTCGGAGAACGCACCTACATCGGTGGCAACAACCGGCACGCCACAAGCCATCGCCTCGAGAGGCGTGAGGCCAAAGCCTTCCCACCGTTGAGGGGCGATGAACAGGTCCAGCACCTGATACCACTCGGCGATCTGATCGACGGTCACTTCGGGCATGAACAGAATGCGGTCAGCCAGGCCGGCCTTGGCGACCCTGTCTTTCAGTTCGGTCAGAAAGCCGGTGTGTTTCTCGGTCGCGCGTCCCATGACGATGCCATGGACGTCGTCAAACCGCCCGCACAGGTCGATCATTGCGTCGACAAACGCGTCGGTGCCTTTCTGATGCCGGATACGGCCATAGCAGCCCAGCAACAGGCCATCAGGCAAGCCCAGCCGGGCACGGACAGCGGCCTTGTCTTCGGGAGGCGTGAAATCCTGCAGGTTGATACCGTGCATGATCACCTGCGCATCACGCTCCAGATACCCGGCAGTTTTGCGCGAGGTGGCAACCACGGCGTCCATCTTGTCGATCAGCCACTTGGTATAGCCGCTATGGGCGCGTTGCGAAGCGCTGGTGAACAGCAGTTTCAGGCGCAGGCGGAGGATATTGCGCAGGAACAGGCCCAGCAGCATCTCGGTATTGCGGCGCGCATGCCAGACGCGCAGGGTTTTGCGTGACAGAAAAGGCAGGCGACCCAGCGGAATATGAGGGATGTCAGCGGGCAGGCCCGGACCTGTTGCGGCGATCTCGATCCACTGCACCTGCAGCGGCACAAGCCGCGCAATCGTCGCCGTCACACCCGAAAGCCTGCGTTTGAGATTGGGGGCAAGGACGCGCGGGTCGGACACTGGGATACTCCTGACTGATCCAGCGTCAGTCGACGCTGTCTCGGCTGAACAGATAGATCACGCATCCGATGGCAAGCGCGACCGCAAAAAAGCCGAATATCGCTGTGTAGGGCGCGGTTGGACTGATGTCCACCGTGGCCGCGTGTATCCGGCCGGTGACAAATTGCGCCAGACCTGCGCCGCCGATGCCAAAGAGATTCAGCAGGGTCATACCACGCCCGACCAGATGCGGCGGCACGAAGGCGCGGCCATGGGCCATAATGACCGGAAAGCTGGCGCCCAGAAAACCGATCGCTGCCATCAGCACCACGGACAGCCAGACCGCGCTGTCGATCCAGAGACACATCAGAACCAAGCCAGCCGCACCCAGCGCGTTGCCGCCGAAGATCACCCACTTCCGGGTGCCCAGCATCCGATCCAGCGGGCCATAGGCAAAGGTGCCCGCAATCATCGCGGCACCCATGATCAGGGTTGCGGTTCCGATCTGAGTGGTGCTGAGGTTGAAGATGTCGCTCAGGTATGGCCCGGCCCAAAGGCCCCGCGTGGCTGCCGAGGGCGCATAGGCGACCAGCATCAGCGGCAGGATTGCCCATAGTGCAGGTTCTTTCAGCAGATCCAGAAGTGAGCCACGATGTGCGGTCTCAACCCGTTTGGGATCATGCACGGTGAACAGGATGCCCAGCGCGATAGCGCCCGAAAACAGGGCAAGCACCCACATCGTTGCGCGCCACCCCAGAAGTTCTACGGCCAAGGCCGTTGGGTAAGAGGCCACCAGATTGCCGACGGAGCCAACACCCAACATCACCGCGGCCAAGGTCGCAAAGCGTGCTGGCGGATATTCCCGCGCAAAGATGTAGTAAGACGCCATCAGGACCGGAGAGCACCCAATGCCGATCAGCCCCATGGCGATCGCAATGTGAAACGGCGTGCTGGACAGCGCGAACAACGCCGCACCGCCTGCGCCTCCAACGAAAAGCAGAATCGCGGCCGTCAGGCGCGGCCCGACCTGGTCCAGCGCCCAGCCCACGGGCAATTGCATGGCGGCAAAGACCAGGAACCAGAGGCCGGAGGCAAAGGCCAGATCCTCGGGGGTGGCGCCAATGTCTCGCCCCAGATCGACGCTAAGCACTGCGAGAAAGGCGCGAAAAAACTGGCTGAGCACATAGCCCAGACACAACACCACCAGACCTGCCTTCATGAAAAGCCTCTTCCCCGAACCTGCGCAGAAATGCTTGGCACGTCACGGTGCCACACACAAGCGCGTGTGCTATACTGTTTTCACCGGACAGCGATCACATTCGGGCTATCCTTGTCCCTACCGAACATCCGAGGTGCCAATGAAAGACGCCCAGGCCGCGTTCTATGACAGTCTTCCCCTGTTGCGGGACTTCAACCGCCTGGTGGAGCCGGAACGGTTTTCGGCGGTGCCCAGTGACTGGGCGCTGGGCGTTGCGGATATCGTCGACTCCACCGGCGAAATCGCAAAGGGCCGGTACAAGACGGTGAACATGGTTGGTGCAGCAGTGATCTCGGCTATGATTAATGCGCTTCGGGGCAAAGAGTTTCCTTATGTTTTTGGCGGTGACGGTGCCGGATTTGCCGTACCTGCCAGCGAGATCGATACTGCGCGCGCCGTTCTGGCCGACGTTAGACGGTGGGCAGAGGAAGAGTTTTCGATATCTTTGCGCGGGGCGTTGGTGCCGGTTTCAAATATCCGTATGGCAGGCAAGGACCTACGGGTTGCACGCTACGCGCCATCCGACGGTGTAGACTACGCCATGTTCTCGGGTGGGGGTCTGGCTTGGGCCGAAGCGCAGATGAAAGCCGGAGAATTCACCGTCCCAGTTGCCGAGCCCGGCGCGCAGCCGAACCTGACCGGGCTGTCTTGCCGCTGGTCCAACAGCAGGGCGCGCAACGGCCAGATCGTGTCGGTCGTCGTGCAACCCACTGCAAGGGCGACTGAGAGTGATTTTGCCGATCTCGCCCGATCCGTTCTGTCCGCCTCGGAGGGTTTGGAGCGTTCGGGACATCCGGTTCCGGAAAACGGCCCGCCGATCAAATGGCCGCCCCCCGATGTCGGGCTGGACGCCCGCGTTGCGCGAGCCGGTCGCAACCTGCTTATGCAGCGGGTCAAGTTGCTGGGACAAAACCTGTTGATTGCCTTGTTGTTCAAATCGGGGAAACGGTTGGGCAATTTCGAACCCGAACACTACAAGCGCATGGTCAGCCGCAATGCCGATTTCCGCAAGTTCGACGACGGGCTGAAAATGACGCTGGACTGTGATCCGGCCACGCTGACACAGATCCAGACGATGCTGGAACTAGCCCGGGGTCGTGGAAAGATCCGCTATGGGCTGCACGCGCAGGACGAAGCGATGATGACCTGCTTCGTCCCCTCGGCCACGCGCGATGACCATGTCCACTTCGTGGACGGGGCCTCGGGCGGCTATGCGCAGGCTGCTGCCGCCATGCAGGCTTAACGTCTCACTTCGCCTTCCATTCTGCCGCCAAGGCTCGCGACACCTGCGCGAGCAGCATCACGTCAATGCCGACCGCCAGAAACTGCGCGCCCATCTCGAGATAGGCTTGGGTTGCTTCTGCGTTGGTGCCAAGAATGCCGGGAGCTTTGCCGGCCGCGCTGATCCGTGTCATCGCATCGGCAATGACGGCGCGCACTTCAGGCGCGGCGCTGTTGCCCTGGTGGCCCATATCTGTCGACAGGTCTGCCGGGCCGATAAAGACCCCGTCAATTCCCTCGACCTGCAGAATGTCATCCAGCGCCGCCATCCCGGCGCGATTCTCCACCTGAACCAGCAAGCAGATTTGATCGTCGGCGGATTGAATATACTCGGTGACCGACCCGTACATCGTCGCCCGGGCGGCACCAGCTCCGACACCGCGAACGCCTTGCGGCGGATACTGGCACGCCTTCACCAGTTCACGCGTCTGTTCGGCGCTTTCGACCATCGGCACCAGGATCGTCTGTGCTCCGGCATCCAGTACCATTTTGATCAGCGCGGTATCGCCCACCGGCACCCGCACCACCGGGTGCGAGGCGCTGGCCGTCAGCGCGATCAGCTGGTCGCGGATCGAGCGGATGTCGTTTGGTGCATGTTCACCATCAATGACCAGCCAGTCGAAGCCGGCGGTGCCCATGATCTCGGCGGTGACGGTTTCGGCAAAGCTCATCCAGCAGCCGATTTGTCGCTCTCCGTTTCTGAGGGCGTGTTTGAAGCGGTTCATGGGGGCGGGCATCGCGGAACCTCCTGTTTACGTCAGCGAGCGGGCGATTTCGGTAATCACGTCAAAGGCCATTCTAACATCGTCTTCGGTCGTCTCGAACTGACCGGCCTGGAACCGGATCACCAGATCGCCATCAACCCGGGTTTGTGTCAGATAAATGCGGCCATCATCGTTGATAGCATTCACCAGCCGCAAGTTCAGATCGTCCAGATCAGCATGACCCGACGGAGCATACCGGAATGTCCACAGTGACCACATCGGTTGGGTCACGATTTCGAAGTCCGGTTCAGCCGCCAGCCGGTCATGAAGTGCAACGGACCAATTGACGTGGTTGCGCAGACGGTCGCGCAGCCCTTCCAGCCCATAGGCGCGCATCACGAACCACAGTTTCAGCGCACGGAACCGGCGGCCCAATGGCACCGACCACTCCGAGTAGTTGATGATCCCATCCTTACCGTGGGTCTTCAGGTATTCCGGGCTGATGGCCAGCGTCTGCACCAGATCGTCGGGGTCTTTCAGGAAATGCGCGCAGCAGTCGAACTGAATGCCCAGCCATTTGTGCGGGTTGAAGACGATGCTGTCGGCCTGATCCACACCGGGCCAATAGCGGCGATATTCGGGGCAGATCATGGCCGACCCCGCCCAGGCCGCGTCCACATGGGAATAAAGCCCATATTTCTGCGCGATCTTCAGACATTCATCGACCGGATCGGTCGCCCCCGTGCCCGTGCCGCCGACGCAGAGAATGACGCCAGCAGGATGCAAACCAGTGTCTAAATCGGACTGAATTGCCGCTTCCAGCGCTTCGGGGTCCATCCCCCGCCAATCCCCTTTGATCGGAATACGCACCAGATTGTCCTGCCCGATCCCGGCAACCCATATGGCGCGATCAACGGATGTGTGCACTTCGGCCGAACAATAAACGCGCAGTGGTTTCCGCCCGAACAATCCTTGTTGGTTCCCTTGCCAGTTCAGGGCTTTCTCTCGCATCGTCAACACTGCGGCCAGTGTCGCTGAGGAGGCGGAATCCTGAATGACACCCGCAAAGCCTTCCGGCAGGTCCAGCGCCTGACGCAGCCAGTCCATCATCCGCGTTTCCATCTCGGTCGCGGCCGGCGAGGTCTGCCACAACATGCATTGCGGGGCGATGGCGCTAGCCAGGAACTCGGCCAGGACCGATGGGGCCGAGGCGTTCGAGTTGAAATAGGCAAAGAACCGAGGATGCTGCCAATGGGTGATCCCCGGCATCACGATGTCCTCGAAATCGCGGAAGACGTCCTCCATCGGCTGCGCGTGCTCCGGCGGATGTGCGGGCAGCGCGTTGAGAATGTCCCCCGGTTCGGTTCGGGCGCGTACAGGTTTGTCACCGACCGTCATGTGATAATCCTGTGTCCACTCGGCGATTTTCTTGCCCCAGTCCGAAAACTCATCCCACTTCATGCTAATCCTCAGATTTCCATCAAACCCGAGGCCGCCCCGAGCTGAGTTTCTTTATGTCGACAGTCATGGGCATTCAGCGCCAAAGGTCAATATTAATTGCTATGTTTACTAAATTTGATACCGCTTTGACGCGGGTTAGCGCCATTCATTAAGTCTCTAATAAACGAAATTCAGATAATAACGTACGAATTTGACTGGTCAGTTGCAGTAACGCCCGAATTCGGCAAAGATTCCGTATGACCAGCGACTTACCTAAAACGTCTCGCTCATTGCCGATTGCACTGCTGCGGGCGCGCGAAAGGGTCATGGGACCTATTCGGAATATGCTGGCTGATGCGGGTGTAACGGAACAACAATGGCGCGTTTTGCGCGTTCTGAAAGAGGAAGGCCCGCAGGAGCCAACGCGTATCGCGGATCGTGCGTGCCTTTTGCTGCCCAGTCTGACGCGAATCCTGCAAAAACTGGAAGCCAAGGGTTTGATCCGGCGCAAAGCTCATTCCGATGACAAGCGTCGCCAGATTGTCGACATCACCGCGAAAGGTGAAAAGATCATACAGGACAACATGCAGGTGACGCTGCACCTGGCCGAAGAGATCAAGGCCCAGTTGGGACCCGACCGGCACGAAGCCCTGTTGGATCTGCTGAATGATTTGCATGATCTGAAGACCTGATCGCGTGTGCTGCAGGATGCGGGCACAGCCCCCGCCGGAGAGATAGGGGGTATCCTCCGACGGGGTGGCCAGACTTTGACTGGACTTTCTGTCTGGCCCCGCGGCCAGATGTTCCGGGTTACCCTTTCCCATCCAGCTCACGTTTCAGAGAAACAGCCGACCTGAAATTAGGCGGACATCCGGACACAAAGACCGTGTTGGGGGTGATGATCTTTGGCCGTCGTTCTCTGATACAGTCGCACCCAACAGCGGGTGAGTGGCTTCAGCTGCGGCGGGTGTCTTGAGGTCAACGCTAGGTCTCCGGCTATATGTCTCCGGATTCGCATGACTTTCTTTGTCTGGTCACATAGCCCGTGTCGGGTGCTTGCCAAGGCAAAAAACCCAATTGTGAACACGCGCTGAAAGCTGCCCGTTCCCGCAATGGTGATAAAGGGTGCGTTCCCGCGCGGCTTGTCCAAGTGATCATGCCGACTTAGAAACGACGTGCGTGTTGCAGTTTAGGGGGCATTGATGCCGGACAATCTGTTTTCCTTACCCGAACCGGTCGCAATTCCGGTAGAGGGTGTTTCGTCAACATATCCCGTAGGTCGAATTTTCTGTGTCGGACGCAATTATGCGGCTCATGCGGCGGAAATGGGGAATGAAGTCGACCGGGAAGCGCCTTTTTACTTCACGAAATCTGCTGCGAACGCGGTTTTGTCCGGTGCGACAGTGCCATATCCACCGGGCACAGAGAATTTTCACTATGAGATGGAGTTGGCGGTTGCGATCGGCAAATCGGTATTCCGTGCAGGCAGTGCCGAGGCGCTGAGTGCTGTTTACGCCTATGGGTGCGCCTTGGACATGACCCGCCGCGACCTGCAAATCCGCGAGCGGAACAAGCAACGTCCATGGGATTTGGGCAAGGATCTTGAAAACGGAGCCGTGTTCGCGCCCTTGACCCGCGCTGCGGACTGGGCCCCGGACGCCAACAAACGAATTCACCTGAGCGTGAACGGCGAGATCCGGCAGGACGCGACGCTGGAAGAGATGATCTGGAAAATTGACGAGATCATCTGCCACTTGTCCGGTTTCTACCACTTGCGGCCGGGTGACCTGATCCTGACTGGCACCCCGGCAGGGGTTGGCCCGGTCCAGGCAGGCGACGTTTTGGAAGGCGGCATTGACGGGTTGCGGCCGATCGGCCTGACATTGACGCGGTGAAAAAGACCCTACTTGGGGGCTTTTAGCCAATCTGCCGCGAATACCACGCTGTCGAGTCCGGTAAATCGGCGGACGCGGTCGAGTTCTGATTGCAACCTGTTGGTCCGTGCATCGGACCAGCGCACGGATCGTTCCGGCCACAGTGCATTGACCTGAAGCACACCGCGATCCCGTTGCGCCTTCATGTCTATACGGCCGATCATCCGGTCACCTTCCAGCAGTGGGAAGACGTAATACCCGTAAGTTCGCTTTGCCGCCGGCACGAATACCTCAATCCGGTAGTGGAACCCGAACAGTCGCTCGGCGCGATTGCGATCCCGTAGCATGGGATCAAAGGGGCTGAGGACACGGATGCGGCCTGACGGGCGCGGCACGGTCGCGGCCATTTCCGAAACAGACGGGCGAGCGATCACTTTGCGCACATTCCCGTCCGCACACGTAATCTCGACCTCTTCCAAAACACCCTTGATTAGACCCTGTTCACACCAGGATTTCGCTTCGGACACGGAAACGGTATCCCAGAACGCGGCCAATTCGCCCGAGGTCGCGAACCCCAACCGATCCAGTGCCGCATTGCAAAGCCAGTTCACTGTTTCCTTGGCGTCGCAGGGGGCGTTCCCAGGGCAAAGATGCGTTTCGATCACCCGTTCCGTCAGGTCATAGCGCTTTTGAAACCCCTGCCGCCCTATGACCGTTAGCGCGCCTGAGCGCCACAGATACTCAAGCGCGGTTTTTGACGGGTGCCAGTCCCACCAACCGCCCGAGCCCTTTTTCTCATCCTTGCCAACATCGGATGAGGACACGGGGCCATGGTCGCGGATGTGCTGCAGGACAGTGGCAAACTGCTGTTCGAACCCGTCCCGGCGCCAGTTCTTCCATCGGGATTTCAGCAAATCGGCGTCGCGCTGAAAGCGCAGGTGCCAATGGGGATAAAACTCCATAGGAATGACAGCCGCGTCATGGGTCCAGTGTTCGAACAAAGCCCTGTCGCGTTCGTACAGACGTTTGAGATTGCCCGCGCGGTAGGATGGCCTCCGCGAAAACAGGATCATGTCATGCGCGCGCGCAACCGTGTTGATGCTGTCCAGTTGCACAAAGCCGAGCCGGTGGATCAATTCCAGCAGGTCCGAACCTTTGGAGCCACCTGACGGCGGTTCAGCCAATGCATGGCGATCCATGAACAGCGCGCGGGCTGTCCGGTTGTCCAGCCGTTGCATGGCCATGTGGTCAGCGCCGTTTCAGCGTGTCGCCATAACTGATCTTTGGGGTCAGGGTTACGCGTGTTTCGATCTCGGCATTGGGATCGGCCAATTGCGCCGCGATGATTTCCGCCGCCTTCCGGCCGATTTCCAACCGGCAGGCGTCCATGGTGGCCAGCTTGCGTGGCAGGCCCTGCAAAAGTTCGACGTTGTTGAACCCGGCCAGGCCGATCTGCCCTGGTACATCAATCCCCTGATCCAGCAGGTACAAAAGCCCACCGGCACCGATCATGTCGTTAGAGTAATACAGGAAATCCAGATCCGGAGACCGCTCCAGCATGGCCTGGGTCATCTCGCGCCCCTTGGCCAAGGCCGACCCGCCCGAATAGAACTCGCGATCTTCGATCTCGACGCCGTGTTTGCCCAGAACTTCGGTAAAGCCTTCGAACCGTTTGCGCGCGCGGTGGTCCAGCGGCATCTTGGTGCCCATGAACCCGATATGTTGATAGCCAGCCTTCAGGATCGCCTGTGCCATTTCTCGCCCTGCGCGACGATGAGAGATCCCTACCATCGCATCCACGGGTTTGCCGTCTGTATCCATGACCTCGACCACCGGAATACCGGCCGAATCCAGCATCGCCCGTGCCGCCTCGGTATGTTCCAAACCCGCGATGATTACACCGGACGGCCGCCACGAGAGCATCTCGTACAGCACCTTTTCCTCTTTTTCCGGCATGTAGTCGGTGACCCCGACAACGGGCTGCAGTTCGGTGTCTTCCAGCACCTGATTGATGCCGGTCAGCACCTCGGGGAACACCATGTTAGACAGCGATGGGATGATCACCGCCACGAGATTGACCCGGCTGGAAGCAAGCGCGCCTGCGATCTTGTTGGGCACGTACCCCAGCTCTTTCGCAGCTGCCAGAACACGGGTTCGCGTGGCGTCCGAAACATCGCCTCTGTTTCGCAGGACCCGACTGACCGTCATTTCTGACACTCCGGACGCTTCCGAGACATCACGAAGGGTAAGCGGGCGTTTGGTATCTGTTGTCACTGGGGTACCTGCGAAGTTGTTTTGCCCGATGGTAGCGTGAACAGAGGAAGATTTACAACCATTGTGCAAAGGCCATGACAACCCCGAAAAACCCGGTTACAGAGGGCGTTGCGCGCCCCCGTGGCTCAACTGGATAGAGCAGCCCCCTCCTAAGCGAATGGTCAAGGGGTGAATTTGTCTTTGAAATCAAGGGGCCGTTAAACTACTGAATGGTTGCGAACAGTCTTCCGAACTGTTTTTGTGAGAATGTGGCCCCGTGGCTCAACTGGATAGAGCAGCCCCCTCCTAAGGGGCAGGTTGTAGGTTCGAATCCTACCGGGGTCACCATTATTTCCCTTTTATCACAATTGGTTGTGGAAGAAAACCCTTTGAGCAACCACGTGCTCTACTACTACCGTAGACCGATGCAGATCCCCACCAAGTCGTTCAAAATTGGCTCTGTGCATGCCACGCATAGTAAGGTGATTTTTCTGTTCTGCGGGTGTCTATCTTTACCCTCTAACCTCATTGCCAGGATGTTCAATTCTCGAGTCAAACGCGGTCGAATTGAGCTGGGTGTTTAGACGCATTTGTACCGGGCTTGCTTGCCAAGCGAGATGGGCAACGCGCGCATAGATTAGCAACCGAGCAGTTGAAGGATGGAGGCAACACAAATCTCTTCCGGGAGTAACTGAAGGAACTCCGATATCGCTCAGCCTCGAATTCCCTTGGGGGCAGCAAGAGTTTTGGGGGGACCAGTCTGTTTATATCTGGTCGCGCGGTTCGCTTGCGCCGCAGCCTTTAGAAAGCGCATTTTTAGCGCTTTCGTATTGGGCTCACCAAAGACTGGATGCAGGTGATGACATCGACGAAATACTTAGGCTGGTTCTTTCTGGGAACGAGTGCGTGGCGGCAATCGGTGTTGCAGCTTCCATTGTAATCGAAGCAACACATGTTTCTGAAGTTAGCCTTCCGATAGTGGCCAACTTCCGTGTTTGGGACATGGACATTTATCGCCAGGCGCAAGAGTTTGGCCGGAACCTAAATTTGTTGGGTATTGATCCGCTACACGGTCTTTCCGAGCGAGAACGAGACGAATTGAAGTACATTGATGATCGCGCGCACAAGTCAATGACACTGCGGAACGTCGCGCCGGCTGCGCTGTTTACACCAGAAGAAGTGTTACGGGAGGCATTCAAGTCAAAGTTAACGAATTTCGACAGTCACCTGCCGATCCATTTCGAAGAAGAACTCGATGATCAAAATTGCATGATGGAAGTCCGGCGCCGGGCGAGCGAATGGGCGCGTATGGCCGAAACCAGCAGCTACCAAATCGTCTCTGAACCCGAGGCGGACGGTAAAGCCGCGATCGCCTATGTTCCGCCTCAACCATCGACCGAAAAGGAAAAAGAAGAGCAAAAAGAAGCCCAGGCAAGGCTTGGCGAGTACAACGTTTTCCTATGGGCCAAAGCGCATTTGTGTGGCGATACACCCTCGGTTGACTTTGCCATGGAGGATGTCATTTCGTTCGCAAAAGAGCGCATCCGCAAGGACTCCTTCGAGAGACTGGATCGCGCAGGAGAAGGTATTCATCAAGCCTCATTGGCAGCAGCTGCGTCATTGATTCAACGAGAATCGGACGTGGACGAACACGTTAGGTGGGCTTGGGATCTGCTGGATGAAATTGATGACATTGCTCCCAATGAGTCGGAACGGTTTCATAGCAAAAATCAAATGGATCCCAGGCATTACTTGATCGCGGCGCTGGGAGACGTCCTGAGGAAAGAAAGTATCCCAGAAGTCCAGCTGGCAGCAGAGCGTCTCTTACATCTTGCCTGCATGGACGCCGAAGACATTTCTGAAATGGCATTTCTTGCGCTCTTTAATGCGGCAAAGGCGTATCCGAAGGCCGCTTGGGCAGGATGCATTTTGGCAAGCAATTTGGCCTGCTTGCCGGGGTCGGCTCGCTTTCGCATAGACGAAGCCGAGGCTAATGCAAATGTAGCTGCCCGCGATGATGCGCTAAGACAAAGTCGAGAGGTGCTAAGAGGAACCCGCGATGCGCAGTTGAAAAAGGTTCCGCCAGCTTGGGTCTTTGCAATCGATGAAGACCGATCTTTTGGTGCAACCAAAAAGATTGAGCACTGGAGACAACCCAACGTTCGATTTGATTGGGGTTTGGGGCAAAGAGTGTTCAGGAGATTTCCGATTGAAATATGGATGCAAGACGAAATGTTGTGTCCATTGGTCAAGTCGTATGTGCGACAGCTTGTGACTTGGATGAAAGACAGCCTTAACCCCTCGTGGATGGAAAAAAGTGATCGTCGGCGTCGCACGTCACATTATGGGGAGTTTCCTAAAGTTCTGGGCAGCCTGATTGCGCGTATTGCTCCGCATTTCACCCCAGATGAGTGGTACAAGGACTTTGTGAAACCCTTCGATTTTAAGGAGCACGATTCTGGAGACGCTGTCCTTGCGGAAATTATTAGTGGACACTGCTGTCGTCAGATATTGGACAACCCGACACTGACTAACGATGCTGTCGAGATACATCGAATATTCCTCGGTTGGTTGGCATCTCGCAGAGAGTTCCATCGGACGGGATACAGGGACGGTCATATTTATGGACACTATGTCCCGTACATCATCAAAGATCTATTGTTGGTTTCCGTAGAGAAAGCCTCCGAAAGCGCCCGCTTTGCCAATGGTGATTGGGAAGATCTCCATCGCCTTTCAGAAGGAGTTTCGAAGTTTATGGCCAAAGCTGGATGGGTTCCATTTGTAATGGAGCAATACCTCAAATTGTGCTCTCGGGCTGGAGCTTCCCAACCAATCGACGCATTTTGTGATGATATCCTCATCTCACTCAAGGTTGTCGCCAAACGTCCCGAGCTATGGGCTGGGACTGGTATCTTGGCGCAGATTTCTGCCCGAGTTCAATATTATGCTGAAGCAGCAGAGCCGTTGGCTCAAAACAACAAGCACAGATTACTACAAGTGTTAGACGGGCTGATTGACTTGGGTGATCGTCGCGCGGTTTCACTTGAACAGTCAGAGGTTTTTCGCAACTTACAAAAACTCCACTGATTAGGTTGTTTTGGCAAATGGCGTAGCCATGGGCGGATTGATGTGATGTCGACGAAGCCAAGGAAGCTCTCGGCTGTCTTGTCGTAGCGGGTGGCGAGCTGTCCACGTCTGCCTAGCCTCATAGTCTCGGTATTTTGGTAGGCAGATTAGCGATGTTGCGCGTTTCGGACCGGGCAAAAAACAAAGTCCGAAGTACTCAGAAAATGTGCAGTTTCCTCAGTGTGTTGTACATCACGAGTCACCGACAAGCCTTTTCAGATATCGACCATACTCATTTTTTTCGAACACTCTGGCGCGCTCTAAAAGTTGGTCCCGGTCGATCCACTTTTCGTAGAAGGCGATTTCTTCTAGGCATCCGACCTGTTGGCCCTGTCGTTCTGTGAGTGTGCGTACAAAGTTCCCGGCATCCAGCAGGCTTGTATGCGTACCTGTGTCGAGCCAGGCAAATCCACGTCCCATGCGTTCGACAGACAGCGTACCCTCGCTTAAATACATTGACAGAAGCGATGTGATCTCAAGTTCGCCACGGCAGGATGGTTTAACTTGCGCAGCTAGCTCCGGTGCTCTCCCGTCTAGAAAGTAAAGCCCTGTAACAACGTGGTTCGACGGTGGTACCTTTGGTTTTTCGATGATTTGTGTCACGCGCCCTTCCGCATCGAAATCGACAACGCCATAGCGCTCGGGGTCTGCGACCTGATATCCGAAAACCGTACCGCCGAAATTTTTTTGCGACGCGGTGCGCAACATATCGGTGAGCCCTTGCCCGAAAAAAATATTATCCCCTAAGACCAAGGCAGACGGGCTGCCGGCAAGGAAATCTTCGGCGAGGACGTACGCTTGTGCGAGGCCGTCAGGAGACGGCTGTACGAGCCACGTGAAGGACAAACCCCATTGACTTCCATCCCCCAACAGTCGCTTAAACAGTGGTTGATCTTCGGGCGTTGTGATGATGGCAATTTCCCGGATCTCCGCCAGCATTAACACAGACAGCGGGTAGTAGATCATCGGCTTGTCGTACAACGGCAGTAGCTGTTTTGAGACGCCCATTGTAATTGGATAAAGCCGAGTGCCAGAACCACCGGCGAGGACAATACCTTTTCTTTGCGTCATTTGTGCTTATCCATTTCGTTCAATTTTTTAATCAGAGTCTGTTCCAGTCGTATTGCGGAACGTGAAGCGCTAAAATAGCCCAAGGTGATTTCGTTGGTCGTTTGACCCGCTCTTCGCGCTGCAAGGTGCAGCGCCGAAGTCGTTCGCCTGGTCGCGTTCAAGCGCACAGGCAATCAAAAATTGTATTGCATCCGTTGCGAATTGATCTGAGTAACAAAAGGTTGGAGTTATCATTCCTGACACTCTCCTGCGGTGCCCTGACGTACACCAACACCATCACGCGACAGCAACGGGCGCCACCAGCTTTCGTTTTCGAGATACCACTGGACGGTGCGCTCCAACCCTTCGTCGATGGATACCGAGGGGCGCCAGGAAAGCTCATTGCGAATGCGTGTCGGATCAATCGAATAACGGGCATCGTGCCCAGGACGATCCGCGACAAAGGTTATGAGATCAGCATAGTCACCTTCGCTGCGGGGACGCAGCCGGTCAAGGATTTTGCAAATGGATTGAACAAGAGATAAATTACTTCGCTCGTTCTCACCACCGATGTTATAGCTGCGCCCGGTTTGGCCCTTTTCGATGACTAAAAGGAGCGCGTCGGCATGATCCTCCACATAGAGCCAATCGCGGATGTTTGAGCCATCCCCATAAACCGGCAGAGGTTCGCTGGCCAACGCTTTTAATACAACCAACGGGATAAGTTTTTCGGGGAATTGATAGGGACCGTAGTTGTTTGAGCAATTGGTGAGCACGATGGGCAAGCCAAACGTCTCGTGCCACGCCCGCACCAGATGGTCCGAACTTGCTTTGGACGCCGAGTAGGGGCTGCGCGGATCATAAGCTGTGTCCTCGGTGAACTGTACCAAAGGGTCGGCAGGCAGAGAGCCAAACACTTCGTCCGTTGATATGTGGTGAAAACGGAAGGTCTCGGGACTGCCCTTGGCGTACCAATAGCTGCGTGACGCCTCCAACATGTTGTATGTTCCGGTAATATTGGTCTCGATGAAGTCGCCGGGACCATCTATGGACCGGTCTACATGAGACTCGGCGGCCAAATGCATCACGACTTCGGGTTGATGGGCTGCAAATATTTGGTTCAGAATTTCTCGCTCTCGGATATCTGCATGTTCGAACGAGTAAAGCGGATCAGTCGCAACCGATGCGACGTTTTCCTGAGAGGCCGAATAGGTTAGCGCATCTAAATTGACCACCGAATGGCCTCGTTTAACAGCAAGCCGCACAACCGCTGATCCGATGAAACCGGAACCGCCTGTGACAAGGATCTTCATTGCACGTCTCCGTTAAACTCAGGTGCGCGTGTATTTGTCCATTTGATTGAAAGTCACAAGCCACAGTTAGATTCAGAAAGCCAGACAATAAGTTTTCCGGCGAATTCGCCAGTCTTCTTTTCCTGGCACGGGTGTCGCCGCCGTACTGCAACTACTATTGAGAGAATATCTTTGGCGCATATCGTGCGTTGAAGAAGTCGAATACCTAGATCATTCATAGTTGGCTCGCCCCAACAAACCCTGAAACAACTCGTGCCATTTCAGATACGTCTCAGCTTAGCTCGCGCCAAGCCTCAGAGGAATGACGAGCGAACACTCATGGAAGCCTTTCAAATTAATAAAAGTGTTCGTTTTCCACGCGGATCGCCGCTCTTATACAGGTCAATATTAATTATTGCGTTCACCATATTTGACTTCATGGCGTCACACTGGCGTCGGCGAGATCGGTAGTCGGAATACATGCCGCAGAGGATTAGGTTAGAGACAGAGTTATGCGCCAACTTGCTCGATACCAGAGAACAACTGCGTAACCCCAATCAGGGGTTTCTCAGGTCAAACGCAGCTTTCCAATAAGCCTGATCTCTTGCACGCATTCTATCTCTCTTGCTTTTGATCACACCTGCAGGAAGCTTTGGTGCAAGTACGATCCTGTCCATGTTGCCACCTGGAGAGTCGGAATGAGTAATATCCGCGAGCTGCTCAACTTCATGGTTCGTTGGATGCATGGCCATCTGCAAGAAAAACTCTGCCCATATCGGCGACGAGATCGTAGCGGGTGAAAAAATTTCGAGCAGGAAACGGTAGTCTTCAACAAACTTAATTACGCCAGCTTGAGCCTTTGCAGCCAAACGCTGGTGCTCTCGTTCCTGTTCACCCTGCGTCTCAAGCACCGGATTGATCTGGTCGCCTTCCTGTGCCAGATCGATGGTCGAGCCGTGATCCGCAGTCAGCACGAATTCCATCAACTCAACACCACCCGTCAGTAGCGCTGTGTTAAATTCTTCATATCGATCCGACGCATTCAACCAACCCTGCATGGGCAAGCCCAGATTCTGGTTGGGGTGCACGAAGTCCCTATGCAGGCTCACATAAAACCCTTCAACCCGCTGGTAAGCAGTTGGATCAGACAAAGAATGACTGAAACATCTTTGGAGATTGCCCACCCAACCAATATCTACCAAAGCCAAACGCTCGCTACCTTCGAGCGCTCGGTCATAGTAAGCGCCGAATCGGGTGCGCATCTCCACCGATTTTTTCAAAACATCGAAGTGAACCTCGTTCAAAAGCCCGAACACACTTTCGCGTTGCGATGGGTTCAGTGGTTCTTTGAAATCAGAAATGCCCTTTTCATTAAGCATTTCCTGATAATCTTGGGGGCTCAAATTCGCGGCAAGAAAGGCACGTTCGGCGTTTTGATCCGTCTTTCCACCGATGTAATTCCAAGCCCGCTCTGGATCCCAATCGCGTGCGCCGGTTTTGTAACCAGTTTTGCGTGACATATAAAAGTATTCGGTCTCAACACCCGGCATCGGCGAAACATCTCTGCACAGCTCGTAGAGATGCTTCATCAACCAACCGTCTCGTGCAACGAACAACGCGCGGTCGATTTCCTTTTCCTTAAATTGAGTCATCAGCCAGCAAACGTAGCCAAAAAGCATAGGACCCCAAACCTGATAACCGATACGTTCCAGTGGGTCCTCAGGTAAGCGTTGAGCGGCCTGGGGTAAAGAAAGCCCTTCAACAAGTGAGTAAATAAAGTCACCTGCGAATATGCTGCACCGTTCGGTAGGTACGTTATCAACCTTCGCCCAGGTTGCGTGGTGACCGTTTATTCCTGCCGCGCGCGCCTGTTTTACATCTGCATGACGATTATCACCGATATGTACCCAGCTTGAGTCCAGTGCCCACCCTTCCGCTTCAGCGACATGATTGTAAAGCGCCCCTGAGCCTTTAGAAACACGCACCTCACCGGAAACGTAAGTTGGGTGCGATTTGGCTTGTGTATACCCAAGTTCCAAAAGTCGATCTGTCAGCCATTCTGACGGAAGGTACATGTCGCTCAGGAAAGCAATTTTCTTCCCTTCAGATAGAGCCTGGGAATACAGTTTCAGCCCTTCTTGGGAAGCGTAGAAAACGCGCTGCTCGCTATCAAGCTCCAACGACTTTAGCCAATCAGCCACTTCTTGCGGCGCATCGTTGTCCTGCGCCCACTGCGCATAAATCTCGTCGAGTGTAATCTCACCTTCGCCGCCGTGCTGCCGGAAGCGGGCATCTCGTGCGTCGCGCTCGGCCTCCCAGCGCGACTTCGCAAAGCTATCCAGCAGGTCATGGTAGTAAAGGCTACGCTCATCTTCGAACGCGCGCATTCTCACCATTTCGAAGACATCAACTGGGGCTTTGGTAAGCCGGTGCAACAATGTATCGAAAATATCAAATGTAACGACACTGGATTTCGAAAGAAACCCTTGTTCCAGGCCCGAAATCGTCACTGTTTGTACCTCAGCGCTTTGCGTCGATAGTTCAAATCAGAGAGGACTTTTGCAAGCCCGGTTTTCTTCTTCTTCGTCACGCCAGGTGTTCGATTCGGAGGGTTGGAATCCGGTGCATAAGCCGGCCGCATCTCCATCTTGTCAAATTCGAGCCCCTGTTCACGCAAAAGTACAGATAGTTGCGAGTTTACGCCTTGCCCCTGCGTTGCGGCGCGAAGCCAGCGATTGCGAAGCAGAGTGTTATACATGAGGTGTTTGGACCGCCCGGCAATAACGGTATTTCCCAACGCTCCTGTGGCGTTTTGCCGGTGATGATAAAAGGCCAGTGCTTCGGGGTGGACCCAGACGTCATAGGCCATGCAGAAGCGCTGATGGAAATCCCAGTCGCCTAGAACTGGCAAAGTCTCATCGAACATTCCCAATTCTCTGCACACCTCAAGATCAAAAACGAACCCGATCGGCGGGAACTGGTTTTTGACCAGCATTCGGGACAAATCAATCAAGCCTTCCTGCAGTTCGTCCTTATCACCACGTTGCCATGGTTTGATATCCTCAATCCTGACGTTGTTTCCGACAACTGTCTCACGAACCCAATTGATACGCGTTGCAATTCCCCTGATCGTCGGCATCACCGTGTTCTGCTGCCTGAGAATACCTGTGGTCACCGCCAGCATATCCGGGGCCCAGCTGTCGTCGTCGTCGTGAATTACGGCAAGATCAGTACTCAATTGCACAAGACCCGCGTTGCTCGCCGCTTCCATCCCTTTGGAGGTCTCATGGTGCAAGACCTTCACTCTGCTGTCTTCACCGAAAATGGAAGAAACAAGCTCGTTCACCGGCTCAGGCGCACCGCCGTCGTTTACAACAACCAATTGCCAATGCGGATACGTTTGATTGGATACGCTTTCAAGCGCCCGCCGCAGCAAAACCGCGCGATCCTTCGTTCGGGTCACGATACCGACCGAACAATTGTTATCATAGCGTGAAGTCGGGCCTGTCGCAGGTTTCATTTTACGCTCTTTCTTAGGTGCGATAATTGCGAAATTATCTTGGAAAATTAAATTGATATCGGTTCGGGCCGAAAGGATATACCCTTGATCCGTCATGAATTTGATGATGGCGTCAGAGTTGCCCGCTACAAAATGGTCCGAAGGTTCGACTTGTACTACAACAGGGCGGCACCTGCTCCAATCCAGGTCCTGCAAGACCTGCAGGTCCATACCTTCGATGTCTATTGCCAGAAATACCGGTGGTTCGTCCTCAAAGTTCTGTTCAATAAGCCTGTCGACGCGCATTGCGGGGACAGTGCGAACATCGGCAATACCGACTTCGCCGCCCCGCCACTCTTCAACAAAACGCCGATGCAGAGAGCTCAATTCCGATTGATTTGAGACAAAGAAATCAATCGTTTCCACGTTATCCGGAGTGACGGCACAGTGAACTACTGTATCGTTTGGTCTTGCGTTTCGAAGCGTTTCGATAAGCTCATCATTGGCTTCAACAATGACACCGGTCATCCCATACCGGCGATTCAACAAAAACGTGGCGCTTGTCGCGAAGGGGTGATTTCCACCGATCTCAAGGTATTTCAGCGATTTCAGATCTGCATCGGCTCGGACCGCCCAAGCAGAAAGTAGTGAGTCTACAATCACATCCTCAGCCAGTTGACCGTATTGTTCGCACAGCGGAACCTCAATGTCCGGTTTGGGAACGCCTTCTTTTTGGATCAGTTCATCTAAGTAGGGGTTTGGATGCATTTATTAACTCCGCGGACGCGTCTGAACGGTCAACTCAGAGCAATCCCACCTATCAAATCTGATACTCAAACCATTGCTCAATTCGGGCCGTCTTTTCCGGCTTGCTGTGGCAATAGTCAACCCCTTTTGCCCTGCCGTCGGCATCATGAAGCTGATTGAGCATTGGCGCGCTCTGTTTTTCCGGCTTGTGTCGCTTTAGGCTTGCCGAGCGCAAACCACCGGCCTGATTCATCGGTCGAAACCTGAAACTCACTTAGAAATAGGTGAAGTTCACACCCCGTCACGTGTGCTGCCCCCGAGGGCAAGGGCCCATCTAAATGGCCTCTGAAACATCGTTTTGTCTATACCTGTTGCGAATAAGGGGCAGCAGAGCATACAATATATTTCCAACAAACCAAAAATTGTCGCTATCAACCCATTTGCCAAATTATAGACAAATTTCGCGGGCTTTTTGCCGCCGTTTGCAAGTGTGATTATTCTGTTAACAAGTGAGTACCCGCGTCGATTCAACGATCCACGGCATCGTTGAACCGCGGCGATGGTTTGAACGAGCAAGAATTGTAAGTCTCTTTTGGGGCCAAGTAGCAGAAGAAACGGAACGACAGTGGCTGTCTATACAAACGATCAGATCGCAAATTACCTCATCTATGAATCAGGCCAACCCGCAACCAAATGGGCAGTTTCTAACATTTCCTACAATTTGGATGGCGTTGCGCCCAATGCTCGGCATTTGGTGACAACCGCACTTGAGACTTGGTCAAGTGTCACGGGCTTGTACTTTTACCAGGCAAGTGTTTCGCCGCTGATCACCTTCGATGACAATTACGCCGGAGCTTATGCGAGTTACTCGTACTTCAGCTCACCGGGTGGCGGAGACCGTACGTTTCACCGAGCAAATGTGAATGTCAGCAAAGATTGGATCGCTGATTTCGGAACTGGATACGATAGTTATTCTTTTCAGACATACCTGCATGAAATCGGACATGCCATTGGGTTAAATCACGCTGGAGATTACAATGGGAATGCAACTTATGGCGTGCATAACCACTATGACAACGACAGCTGGCAAGCTACGGTCATGTCTTATTTCCATCAACAGGAAAACACCAGCGTGAATGCATCATTTGCGTTTGTTCTGACTCCGATGATTGCGGACATATTGGCGGTGTGGTCCCTTTACGGTGCACCGAACAACATCCGGACAGGCGACACAAAATATGGGTATGGATCTAACGCAGGCGGCGTGTACGACCAGATCACCAATTTCGGTGATAGGGTGACGTTCACCATCGTTGACGATGGCGGCGTCGACACCATCGACTTCTACTATGATAGATCCAATCAACGGGTTAATTTGAATGGAGAAACATACTCCGATGTCTTTGGCCTGACCGGCAATATGGCAATCATGCGTGGAACTGTTATCGAAAACTACATCGCTGGGCAGGGGCACGACACAGTATACGGTAACGATCAGAACAACTATATGCGCGGGAGCGGAGGAAACGACCGGCTCTTTGGTGAAACGGGCAATGACGCGTTGCACGGAGGTGACGGAAACGACCTTGTTGTGGGCGGATCGGGAAATGATGCGCTGTTCGGAGATGCGGGCGCTGATACTCTGGTCGGGAACGATGGCGCAGACTTTTTGCGGGGCTGGACTGGCACCGACACTCTTTGGGGCGATTCCGGAGACGACAGTTTACATGGCGGTCAGGGCAGGGATGTCCTACAGGGTGGCTCGGGTAATGACGCATTGTTCGGTGACGAAGGCGCCGACGTATTGGTTGGGGGCATCGGGAACGATTTTCTTCGTGGTTGGACCGGCGCAGATGAGTTGTGGGGCGAATCTGGTGACGACACGCTACACGGTGGTCAGGAAAACGATGTTCTCGTTGGCGGCGGGGGCAACGATGCCCTATTTGGCGATCACGGAGATGACACGGTCGTTGGTAGCGATGGAAATGACTGGCTCACCGGATGGGAGGGGTCGGATAAACTCTGGGGAGGTAACGACAGCGACACCTTGTTGGGTGAAACCGGAAACGATTTCCTACTTGGTGAAGCTGGCAACGATACGCTGATCGGTGGATTGGGTGATGACGAACTCACCGGCGGAGGTGACGAGGATACGTTCATTTTCCGGAGCAATCACGGAAACGACCGGATCAGGGACTTCTCATCTGATGCAGATATCATTCGGCTGGAAGGAATTGCCAAAAGCTTTGCAGAGCTTCAGATTACGTCTTCGCAGAACGGCGCCTTGATAGATACCGGCTCGGGAACGATTCAACTTGACGGAGTTTCGGCGTTGAGCCTGACTGCGGATGACTTCCAGTTTATCTAACGCATTGGACGCTACCCTAAATAAACAATGGCCTCCGAAGGCGTTGTCGTCACTCCATTGATCTCTTTGGCGTACAAGTCTTGGAAAACTGGTAAAGTCGGTTATTCGAGGGCTTGCAACATTCGTTGTAGTTATTTGATTGCTTTCCAAAGCCGTACGGCTGGTGAACCTTCTGCCACTAGATTTGCGCGGTTAACCGAAACAGATCAAAGTTCATTTTGGCGCGACCAATGAGTTTGCTCCGCACTTCCATTCAGCTGTCGAGGAGCAGATCGCTCCGCGTTTGCTAAGGAAAAACTACATCGAGCCAAAAGTTAGAAATGTTAGCAGGCAGTTGGCATCAGCTGTGGCATTTTTTGTTTGAATTGAATGCGGTGGCCACGATTGCGCAGAATCGGTCTTATCCCACGATCTTTTAGCTCACCTAATAGACAACGACCTAATTGACGACCCGCTCGATAGAGTTTTCCGGATTCAAGCCACGGTATTTTGGAGCACAGCCTTGAAGGGCTGCCTCAGTCAACAAGGCGGTGCGAGAGGCACTTAGGAAGGATCACAACACCAGGTTGGCACGAGAGACACAATCCCTACAACAGTAACCTTCAAACATGTTAATAGTAGTGAGCATCTTGGCGTCTACCTTGATTTCCTTCCGTTCAACGTTGTGCGTATAAGGACGAAGCGATCAGGCGGAATCCGATGCAAATGCGCGAAATGATAATTGTTCATCGCTCTGACGCGCTTCATGCCGAGATAAGGAACAAAAATGGAAATTGACAACAATTTTGTTCTGCACGCAAAGCACCCATTATCAAAAGTGTTTGTAGACCAATACTTGGACCAAAGTCGTTGTGCGAGCGAACGATCCCCCGCAACAGTCTCTGGTGAAGAACGCTACTTTGAAGAAATCGGAGCCACGGTCTTGGCACCATTTGTAACAGCATTTTGCGTTTGGCTTGCTGAATCCGCCAGTCGGCAGAACATCCGGGATTTGGCGTTTCTCGCGCGGGATGGGCAGTTCATCAAAAAGGTTTTCGATCTTTTGTATCCTCAAGGATGGTCCACAACATATGTTGCGGCCTCGCGGCGTATGACGACCCTGCCATTTACCCGGCTAGATCCAGAGACGATAGCCAACCATTTTCACCGGACGCTCGAAAACTCCAAATCAATTTCCGAGTTCTTTTCGAAGCTCAAATCATCCGACAGCATCCGGATGGACATGCGAGAGTTGGGTTTTGACCTTGACGCTAGCCTCGATCGAAAGTCGCGAAAGATTTTCCTTAAATATCTGTCAGAAAACGCTGAATCGTTGCGCCGAACCTTTGATCAAGAAGTACTCACAACAACCAGCTACTATGAGATGTGCTTTCCCGCTGACCAGAAAACTGGCTTAGTCGACTTAGGTTGGCGTGGCAGTTTGCAGTCTGCAATACTGGACTGTTTGGGTGATAGCCGCAAAGTCGTAGGTTTCTACTTTGGAACCAGCGAGGATGCGATAGAAATTCTTGAGCGCAAGAACTACGTGCATGAGGCATTCATATGCCGAAATGGATCGGACAAGTATCAAGCAGACATGTTGGACAGATACCGCGATTTAATCGAGTTTCTGTTTTCTGCGGATCACGGCAGCATTTACTCAGTCGCAGAGCGTTCTGAGGGATTTGTCTGGCAAAAGTACGATCTTTCCGCTTCCGAGCTTTCAAATGCTCAAATTGCTGGCCGCATTCAAAATGGTGCTTTTTGCGCCATCGAAACAGTTCTGAAAAGGAGTTCCATCAACGATGTTTCTGATTTGTGCAGAAGTTACGATGCCCAGGATGTTTGGAGCTATTTTCAGAACCCGACCAGACGAGACGGAATAAGATTTTCCAAAGTCCGGGTTTTTTCCGGAATAGGAGATAACGTTGGGGAGAGTTTGACTAGGATAGGTGAGGGGTGGTCCCATTATCGAAATCTAAAGCGAAGCAACTGGCCCGAAGCGTACTCTACTATGCTCGGTAGATTGTCACGCATTTGGGTGAATGTAATTCGAAAAAGCAAGAACCTGCCCGAGATCTGACAAAACGTGCACGATCAACCGTAGATCTGCAGTTGCTAAGGTTCGGGCGGGCTTACGATCAGAGAAAGTTTCACTCCAAAAGAACTCGGAAATACCCCAACGCTTTAGCGTCGGGACCCATTGATTTCCGTTTTGCGGCGTGATTCACGGTTCAAAAACGAGCGGTGAACATGTCTGATCTCTTCTGGCTTGCGGATGCGCAAATGGCGCGTCTGTAGCCCTTCTTCCCGAAGCCCCACGGCAAGCCGCGCGTCGATGACAGGCGTGTGGTGAGCGGGATTATCTTCATCAATCGCAATGGTTTGCG
>NZ_JBQFTP010000010.1:0-203441 GCF_056538705.1 Ruegeria sp. BF12 | reverse complement strand
CTGCGGTCAGCGTGGTCTTGCCGTGGTCAACGTGGCCAATCGTGCCGATGTTGACGTGCGGTTTTGTACGCTCAAACTTTTCCTTTGCCATGATGGCCTCCTTTTTCGGTAATGAAGGGAGCCCGTTACCCGAGCTCCCTCAAATCTTCGCTTATGCGTATTTCGCCTGGATCTCGTCCGAGATGTTCTGCGGAACCGGATCGTAGTGGTCGAACTGCATGGTGAACTGGGCACGGCCCGACGACATCGAACGCAGGGTGTTGATGTAGCCGAACATGTTCGCCAGCGGAACAAACGCGTCGATCGCGATTGCGTTGCCGCGCGGTTCCTGACCAGACACCTGGCCACGACGCGAGGTCAGGTCGCCGATGATACCGCCGGTGTATTCTTCCGGGGTGATCACTTCGACCTTCATGATCGGTTCCAGCAGCTTCGCGCCAGCTTTGCGCATGCCTTCACGCATACACATCCGCGATGCGATTTCGAACGCCAGAACGCTCGAGTCAACGTCGTGGAACTTACCGTCCAGCAGGGCAACCTTGAAGTCGATCACAGGGAAGCCAGCCAGCGGGCCGCTGTCCATGACCGAGTTGATGCCTTTTTCAACACCGGGGATGTATTCCTTCGGAACGGCACCACCAACGATGCGGCTTTCGAACGAATAGCCTTCGCCCGCTTCGGTCGGCTGGATCTCCAGCTTGACTTCCGCGAACTGACCCGAACCACCCGACTGTTTCTTGTGGGTGTAGGTGTGTTCAACCGGCATCGAGATGGTTTCACGGTATGCCACCTGAGGTGCACCGATGTTCGCCTCGACTTTGAACTCGCGCTTCAGACGATCAACCAGGATGTCCAGGTGAAGTTCGCCCATGCCCTTCATGATGGTCTGACCCGATTCCAGGTCGGTTTCCACACGGAAGGACGGGTCTTCAGCGGCCAGACGGGCCAGACCCTGAGACATCTTCTCTTGGTCGCCCTTGGTTTTGGGCTCAACTGCGATCTCGATCACCGGATCAGGGAAGGTCATGGTTTCCAGAACCACCGGATCCTTCGCATCACACAGGGTGTCACCGGTGGTGGTGTCTTTCAGACCCGCCAGCGCGATGATGTCGCCTGCAAACGCTTCTTCGATCTCTTCCCGGTTGTTCGAGTGCATCATCATCATACGACCGATGCGCTCTTTCTTACCTTTGGTCGAGTTCAGGATCGAGTCACCCTTATTCATGGTGCCCGAGTAGATCCGAGTGAAGGTCAGCGAGCCAACAAAGGGGTCGTTCATGATTTTAAACGCCAGGCCCGAGAAGGCCATGTTGTCATCGGCACGACGTGCGATGTCACGAACTTCTTCTTCGTCGCCGGGTTTGAAGCCCATGTAATCAACAACGTCCAGCGGGCTGGGCAGATAGTCGATCACAGCGTTGAGCAGCGGCTGAACGCCTTTGTTCTTGAACGCCGAACCACCCAGAACCGGAACGAACGCGATTTCCAGAGTACCTTTGCGCAGCAGGGCGCGCAGGGTCGGAACGTCGGGCTCATTGCCTTCCAGGTATTCCATCATAGCGTCGTCGTCCATTTCGACGGCCGCTTCGATCATCTTGCCGCGCCATTCGTCAGCCATGTCTTTCAGGCTGTCGCGGATCGGTGCTTTGATCCAGCTTGCGCCCAGATCTTCGCCCTGCCACAGCCACTCTTCCATGGTGACCAGGTCAATCAGACCTTCCAGCTCGGACTCGGCGCCGATCGGAATACCAACCGGAACAGCGCGTGCGCCTGTGCGATCTTCGATCATGCGAACGCAGTTGAAGAAGTCTGCGCCGATCTTGTCCATCTTGTTGACGAAAACCATACGCGGAACCTTGTAGCGGTCAGCCTGACGCCACACGGTTTCGGTTTGGGGCTCAACACCGGCGTTTGCGTCCAGAACGCAGACGGCACCGTCGAGAACCGCCAGCGAACGCTCAACTTCGATGGTGAAGTCAACGTGGCCGGGGGTGTCGATGATGTTCAGGCGGTGCTTGGGGGTATCGGCGGTCTGACCGTCCTCGGTACGCTCCCAGAAAGTGGTGGTCGCAGCCGAAGTGATGGTGATACCGCGTTCCTGCTCCTGCTCCATCCAGTCCATGGTGGCGGCACCATCGTGCACCTCACCGATGTTGTGGGATTTACCAGTGTAATACAGGATACGCTCCGAGCAGGTGGTCTTACCTGCGTCGATGTGCGCCATGATACCGAAGTTACGGTACAGTTCGAGCGGATATTCGCGTGCCATTGGTCTAAGCCTCTCGGATTACCAACGATAATGGCTGAAGGCTTTGTTCGCCTCGGCCATCTTGTGGGTGTCTTCGCGCTTTTTCACGGCGGTACCGCGGGACTGTACGGCGTCCAGCAGTTCGCCGGCAAGGCGCTCTTCCATGGTGTTTTCGTTGCGGCCGCGCGCAGCGGTGATCAGCCAACGGATGGCCAGCGCTTCGCGGCGCTCAGGGCGCACTTCGACCGGAACCTGATAGGTTGCACCACCAACCCGGCGCGAGCGAACCTCGACCGACGGTTTGATGTTGTCGAGCGCTTCGTGGAACACTTCGACAGGAGCGCGCTTTACCTTGTTCTCAACGCGGTCAAAGGCGTTGTAAACGATGCGCTCCGCGACCGACTTCTTGCCGTCGATCATCAGGTTGTTCATGAATTTGGTCAGTACCTTGTCGCCAAATTTGGCGTCAGGCAGGACTTCGCGTTTTTCGGCGGCGTGACGACGTGACATATCAGCCTCTCCTTCTTACTTGGGACGCTTCGCGCCGTATTTCGAACGGCGTTGCTTACGATCTTTGACGCCCTGAGTATCCAGAACACCGCGCAGGATGTGGTAACGCACACCGGGAAGGTCTTTTACACGGCCGCCACGGATCAGAACAACCGAGTGTTCCTGCAGGTTGTGGCTTTCACCGGGGATGTACGAGATGACCTCGAACCCGTTGGTCAGGCGCACCTTGGCAACCTTACGCATAGCCGAGTTCGGTTTCTTCGGTGTGGTGGTGTAAACACGTGTGCAGACGCCGCGTTTCTGCGGGCACTGCTCCAGGTGCATGGACTTCGAGCGTTTTACTTTGGGCTGCCGCGGCTTGCGGATCAGCTGTTGAATAGTTGGCATTCCGGTTTCTTCCCCGTTTTGCAACACACATGACATGCACGCGCGTTGCGTGCGGTTAAACTTGCTGCACTTATGCGTCCACAAGCGCAAAACCCGCGAGCGTTCCCATTCCGAGGTGAACGTCGCGGTTGGTTATCAGAGGGCGCGAACTACAAAATTGTCCGGGCCTTGACCAGTTCATTACTGAAATCGGTTATGGGGCGGCCCCCGGTACCGAGATGTCGCGCGTAATAGGGGGAGTCGGCCCGAGTGTCAACAGTGCTTGCCCTGCCAGCCGGATGTCACTGTTTTAACAAGAAACGGCAACGGGTTCCACAACGTCTCTCCAGTTGCGGGTCATCGAGGACATCTGCATAGTGGCCCAGAAGCTCTGCGATGGACGAAACATGCAAGTTATTGGCCTGTGCCGCTTTTCTTATCCCGCGATCGGCGGCTATCAGGTCGAACACGATACCGTCGAGGAACGGCGGCAGTATCTGTACAACCCTGCCCGATTGGAAGAACGGTTTCGCCTGTTCGAAACGACCACCCTGCCCTGTTTTCGCGAGCATACTGACGAAGACTTTGAACTGCTGGTCGTGATCGGAGAGTGCCTTCCCAAAGAGTCGATGGAGCGGCTCTACGATCTCACCTCGGGTATCAAGCAGATCCGCATTGTCAAACGCGCGCCGGCCCGCCACCGTCCTCTTGTCAAAGAGGTTCTGCACAGCGCCCGCAAAGATCCGGATCAGCCCTGCATACAGTTTCGGCATGACGACGATGACGCCGTTTCTGTTGATCTGGTTGAACGTCTGCGCGAAGCCGCCGATGACGCAAAGGGGCTTGCCCGGTACAATCGGACAATTGGATTGGATTTCAACAACGGTTTCCTGGCCCGGTTCGGCCCGGATGGTGTTCGCGCCGCCCAGGTGTTCAGACCGCTTTTGGGGGTTGGTCTGGGGATGTACATCGCCGGCGGCTGCAAACACACGATCATGAGCTTCACCCACCACAAGATCGGCCGCTTCATGCCCGTGATCAGCTATCCCGACGCGCCGATGTGGGTCAGGACCCTGAACAATTTCAACGATTCACCCCACGCCCGCGCCAGCAAAACCGAGCTGTTTCAACTGACCCCCGAACAGGAGGGAGAGTTCATAGCGCGCTTTGCCATTGAACAGGACGACGTGAGGCGGGTTCACTCCGCCGGTTGAGCTTGACGTTCGCGGAACAACGTGAACAGCCCTGCCCCAACGACCAGAACCGCACCGAACATCGTGATCGTATCCGGCCAATCGCCGAACACGACCCAACCCAGACCCAACGCCCAAATCAGACTGGAATAGCGGAAAGGGGCGATAAAGCCTACGTCCCCAATCCGCATGACCATGACGCTGCACAGGTATCCGGCCAGCACGAATACTGCCGCCGATGCCACCATCAAGCCCGAGCCTGATGTAACCGGTTCCCAACCGGTTGCTGCGGTCGCGACCCCGGCCGCCAAAGTGATGGACAGCGATGTCGCTAACGTGACGGCCAGCGATGGTACATGAATGGACATGCGCCGCGTTATCAGATCCCGCGCCGTCACCGAAGCTACTGCGATCAGAGCGTAAATGGCGTAGATGCTGAAACCGTCAGGCCCCGGTCGTACGATCAGCAACATACCGGCGAACCCCATTCCGATTGCCAGTATTCGTCGCCAGCCGATATGTTCACCGAAGAACAGAACCGCCCCAAGCGTCACTGTCAGCGGCAGGGCCTGCAAAACGGCGGTCACGTTCGCCAGTGGCATGTGCAGCAATGCAGTCAGAAAGAAAAATGTTGCCGAAAGTTCGGCCAGGCATCGTGCAGCCACCAGCCATTTGTCGTGGCGTGGAAAATTCAGATGCAGCGCACCCAGATGACGCGCCATCAGAAATACCAGAAACGTCGCCAATGCACCACGCATGGCGACCATCTGAAACAGCGGCATTTCCGCCCCTGCAGCCTTGATCAGAGCATCATTGACAGTAAAGGCAGCCATACTGCCCATCATCAGCATCGCGCCCTTCACATTCGGACTCATCGTGGAAGATTCCAATTCTCAAAAGAAACTCAGCCCATTGGCCGTAAGGCCGTAGGGGATGTCAATGAACATCCTTGGGCTAGAAAAGCGCTAGTTCTTTTCAGCCTGGTAAAACAACCAATTTGTGATCCATGTCCCTTAGGGCATGGTCAATGCGTGGCGCAATCTCCGCCCAATCACCCCCGGCCAGGCCCGCGCCGATCATCGGATAGCCTATGCGCGCGGTCGGAAACCCCCGTGCAATCATTTCGAAACAGGCCGAGATCGCGTCGTATTCCACAAGCCGTCCGGGTCCGTCCCAATGGAACTGAGTATAGGCGTTTGCTATTACAAAGCTGGTTGCCCCCCTCGACACAGATGCCATTGAAACGGTGCCCAGTTTTGAGCGAACCCCATATTCAGTCTGCTTGTCGGCCTCCAGAGCGTCAGGGAACTCAGCCGCGATTACTCTGGCGATCCCAGCACCCATCGCGTGGAAACAATTGCAGCCATGGACGATGACGTCAAATTCACCGTCTAGTGCAAGCTGTATCAAATCACCCTTGATCGTTGGCATCGAAAACCCTTTGGAACAGTCGATTGCCTCTGATGACCGCTTTCGCGGCTATTCCGTAACTGTCTTAGCACGACTGGGCACATGCGCATACCGGTGACCTCTCTAAGTAAATGTACCAGGCGCAAAAAATGAAAAGGCCCCGCAAAATTGCGGGGCCTGATCGATTGAATGTTGCGGTGCTTACTCGCGGCTTTCCGGTGTTTCCACCAGAACGTCCAACTCGTCACCCACGATATCGTCATCCATGACCGGAGCGGCGAGGGCAGCGGCCGCTTCGGCCTCTTCCCGACGGGCTTCGATCACGACGTTGTCGCGGCCTTGCGCAACCTGACGCACGGCCTGAGTCGCACCACCGGTACCGGCGGGGATCAGACGACCGACGATGACGTTCTCTTTCAGGCCAACCAGCTTGTCCTTCTTGCCCTGAACCGAAGCTTCGGTCAGCACGCGGGTGGTTTCCTGGAACGACGCCGCCGAGATGAACGAACGCGTTTGCAGCGAGGCTTTGGTGATCCCCAGCAGGATCGGCTCGCCCTGTGCCGGACGACCACCGCGGGCGATGGTCTTCTCGTTGGCCGCGTCGAACTCCTGCTTGTCGACATGCTCACCTTTCAGCAGGGTGGTGTCGCCTGAATCCAGGATCTCCCACTTCTGCAGCATCTGTCGCACGATGACTTCGATGTGCTTGTCGTTGATCTTCACGCCCTGCAGACGATAGACGTCCTGCACCTCGTCGATCATGTAATCCGCCAGCGCTTCGACACCCATGATGGACAGGATGTCGTGCGGAGCCGGGTTACCGTCCATCAGGTATTCACCCTTCTGGATGAAGTCCCCTTCGGCGACCGGGATGTGCTTGCCCTTGGGCACCATGTACTCGATGGTCTCCATGGACTCGTCTGCCGGTTCGATGCTGATGCGGCGCTTGTTCTTGTAGTCGCGACCAAAGCGCACGTAACCATCGGCTTCTGCGATGATCGCGTGATCTTTCGGACGACGGGCTTCGAACAGTTCGGCCACACGCGGCAGACCACCGGTGATGTCCTTGGTCTTGGCGCCTTCACGCGGAATACGCGCAACAACGTCACCGGCTTCGACCTGCTGACCGTCTTCGACCGACAGGATCGCATCCACCGACATCGGATAGTGAACCGGGTTGCCCGCATCGTTGCGGACCGGCTCGCCATCCTCACCGACCAGAATGATCTCGGGCTTCAGTTCGCTGCCTTTCGGGGCCGCGCGCCAGTCGATCACAATCTTCTGGGTCATACCGGTTGCTTCGTCGGTCTCGTCGCGGACAGCAAGGCCCGAAACCAGGTCAACGTATTTCGCGGTACCGGCTTTCTCGGCGATGATCGGCAGGGTGTACGGGTCCCACTCGAACAGCTTGTCGCCACGGGCCACCTTGGTGCCGTCCTTGACGAACAGCTTGGAGCCGTAGCCCAGCTTGTGGCTGGCACGCTCTTCGCCATGCTCGTCCTTGATCACCAGCTTCATGTTCCGGCCCATGACCAGGCTTTCGCCCGCCGCATTGACCAGAATCTGCGGGTTCTCGAACGACACCACGCCTTCCTGGCTGGCTTCCTGGAACGACTGCTGACCACCTTGCGCAACACCGCCGATGTGGAAGGTCCGCATCGTCAGCTGCGTACCGGGTTCACCGATGGACTGGGCGGCGATGATGCCGACAGCTTCACCTGTGTTCACCATGGTACCGCGAGCAAGGTCACGACCGTAGCAGGTTGCACAGACGCCTTCCTCGGACTCGCAGGTCAGAGGCGAACGGATGCGGGTCGATTGAACACCGGCTTCATCAATGGTGTCGGCCATACGCTCGTCGATCAGCTGACCAGCTGCCACAATCACCTCATCCGTACCCGGACGTAGGATGTCGTCTGCAGCCACACGGCCCAGGATACGCTCGGCCAGCGAAGCGACAACTTCACCGTCATTGACCGCGGCTTCCGCAGTGATCGCACGCTCGGTGCCACAGTCGACTTCACGAACGATGCAGTCCTGCGCCACGTCCACCAGACGACGGGTCAGATAACCCGAGTTCGCCGTCTTCAGAGCGGTATCCGACAGACCCTTACGGGCACCGTGGGTCGAGTTGAAGTACTCGAGAACGGTCAGACCTTCTTTAAAGTTCGAGATAATCGGTGTCTCGATGATGTCACCGTTCGGTTTGGCCATAAGGCCGCGCATACCGCCCAGCTGTTTCATCTGAGTGACCGAGCCACGCGCACCCGAGTGGGCCATCATGTAGACCGAGTTCGGTTCCTGTTCGGCACCGGCCTCATCACGCGACGACGCCGAGATGGTGTTCATCATGGCTTCGGTGACGCGGTCGTTACACTTCGACCAGGCATCGACAACTTTGTTGTACTTTTCGCCCTGAGTGATCAGGCCGTCCATGTACTGCTGTTCAAAGTCTTTCACCTGATCGCGGGTGTCATCGACGATGCCCCACTTGTCGTTCGGGATGACCATATCGTCCTTACCGAACGAGATGCCCGCCTTGAACGCCTCTTTGAAGCCCATCGACATGATCTGGTCACAGAAGATGACCGACTCTTTCTGACCGCAGTAGCGGTAGACAGTGTCGATCACCTGCTGCACTTCTTTCTTTCGCAGCAGGCGGTTGACCAGCTCGAACGGCGCCTTGTTGTTCATCGGCAGCAACGCGCCCAGGCGCAGACGGCCCGGAGTGGTTTCGTAACGCTTCTGAACTTCGTTGCCTTCGTCGTCGATTTGCGTGATCCGCGCGGTGATCTTGGTGTGCAAGTGCACTTCGCCGGAATCCAGCGCGTGCTGAACTTCGTCGATCGAACCAAACACCTTGCCTTCGCCCGGCATGCCTTCGCGTTCCAGGGTCACATAGTACAGACCCAGAATCATATCCTGCGACGGAACGATGATCGGCGCGCCGTTTGCAGGCGACAGAACGTTGTTCGTCGACATCATCAGAACACGCGCTTCCAGCTGCGCCTCAAGGCTCAGCGGGACGTGAACGGCCATCTGGTCACCGTCGAAGTCGGCGTTAAAAGCCGAACAGACCAGCGGGTGCAGCTGGATGGCTTTACCCTCGATCAGGACCGGCTCGAACGCCTGAATGCCGAGACGGTGCAGCGTCGGCGCGCGGTTCAGCATGACAGGGTGTTCGCGGATCACCTCGTCGAGGATATCCCACACTTCGGGACGCTCTTTCTCGACCAGTTTCTTCGCTTGCTTAACAGTCGAAGACAGACCCTTGGCTTCAAGACGCGAGTAGATGAACGGCTTGAAAAGCTCCAGCGCCATCTTCTTGGGCAGACCACACTGGTGCAGCTTGAGTTCCGGACCGGTCACGATGACCGAACGGCCTGAGAAGTCGACGCGTTTCCCCAGAAGGTTCTGACGGAATCGGCCCTGCTTACCTTTCAGCATGTCCGACAGCGATTTAAGCGGACGCTTGTTGGCGCCGGTGATCACACGGCCACGACGGCCGTTGTCGAACAAAGCGTCAACGGATTCCTGCAGCATCCGCTTTTCGTTGCGGACGATGATGTCAGGCGCACGCAGTTCGATCAGACGCTTCAGGCGGTTGTTCCGGTTGATGACGCGGCGATACAGATCGTTCAGATCCGACGTCGCGAAACGGCCACCATCCAGCGGAACCAGCGGACGCAGTTCCGGCGGAATGACCGGGATCACGGTCATAACCATCCACTCAGGCCGGTTGCCCGACTCGAGGAAGGATTCAACAACCTTCAGACGCTTGATGATCTTCTTGGGCTTCAGTTCACCGGTTGCTTCGGCCAGATCAGCGCGCAGCTGCTCGGCTTCGGCTTCCAGATCGATCTGGGCCAGCATCTCACGGATGGCTTCAGCACCGATATTCGCGGTGAACGCGTCCATGCCATAGGCATCCTGCGCGTCCATGTACTCTTCTTCGGTCAGCATCTGGCCGTAGGTCAGGTCGGTCAGACCGGGCTCGATGACGACGTAGTTTTCAAAGTACAGAACGCGTTCCAGATCACGCAGAGTCATGTCCAGCATCAGACCGATGCGGGACGGCAGCGATTTCAGGAACCAGATATGCGCAACGGGTGCGGCCAGTTCGATGTGGCCCATACGCTCGCGGCGGACTTTCTGCAGGGTGACTTCCACACCGCATTTCTCGCAGACAACGCCGCGATATTTCATCCGCTTATATTTGCCGCACAGGCATTCGTAATCTTTGATCGGGCCAAAGATACGCGCGCAGAACAGGCCATCACGTTCGGGCTTGAAAGTCCGGTAGTTGATGGTTTCGGGTTTCTTGATCTCGCCATAGGACCAAGACAGGATCCGCTCGGGCGACGCCAACGAGACCTTGATCTCGTCGAATACTTTTGGGGGCGTCAGCGGGTTGAACGGGTTGTTGGTGATTTCCTGGTTCATTTGTTACCTCAAATCTTGCGGAAGGGGGGAGAGGGGAGCGGAAACTTCAAAAGTTTCCGCCCAAGAATTTTCTCAAAATTCTTATTCCTCAACCTCCGCATCCAGGAGTTCCATATTCAGGCCGAGGCCACGGACTTCTTTCACCAGAACGTTGAACGATTCCGGTACGCCCGCTTCAAAGTTATCCTCGCCCTTGACGATCGACTCATAGACCTTGGTCCGGCCGGCGACGTCATCCGATTTCACGGTGAGCATCTCCTGCAGGGTGTAGGCGGCGCCGTAAGCTTCCAGAGCCCAGACCTCCATTTCACCAAAGCGCTGACCACCGAACTGCGCCTTACCACCCAGCGGCTGCTGGGTAACCAGGCTGTACGGCCCGGTCGAACGCGCGTGGATTTTGTCATCCACCAGGTGGTGCAGTTTCAGCAGGTACTTGATGCCCACGGTCACCGGACGTGCGAATTGCTCACCGGTGCGACCGTCGAACAGAACCGACTGACCGCTTTCCGAGAAGCCCGCACGCACCAGCGCGTCGTTGACGTCAGCCTCTTTGGCGCCGTCAAAGACCGGGGTTGCGATCGGAACACCGCGGGTCACGTTGCCCGCAGCCTCGATCAGGCCATCCTCGTCCAGACCGGTGATGCCTTCTTCGTAGACATTCTCGCCATAGGCCAGCTTCATCGCTTCGCGCACCGGGGTAAGATCGCCTGAACGGCGGTATTCACCCAGTGCCTCATCGATGTTCAGACCCAGACCGCGCGCGGCCCAACCCATATGGGTTTCAAGGATCTGACCGACGTTCATTCGCGAAGGCACACCCAGCGGGTTCAGACAGAAGTCAACCGGCGTGCCATCGGCCAGGAATGGCATGTCTTCCATCGGAACAACCTTGGAAATCACACCTTTGTTCCCGTGACGACCGGCCATCTTGTCGCCCGGCTGCAGCTTACGCTTCACGGCGATGAAGACTTTGACCATCTTCATCACACCCGGCGGCAGGTCGTCGCCACGACGGACTTTCTCGACCTTATCCTCGAAACGAGCATCCAGAGCGCGTTTCTGCACTTCGTACTGCTCGTTCAGAGCTTCAACGATCTGTGCGTCCTGCTCACCTTCCAGGGCCAGTTGCCACCACTGACCACGGGTCAGCATGTCCAGCAGTTCCTCGGTGATCACCGACCCTGCCTTGACGCCTTTCGGGCCTTTGACAGCGGTTTTACCCATGATCAGGCCTTGCAGACGCGCATAGATGTTGCGGTCAAGGATCGCCAGCTCGTCGTCCCGGTCACGGGCCAGACGTTCGACTTCCTCACGCTCGATCTGCAGCGCACGCTCGTCTTTCTCGACGCCGTGACGGTTGAAGACGCGGACTTCGACGACCGTACCGTAATCGCCCGGCTTCACGCGCAGCGAGGTGTCGCGCACGTCAGATGCTTTTTCACCAAAGATGGCGCGCAGCAGCTTTTCTTCCGGGGTCATCGGGCTTTCGCCCTTCGGAGTGATCTTGCCGACCAGAATATCGCCCGGTTCAACATCCGCACCGATGTAAACGATGCCCGCCTCGTCGAGGTTGCGCAGCGCTTCTTCACCGACGTTCGGAATGTCGCGGGTGATCTCTTCCGGACCCAGCTTGGTGTCACGTGCAGCGACTTCAAACTCCTCGATATGAACCGAGGTAAAGACGTCGTCACGCGCGATCCGTTCCGAGATCAGGATCGAGTCTTCGTAGTTGTAACCGTTCCACGGCATGAACGCGACGACCACGTTCTTACCCAAGGCCAGTTCACCCATATCGGTCGACGGACCATCGGCAATAACTTCGCCCTTCTGGACGGTGTCACCCACCTTGATCAGCGGACGCTGGTTGATACAGGTGTTCTGGTTCGAACGCTGGAATTTGCGCAGACGATAGATGTCAACGCCAGCATCGCCCAGTTCCAGATCTTCGGTGGCGCGGATAACGATACGCTGGGCATCGACCTGGTCGATGATACCGGCACGTTTCGCCTGAATCGCAGCACCCGAGTCGATCGCAACCTTTTCCTCGATCCCGGTACCGACCAGCGGCGCTTCGGCCCGCAGCAGCGGAACCGCCTGACGTTGCATGTTCGAGCCCATCAGAGCGCGGTTGGCGTCGTCATTTTCAAGGAACGGGATCAGCGAGGCCGCGACCGAGACCAGCTGTTTCGGCGACACGTCGATCAGGTCCACGTTCTCGCGCGGGGCGAGGGTGTAGTCACCGGCCTGACGGGTCGAAACCAGATCGTTGATGAACTTGCCATCAGCGTCCAAAGTCGCGTTCGCCTGCGCCACGGTGTGACGCATTTCCTCGGTCGCGGACATGTAGTGAACCTCATCGGTCACCTCGGCGTCTTTGACGACGCGATACGGTGTTTCGATGAAGCCATACTTGTTCACGCGGGCAAAGGTGGCCAGCGAGTTGATCAGACCAATGTTCGGACCTTCCGGCGTTTCAATTGGACACATCCGGCCATAGTGGGTCGGGTGCACGTCGCGAACTTCGAAGCCCGCACGCTCACGTGTCAAACCACCGGGGCCAAGCGCCGAAAGACGGCGTTTGTGGGTAACCTCGGACAGCGGGTTGGTCTGGTCCATGAACTGCGACAGCTGCGACGAGCCGAAGAATTCGCGAACAGCAGCCGCAGCCGGTTTCGCGTTGATCAGGTCCTGAGGCATGACGGTGTCAATCTCGACCGACGACATACGCTCTTTGATCGCGCGCTCCATACGCAGCAGGCCAACGCGGTACTGGTTTTCCATCAGTTCGCCGACCGAGCGCACACGGCGGTTGCCGAGGTGGTCGATATCGTCCACGTCGCCTTTGCCGTCACGCAGTTCCACCAGCGCCTTGATGCAGGCCACGATGTCTTCGCGACGCAGCGTACGCAGGGTGTCCGGCGCGTCCAGAGCCAGACGCATGTTCATCTTCACGCGGCCAACGGCGGACAGGTCGTAGCGCTCACTGTCGAAGAACAGAGTGTCGAACAGAGCCGACGCAGCCTCGACGGTGGGCGGCTCGCCCGGGCGCATTACGCGGTAGATGTCCATCAGCGCGCTTTCACGGTTCAGGTTCTTATCCTGAGCCATGGTGTTGCGCATGTACGGGCCGACATTGACGTTGTCGATGTCCAGAACCGGGATGTCGGTGATGCCCGCATCGATCAGTTCCTTGACAGTCCCACCAATCAGGTCGCCGTCCTTGTCGTATTCCAAGGTCAGCTCATCACCGGCCTCGACATAGATCGCGCCGGTTTCTTCGTTGATGATGTCCTTAGCGACAAACTTGCCAACGATGTTGTCGAAGGGCACCAGCAAGTCGGTGACAACGCCTTCTTCGATCAGCTTCTTGACCGCGCGCGGGGTGACTTTCTTGCCCGCTTCAGCAATCACTTCACCGGACTTCGCGTCGACCAGATCATAGGTCGGACGGGTGCCGCGGACACGCTCGGGGAAGAACGGCGTGATCCAGCCTTTCTTCTTGTCCAGCTTGTAGGACACGGTGTTGTAATACGCGTCCATGATCGCTTCCTGGTCCAGACCCAGCGCATAGAGCAGGGTGGTCACAGGCAACTTACGGCGACGGTCGATACGAGCGAACACGATGTCCTTGGCGTCGAACTCAAAGTCCAGCCAGCTGCCGCGATACGGGATGATGCGGCAGGCAAACAGCAGCTTGCCCGAGGAGTGGGTTTTGCCCTTGTCGTGGTCAAAGAACACACCGGGCGAGCGGTGCATTTGAGACACGATCACACGCTCGGTGCCATTCACGATGAACGTACCGTTCGGTGTCATCAGGGGCATGTCGCCCATGAACACGTCCTGCTCCTTGATGTCCTTCACCGACTTGGCGCCGGTGTCTTCATCGACATCAAACACGATCAGGCGCAGAGTGACCTTCAGCGGCGCGCTGTAGGTCATGTCGCGCTGCATGCACTCTTCGACGTCATATTTGGGTTTTTCCAGATCGTATTTCACGAATTCCAGAACGGAGGTTTCGTTGAAATCCTTGATCGGGAAAACCGACTGAAACACACCTTTGATGCCTTCGCCGTCGGTGGGCTGCTCTGCATCGCCGGAGCGCAGGAAAAGATCATAAGAAGATTTCTGGACCTCAATGAGGTTCGGCATCTCCAGCACTTCACGGATTTTGCCGTAATATTTACGAAGACGTTTCTGGCCAAGGAACGTTTGAGCCATGTCAGATGTCACCTTTCGATGTTCTCAGCGGGCAAAGACACCGTCGGGCCCCGGCATCTTGCACATTCGAGACGACACGTCCGGATCAATTCATGGCCACCGTCCCGAAGGCAGCCTCCCGATCCGCGAACCGCGTCTTAGAAAACGCCCCCAGACATGAGGCCCTTTCTAAGACAGGTTCGGCTGGACCCGGATTTCTCCGAGCCCAGCCAAATTTTTCGGTGCATCGGCGATGCACCAGACAACGGGCTTAGGCCAGTTCGACCTCGGCGCCAGCTGCTTCCAGCTTGCCTTTGATCTCTTCGGCTTCTGCTTTGTCGATGCCTTCTTTGATCTTACCGCCAGCTTCGACCAGTTCCTTGGCCTCTTTCAGGCCCAGACCGGTGATGCCGCGAACTTCTTTGATCACGTTGATTTTCGAAGCGCCGGCGTTCTTCAGAACGACGTCGAATTCGGTTTTTTCTTCCTCAGCTGCGCCACCGGCGTCGCCACCAGCTGCAACCATTACGGCGCCGCCAGCTGCGGGCTCGATGCCGTACTCGTCTTTGAGGATGGTTTTCAGTTCTTGTGCTTCCAGCAGGGTCAGACCCACGATGCTTTCTGCGAGTGCTTTCAGATCAGCCATTTTATCAGCTCTTTCCGTTTACAGTGTGTGTTCCAACGTCAGGGTATTCACCCTACGCAGATCATTCAGTGCCAACCGCTTACGCAGCTTCCGCCTTCTCTTCGATGGTGGAAAGGATGCTTGCGATGTTGCTTGCAGGTGCGCCAATCGCGCCGGCGATGTTCGAAGCAGGTGCGCCAATGCAGCCCACGATCGAAGCAATAAGCTCCTCGCGAGACGGCATTTTCGAAACTGTTTCGACGCCTTTGCGGTCCAGAGCGTTCTCGCCCATTGCACCGCCAAGGATTTCGAACTTTTGGTTCTCCTTGGCGAAGTCCTCGGCCACTTTGGCTGCTGCCACAGGGTCCTCGGAATAGGTCAGAACGGTCATCCCTGTCAGCAGGTCGGCCATGCTTTCACACGGCTTACCCTCAAGGGCGATTTTGGCGAGCCTGTTCTTGGCAACACGCACGGAGCCACCCGCGTCACGAGCACGTGCGCGAAGGTCCTGCATCTCGGCAACTGTCAGACCGGCGTAGTGAGCAACCACTACGACGCCAGAGCTTTCGAAGATTTGGCCGAGTTCCTCGACCACTTTCTCTTTCTGGGCTCTATCCACAGTTCTCTCCAAGTTTGGGGCGATATCTCACCCCGGCTCATATTTGCCGCAGCTTTCGCTCCGGCGTTCAGGTCCGTTGTTACGGGATTGGCCAAAACGCGCCCGAGGGTTGGACCCTCAGAATTCTTTGGTCTTACCCGTCTCAGGCAGGGAATTAAGGGGCCATATGGCACCACCCACCGTCTTGGACGAAACAAAATAAAGCGCACGACGAATCGCACGCTTTACTTCGTAGCCTTACTTAGGGCAGATACCGCCAGTTTCCAAGAGGTAAATTGCGGATTCTGCGTTACCGCAACAGCATTCGAGAACTTCGAATTCCCGCCTTTTGTTGGTCAAATAATATTCATTTGCACAAGCCTCCGGAACAACTGGCACGAACATCTTTTCACGGTTGCTCAAATGCCTACTTTCCGTTGACACCGGAAACGCGCTGTTATCCTGTCCAGAGATCGAACTTTCACACTCAGGACTTGTCCCGTTGGCTGACACACTGCCCCTATCCGACGAAGAACAAGCACGTGTCGCCTCGTATATCGACGAGTTTTCGAGCGAGCTCCCGCAAGAGTTTATCACGCATTACGACTGCATCTACCGGTCGCACGCCTTCGAAGATTCTCGGGCTGTCCTGATCCTGCATACTGCATCTCGGGCATTCGCCCTCAAAACCGATACGGAGTCCCCTACTACCGGCAGATTAAAAGCCGAATTCGAACTGCTGGTTGAGCTTTGGGACTACTTCGAGGGTAACGACACGTCTCGGGTCGTCCGACCCGTTTATCTTTCGCCGGGCGGCGCTTTTCTGGTCACTGAGTATATAAGCCGACCGACTGCCGTAGATCTGATTTATAACAGCCCGGATGAAAATCAGGTTGCTCAGGTGTACCGCCGCGCCGGGTCATGGCTGAATGATCTTCATGCCCGGCACGCCCCAATCAGTTACGCTTTCCGTCCGCGATGGATGACCGACAGCATTCGCGATCTGGTCAAAGCCGTTCCGCATGAAATCGAGGAACAGAGCCGAAAAATGGTAAACCTCATGCTGGCCGAAGGCGCTCGCCTTAAGGGCACCGAGGACCTGCGGGTCTTTTCGCATGGCGATTTTCACGGACAGAACCTGATCGTCGGACAGGGAAAGACAATCGGTCTGGATTTCACCGAGGCCCGCGACAAACTGGCCGTTTATGATATCGTCGACTTCCTGAAATCGGACATCTTTCGGGACGGGGATGGGGCCGACGTGGATCGAAGCGGAATCCTGAAACGAAACAAGGATATGTTTTTTCGCCTCTACCGGCATCCGATCAATCACGACATCCTTGACTACTGCATCCGTGGACGGTTGCTGAAAGACTGGCTGTTTCTACATCAGATCACCCATACCTGCAGCGCCTTTGAACACGACAGGCGGCGGCGACTGGGCCAGCGTCTGCGCCTGATATTCCAAGGTCACTGAACCTGTCACGCGAACAGTGTGGTCCACATTTGTTTCCAGGTGGCCTAGCTTCGCTCAATCCGGGCCGCCATCAGCTTTTCAGCGCTCCTCAGCGTTCTGCTCGTCCTGTTTCAACGTGTCCGCAGTGACCCTGACGCGGTGCTTCAGTTCGAAGTTTGCCTCTACATGCTCCAGCATGTCCGCGGCAAACTCCTGTAGCGAACCTTCTTTTCGAACGGCGCGCAAGGTGTGCAGCAAGATGCTGATTATGGCACCATCATGTTCTCGCGCGCGCTCCAACTCAGAAATTCGATTATGCAGAATTTCAGGGAGTTCGGACAAGGAGGCGTTCACCAGTTTTGCGCGCTGCGCGTCTTCCCGCGCGATGCATTGCTCGGCCCACTTGTTACTGTCGTTACTCGCCAAGAGACGAAGATGACCACCGGGGCGTTCGCGAATTTGCTCCATGACATTCTGGTTTCGCGCGCGAACGGAATTCCCCCCTCCCTCTTTTTCGATATAGTCCTTCAACGCCTTAACGGCCCATGCTGGGCATTTGCGACTGCTTGGCCGATGCGGATCCGCCAGCCAGGATTGCAACGTCCGATTTGTCACCTTTCGGGACGTTTCAAGTTCCAGGGCAATCTCCACAAAGGAATTGTTGCCCGCAAATGGGCCGCTCACGAGCCGCTGCAACTCGGACCGGTTTCTTTCGTCTTCTATGGTCTGCTGGAGAGCCTCAAAAATCTTGCTTACCCGCGCCTCGCCCAGAGCTAACCGGGTCTCGTCTTCGACTTTGAATGATACCCCCGGGCCCTGCGCGTCATACTGGATGTGTATAACCACACCTGTCTCTAGATGGGTGGCCTGAGGATTCAGATACCTGTACTCAAATTTCATATTTTCCCAGCTCCGATTTCTGTGCGCACACTGTGCGCACAATACGTAAGCTGACTGCCGAAACAAATCAACCGAGCCAACAAAAAATCCCGGGCAGTTTGCACCACCCGGGATCAAATTCTGATTTTTGAGCAGTAAGGCTTATTCGCCCGACGCGGCTGCCACATCCAGAGTCACACCGGGGCCCATGGTCGAGCTCAGCGCGATTTTCTTCATGTAGGTGCCTTTGGCGCCCGACGGCTTGGCCTTGGCCACAGCCGAAACGAATGCACGAACGTTTTCGGCCAGCTTGGCTTCGTCGAACGACGCTTTGCCAACACCCGCGTGTACAACGCCGCCTTTTTCCGCCTTGAACTGAACTTCACCACCCTTGGCTGCTTCCACGGCCGCTTTCACGTCCATGGTCACGGTGCCAACTTTGGGGTTCGGCATCAGGTTGCGCGGGCCCAGAACCTTACCCAGACGACCGACGATCGGCATCATGTCCGGGGTTGCGATGCAGCGATCGAATTCGATGGTGCCGCCCTGAATAGTTTCCATCAGGTCTTCTGCGCCAACGATATCTGCGCCTGCTTCTTTCGCTTCGTCAGCCTTGGGGCCACGAGCAAACACAGCAACGCGCATCGCTTTACCGGTGCCATTCGGCAGGCCGACAACACCGCGAACCATTTGGTCTGCGTGACGTGTGTCAACGCCCAGGTTCAGTGCGATTTCGATGGTTTCGTCGAATTTCGAGGTTGCGTTGGCTTTGACCAGGGCAACTGCTTCTTCGACCGACAGGTTTTCCTTGCCGGCGACAGCTTCGCGCGCAGCGCGGGTACGTTTACCGAGTTTTGCCATCTTACTTCACCTCGATGCCCATGGAGCGGGCCGAGCCCAGGATGATCTGCATTGCGCCTTCGACGTCGTTGGCGTTCAGATCTTTCATTTTGGCTTCGGCGATTTCGCGAACCTGCTTCGAGGTCACGGTGGCCACGGTCTCACGACCGGGGTTTTCCGCACCACGGGGGCGGTTACGCTTGCCGACCGGCTTCAGACCAGCTGCTTTTTTCAGGTAGTAAGACGCGGGCGGCGTCTTGATGTCCATGGTGAAGGACTTGTCCTGATAGTAGGTGATCACGGTCGGGCACGGAGCGCCGGGCTCCATGTCTGCGGTCTTGGCGTTGAACGCCTTGCAGAATTCCATGATGTTGATGCCGCGCTGACCCAGCGCCGGACCAACTGGCGGCGACGGGTTCGCCTGACCTGCAGGAACCTGCAGTTTCATTGTACCAGCAAGCTTCTTGGCCATTTGGTTTTCCTTTCAACGTAGGTGAAACGCGTTCCACCCGGTTTATGTTGCGTGGTCCGATCCGGGATCGCGATCCCAGCAACCTCCCACGAGAGAATCTCGCCCGAAGACGATAGAGGCGGCATGTACAGTGGAACGCAGGGGTTGGCAAGTGGCTGACACCCACTTCCCAATCACCTGATTGCGCCATTATCAGGTCACAGTGGCCGATTAGAATTTCGTGACAGAACAATTTATTTGAATACATAAGTTGCTTAAGAAGCGGAGGCGGGTATCTTGTCAAAACTTGGTCATAAAAGAGGTGGTCAGGGATGGCATCATCTCGACTGAACAAGGGAATACTTATCGGTATACTTTTTGCTTTGCTGCCAGGATGTGGCAGCAAGGCTCAGGATCAGGACACGGCGCCCGGCACGGCCGGCCAAACTGACGTCTCGAACAGCACTTCGTCCGCAACGACAGGAATTGATCCCGCTACCTACGCTGGCCGGTTTCAGATCAAACTGACCAAAGAAGTTCCTCTGCGCGATATTCCCGTCCCCTTCACCGTCTACGCCGGTCTTGAGGAATCCAGCCCCACCCGCTTGCGATTGAGGGCCTTCATGGACTTGCGCGGATTGCAGGAAAAAGCTCCGCAGATACTGACAGGTCCCTTGGAAGAAAGCTGCAAACGCCAGATTTATCTCGAGGTCCGAGACGTCACCGCCATAGACGACACGGTAAAGGTCGAGGGGTCAGCCCGTGCACAGTTTACGAGGTGTACCCGACAGGAAGAACCTGGCATTCGTTACTTTGGGGCAACCGTGGATGCCGTTGCTGTCGCCAAGGCGAAAGTCGAGGGCCAATGCCTCACTTTCAGTATCGAAAGTGTTGACCTTAGCCCACGCGGCTTTATCGGAGGCGTCAGCAATCTCTTCGGTATGACCAATCGCATCAACGAGGCCGTACTGGAAAAAGGTGGAGAGTTTTTGGCCAGCCACCCCGTCTGCCCACCATTGCCTGAAGAATTCAGCGTGCTCGACCCGATATATGAGTCCGGAGGCACACGCGAGATCGCTCCCGGCGGGATGGGAGCTGCTGTTGTCGGTTCGGCTGACGTCAGCGCGGAGACGATTGTCAAAGTCCTCGGAGGGCTTAAGGAGCTTGGCGTGTTGGAGTTTGCTCAATGAGGCTTTGGTTAACTATCCCAGTCTTAGTGGCAGCCGTTCTGGGTGCCCGAGCCCCTTACGCGCAACAGGTGGACTTTGTCATTGACGCGACACTACCGGTTCGCGAGACGGAGTTGCCCTACACGTTAAATCTGAACCTGAGTGCAGTTGCCCCTACGCGAGTGGGGGTAGGAGCATTGCTCGACCTGCGGGAAATACAAAAAATTGTGCCGGAAAAGTTGGCTGACAACGCGATCGTCGATAATTGCGGTCTGCAAGTCAGGCTTGATGGCATGAGCTTTAGGGCCAAGGACGAAGCAATTGATTTGGACGGCGAAGTAACTGTCACGATCTTCGAATGCAGCCGCACCGGCGAACGCGACTTCCAGCGAGGCCAGGAAAAGAATGCTATCCTGGCCAATTTGTCGACAGAAGCGACTGTCGAACTGCGCGACAACTGTGCCTACTTCAAGCTAATCGACCTTACTCTCACCGCCCCTGAAGCGCAGCGTGAACAAATCCTGGAAGACGATACGCTCGAGTCCGTAAAAGAGCTGATGTTGGCAGCTGTAGGTCTTGTTCTCAACGAGACCCCATTGTGCCCTGAATTGCCATCCGAACTCGCTTCACTCGATCCGGCATACGAGAGTGGCGGCCCGCGCGAGATCGGAGAGGGTGGTCTTGGCGTTTTTCTGGACGGATCCGTTGATGTCAGCCCTTCTACGATCCTCGACATTCTGACTGTTCTTCAACAACAAGAACTGATTCCCGGTCGGCCGTAACTGCCAGGCACTTTCATCGCCGTTGAAGTAACCCACGCTTCACTTTTGGGCTCTCGCTTTCCGCGCCGTCGACCATGTCATAAAGCGCTCAGTGGCGACTTTCCCGCTCGCAACTCTGAGTTGGAAGAAGCCTGCGAATAAACCGCCCAAAACCCATGATTTAAGCGTCGCAGCAACGTCCAAGTCCGCAGTGCGCAATAAATGTGCTATACTCTCCAAATTCAGGCGTTTTGGTTTGGAGGTACGTTATGTTTCTTCGTTTGATAGTTACGCTCGGAATTGCACTATCCTTTGCTGCAACAGCTCCTCAGATGGCGCGGGCAGACGCAGGCGACTTCATCGGCGGTGCTGTCGTTGGTGGCGTCTTAGGCTACACGATTGGCAAGGATCAGCAGCGAAAAAGAACCCAGAGTACAACGCGATCAACTCGGACCTATCGTCCGGGAATACCGTCGACCACGCAAGGTGCACAAACCCAGACCGCGCTCAACTACTTCGGGTACAATGCCGGAAGAGTCGATGGTCAAGTCGGCCGTGGCACCCGCGCAGCGATCGAACGCTATCAGGTGTCAATGGGATACCCTGTGAACGGCTATGATTTTCAGCCCTATCAGCGCGACTTCCTGATGCAGGCGTATTATTGGGCGACAAGCGGAGGGCAAGCTTCAACTCAACTCGCGGGCCAGCCGCTTTTGATGGCTTACCGTCAACAAATGCATAGCGGTACTGCCTTGGCGGCCGCTCCGCAACCGCCAAGGCAAGCCGCCCCGGTCGAGACCTCCCCGGTTGAGACCTCCCAAGAGGTCGAACAAGCGGCGGTCGTTACCGAAGCACCATCCGCGACCCTGCCGACTCTATTCTCTGGCGGCACAACGGGACCGTCGCTCGCCAATCGCTGCAGCGCGGTAATGCTGCAAACGTCGACCAATGGCGGCTATACGACATTGGCGAACATGTCCGATCCTGAGTTTGCACTCAGCGAACAGTTTTGCCTCGCCCGCAGCTATGCGATGGCGCGCGGTGAGGATCTGATGCAGGATATTCAGGGGCTTACACCAGACCAGATAGCAACTCAGTGCGACGGGTTTGGTGAAATGCTGGCGCCGCAAGTCGTCAAGCTGTCTCTGAGTTCGAAAACAGACGCGGAAACTCAGATGCGCAAGCTTGCGTTGGATTCCGGGCTAAATCCCGAAGACCTTGCGGCGACGAGCAAGGTCTGCCTGGCAATGGGTTACCGTGAGGACAACATGGATGCCGCTGTTGGCTCTGCTCTCATGTTGGTCGCAATGGGCGAGCCGGCCTATGGAGAGTTGATTGGGCACCACCTGCGCGAAGGCTTTGGCGTGCAGGAACGGCGCGATCTTGCGATGCAGTGGTACGATGCAAGTCTTTCTGCGCTAGATGCCGGATCTGAAGCCGTCTTCTTGCCGTCCCAGTCGGACCGTCCGCAGCTCTTGCGAGCGGCTATGGTACAGACGCAATAAGTCGATACACGAAACGGTAACGACGCCCGAAATATGGAAAGCAAAAGCGCCGCGGTGCCTAGTGCATCGCGGCGCTTTGAATTTCGCTGCAAAGCCGATCAGCCCTGCTTGGTAACCTGCGTGAAGTCCAGTTCGACCGGGGTTTCGCGGCCGAAGATCGAGACCGAGACCTTCAGCTTCTGGTTCTCGTCGTCCACGCCTTCGACCATACCGTCGAAATCTTCGAACGGGCCGTCGTTGACCTTGACCTTTTCGCCGACCTCGAAGGTGATCATCAGCTTGGGCGCTTCTTCACCTTCCTGAACGCGGTTGAGGATCTGGTTCACCTCGGCGTCGCGCATCGGCATCGGGCGGCCTTGCGGGCCCAAAAAGCCGGTGACGCGGTTGATCGAGTTAATCAGGTGATACCCCTGATCCGACATTTCCATGTGCACCAGAACATAACCGGGCATGAAACGACGCTCGGTCGTGACTTTCTTGCCGCGGCGTACTTCGATCACCTCTTCGGTGGGCACCAGTACTTCGTCGATATCGTCCTCAAGGCCTTGCTCGGCCACGGACGTGCGGATCTGCTCTGCGATCTTCTTTTCGAAATTCGAAAGAACGCTGACCGAGTACCACCGTTTCGCCATGAACCTGTCGTCCTTGTTTGCCTTCGGAGCATCCTGTTAGCCGGACACATCCGTCATTGAAATCCTGTCACGCTACCCGGAATAAAAAGCGGCGCGCAGCCCGAATCGCCGCACGCCCGTTCCGAATAGTACCGTGTCAACTACTCTGACATCGCGCGCTGTGCAAGAGGGCAGTGGCGTTTCCGCCCCACCCTGACCGACTTAGCCGAATGCACCCAGGATCAACTGGAGGCCACCGCGAATGCCCAGATCGACCAGCGCAAAGAACACGGCGGTCAGTGCCGCCATGATGAACACCATGACCGTGGTCAGCAGAACCTCGCGCCGGGTCGGCCAGACGACCTTCGAGACTTCGGCACGGACTTGCTGAATGAACTGGATCGGGTTTGTGGTGGCCATTTGGCTTTTTTCTCTCTGCTAGCGGATAGGGCGGACATAACCGGGCATTGCGGCAATTTCAAGGGCGCTCAGCACTACATGTCAGGGCTTGGGCTTATCGTCCCATTCATCGCTCAGGATGCGTCGCGCGTCGCCCTCGGGGTCTTCATACTGGTTCGACCGAACGGTGTAGATGAACGCCACAAGGCCAACCCCGCCCAAAAAAAGGGAAATCGGTATGAGATAGGCCAGAACTTCCATATCAGCTACCTCAGGCGCAGGGCGTTCAGGGATACGGTGATGGACGAGGTCGACATAGCCAGCGCTGCGATCAGCGGGGTGGCAAGCCCGGCCACGGCCAAGGGTACCGCAATGATATTGTAAACGGTGGCGATACGGAAGTTCTCGCGAATCCTTTTGGTCGCCTTGACCGCGGTGTCACACGCATCTGATATCGGGGACAGATCATTGCCCAGCAGGACGATATCCGAGGCCACCCGCGCGGCATCCAGCGCCGATGCAGGAGAGATCGACACATGCGCCGCCGCAAGCGCGGCGGTGTCATTCAATCCGTCGCCGACCATCAGAACATGACAGCCCTGATCGCTGAGGTCCTGCACGTGAGTGGCCTTGTCCTTTGGCAGTGCTTCGGCAATCCATGTTTCAATCCCAAGCTTTTCGGCCAGGGATTGAACCGCGCCTCGCGTATCTCCCGAAATCAGGATGACTTCCTTACCAGTGTCACGGAAAGCCCGCACAGCCTCAGTCGCGCCCGGACGCAACGTGTCAGAGAACAGGAACGCAGCCGGTGTCTGACCCGCGATGACCAACCAAGCTGCTGTCTGATCGCCCTCGGCACCACCCGTCCATCCCGCGCGTCCAAGGCGCACGCGCTTGCCATGGTAAGTGCCTTCGGTGCCATACCCCGGAACCTCGACCACGGCTTCAAGCCTGGCCGGTTTGATCCCCGCGTCTCTGGCCGATTTGGCAAGGGAAACGGACAAGGGGTGCGATGACGCCTCGGCCAGCGCCAATGCGACCTCAAGATCAGCGCGCGAATGGTCCCCAAGATTGGTCAGTTCCGGCGTACCGGATGTCAGTGTTCCGGTTTTGTCGAATACGACGGTATCGACTTGGGCAAGACGTTCTAACGCCGTCGCGTGTTTGATCAGCATTCCCTTACGGAACAACCGGCCCGAAGCTGCCGTGGTCACCGCAGGCACGGCCAAGCCCAATGCACAGGGGCAAGTGATGATCAGAACCGCCGCCGCAATGTTCAATGCGGTGCGAATGTCACCGGAATAAATGTACCAACCCAGAAAACTGAGCGCCGACAGGATATGAACCCCCGGCGCGTAAAGCTTGGCCGCCTTGTCAGCCAAGGACGTGTATCGGGACCGCCCGGATTCGGCGATTGCCACTAGGTCGGCCATACGATGTAGCGACGTATCCTCACCGACTGCCGTTGCCCGAACAGTCAGCGGGCCGGTCAGATTGACCTCGCCCGCACTGACTGCCAGCCCCGCCTCGGCAAAGACCGGCAAGGTTTCCCCGGTCAGCAGCGACCGGTCGAGTTCCGACTGACCCGATACGATCTCACCATCCACCGGCATCCGCCCGCCCGGCCTGACGAGGATCAGGTCACCAACCGCCAGGTTGGCTACGGCAACCTCTTCTTCAACACCCTTGTCCAGCCGAATGGCGCGAGGCACCTCAAGCGCCGTCAACTCCTCGGCCGCTGACCGGGCTGCGGCGCGTGTGCGATAGTCAAGATAACGACCAGCCAGCAGAAAGAAGGTCAGCGTCAGTGCGGCATCGAAATAGGCATGTTTGCCACTTAGCGCTGTTTCCCAAAGCGAGGTGACCAGCGCGAGAAGGATCGCCAGCACAATTGGCACATCCATATTCAGGCGGCGTACGCGCAAAGCGCTCCAGGCATTGGCAAAGAACGGCTGCGCGGAAAATGCGATTGCGGGCAGCGCGATTGCGGCCGAAATCCAGTGGAACATGTCGCGCGTTGCGTCTGTGGCACCTGACCAGACCGACACCGACAACAGCATCACATTCATCGTAGCAAACCCGGCCACGGCCAGACGCATCAGCAAATCACGCCCGGCTTTGTCCGCTTGCGTCGCAGACAACGCCCCCGGGTCCAGCTCATGTGCCTCATACCCAGCACGTTCCAGCACCGGGATCAAATCGGCGGCGCGGATGTCCGGCGCAGCTTTGACCATCGCCCGTTTCAGCGTCAGATTGACCCGCGCGTCCTCGACCCCCGGATGGCCGTTCAGCTCTCGTTCGACATTGGCGATACAGGCCGAGCAGTGGATACCCGGCAGAGACAGGGCAATCTGCACATCCTCAGGAACGGGCCGCGCCGGTTCCGCCGGTGTCGCAATGCAACCCGGACAAGCCGCCGTACCTGAGCTGAGCTGAGCGGTCATCCCCTACCCCTTCACATACAGCGGAACACGCTGCGCGAACTCGGAACCATCGCTGTCTTTGGCCACCAGACGGATGTTCCAGTTTCCTTTGCCCAGCGTCGCGGGCGTGGAATACGCGGTGCCGTCAAAGATGAAATTCGGTGTAAAATCCTCCTTCACATGGGTGGCCCGGCCAACAACGGCCTGCAGTTCGGCCACTTCGACAGGAGCGCCGGTTTGATCGGTGATGTGCAGGATCAGCAGGCCACCCTTGGTCTCGGCCCGGATTTCCCACCCCAGTGCCTGTTGCACTTTCAGGCGTTCATTGAACTCCTGACTGGCGACATACGAGTTCTTAACCTCAAGTCCAGGAAAGGTTTTGACGGCGCTGTAGGCAAGCACGAGGTTCACGGCAATGATCACCCCGAAAGCGGCGACGAAAACCGCCAGCGCGTGTTTGCCGGTAAATTGACGCTCGGCCATTCTAGTTTCCTCGTCCATTGAACGTCGTGTCTTTATACGCGCGTTCACCGCTTTGCAGGTCTTCGACCCAGATCCGAACCGGTGTAGTGTCAGCTTGAGCCGGATCGGTGCCTTTCGACGCTATAATATACACTCTCTGCAACTGAGCGGTATCCGCCGTTACATTCACTGTATCAAGCGGCGTCCCTTCAATCACTATGCGCATCGCGGGATCACCGGTCAGGGACAGTTTGAACAGCCGGCCCTCGCCATGCTTGTTCCGCAAACGCACGTCATATGTATTCCGGATTGTTCCGTCGGACAGCGTGACAAACGTCGGATTGCGAACCGGGGCCACGGTGACCTCGATGTCGGACCGGATGAACAGGGCAAACAACAGTCCAAAGCCAACCAGAGACCACAAGGCTGTGTACATGATCGTTCTTGGGCGCAGGATGTGCTTCCAGACATTCTTGGCCGGTTTGCCCTCCCGCTCGCGCGTTTCGTCGCTCAGCGCCATATAGTCGATCAGGCCGCGCGGTTTTCCGATCTTGGCCATCATGTCATCGCAGGCATCAATGCACAGCGCACAGGTGATGCATTCTAGTTGCTGACCGTCGCGAATATCAATGCCCACCGGGCAGACATTGACGCAAGCCATACAGTCGATGCAGTCACCCAATTCGGAATCTGCCGTGCGTTTGCCCTTTCCGCGCGGTTCGCCCCGCCACTCGCGATAGCCGACGACCAGAGTGTCCTCATCCATCATCGCGGCCTGAATACGAGGCCACGGGCACGCATAGATGCAAATCTGTTCGCGCGCAAAGCCACCGAACAGGAAGGTTGTGCCGGTCAAAATCAGGATTGTCGTATAGGCAATTGGGTGAGCATTTCCGGTTACAAGGTCCCGCAGCAGCGTTGGTGCATCCGCAAAATAGAACACCCAGGCGCCACCGGTCGCCAAACCGATCAAAAGCCAGACGGTCCATTTCGTCAGCCGTAAACGCGCCTTGCGAAAGTCCAGCTTTTCCTGCCGGTGCAAACGCAATCGGGCGTTCCGGTCCCCTTCGATCCAGCGCTCGACGAGGATGAACAGGTCAGTCCAGACGGTCTGCGGACAGGCGTATCCACACCACACGCGCCCCAGCGCCGAGGTGAACAGGAACAACCCCAAGCCGGCCATGATCAACAGACCGGCAACAAAGTAGAATTCATGCGGCCAGATTTCGATCCAGAAGAAATAGAACCTGCGGTTGGCCAGATCCAGCAGCACGGCCTGATCGGGCAGGCTGGGGCCCCGGTCCCACCTGATCCAGGGTGTGATGTAATAGATACCCAGCGTAACCGCGAGAATGATCCACTTCAGATTGCGAAACGGCCCGGATACGCGCCGCGGAAAAATGGGTTCTCGTGCGGCGTAAAGGCTGGGGGCGGGGTCGGAATCGCTCACGGGCTGGCTCCAGATGTAGCTATATCAAGGCGTCTTCTTCCAGATCACAAAGGTGGTCACTTTGACATGGGTCAAAAGCGCATCGTACAGACACCTTTTGTCACATCTTACCAGCTTGTGCCCTCAGCCACCCAATGAAAGTTTTCACTGCGGTACGCATTGGCATATCACTGAAAACAACGTGATAACCGCTGTTTTCAGTCTCTCGGTACAGTTCAATGATCCGACCGGCTTCGATGTCCTGCTCGACAAAATGCCGCGCTGTCACGGTCACACCCTGACCGGCGCGCAATCCCTCCAACACCAGATTGCCCGGCAAAAGGATGCGCCCGGCGTTCGGCCCATGTTCGACCCCGCGCCGGTACAGCCAGCTTGTCGCCTCGGTGGTGCCAAGTTCTTCCAGCCAGGGAAGTTGGCTTAATTCATCCGGAGTCCACGAAGTTTTACCGCCCAGCAATTCCCGGGCCGCGACAATGACGATTGGACTTTGCAGCAGCAGTTCAGAATGGATGCCCGGCCAATCGCCGGAACCGTAACGAATTGCCAGATCAACGCCGCCTGGGCCTAGGCTGACCAGATCAGGTGAGGGATCGAGCGCAAGCTGAATACCCGGATGTTCTGCCTGAAAGCCCGGCAGGCGGGGCATCAACCATGACGCCGCAAAGGACGGGGTCAGGGACACATGAACAGGGCGATCCTGTTTCCATTGCGTCAGCTCAGCTACCGCGTCGCCGATGGCTCCAAACCCAAGATGCAGCGCCCGCGCCAGCCTTTCACCTTCGGGCGTCAGGACCAAGGACTTGCCGGATCGATCAAGCAGCGCGATGCCCAGGCGCTTTTCCAGCGCGCGCAGTTGTTGGCTGATGGCAGCGTGGCTGACATTCAAAGCGGCCCCCGCCTGCACGACATTTCCTGTCTCTGCAAAAGCGGAAAAAGCCCTGAGGGACGCCAATGGCGGCATTTTCAGCCAGTTCATATGTAATCCCTGATTACATGTCGGATTGGTAATTGAGTCGCATTTTCCCACCCAAAGATCAATCCTGATGGCATCAACAACACAACTCGGGAGAAGTCAGATGCTCTCAATTTTTGCACGAACGTTCATGATCGCAACTCAAACCCATGAGCATGACGAAACGACGCCATCGGATCGCCGCAAGGAGCCAAAACAGCGTTGGCTGCCGGAAAACCATTGGTGGAAAGAGGACAAACGCGCAGTTTTTTCGCAACACGGCTGACAAAACGAAGGCTGTGCTGGACCGCTTTCGCGTCGATTTGTAGTGTAGAGAGACAGCACCGGCTGTTCAGGAAACGCGCGAACAGATGGAACAGCCGGTGCCTCAACCTTCGGACGGCGAACCGTCCGAAGGTATTCTTTTACGGTTACTGCCCGCCACCCAGCTGGTGGACGTAAGCAGTGACCGCGCGGACTTGAGCGTCGGTCAGACGATTTTCCCAAGCGGGCATCACGCCAAAGCGGCTGTAGGTAACCGTTTCGGTCAGAGCCTCTTGGCTGCCGCCATAGAGCCAGATCGCATCGGTCAGGTTCGGGGCGCCTTGTGTGACGTCACCCTTGCCGTCTTCGCCGTGACAGGCCGAGCAATTGTCGTCAAAGACAACCTTACCCGCCTGCGCCGCCGCATCGTCGGTCTGTGCATTGGTCAGCGACATGACGTACTGAACCACCTGAGTGATCTCTTCTTTTTCAAGAAGCTCACCAAAGGCCGGCATCTCGGAATAACGCGCGTCGTCGCTTTCCTCGTTCCGGATGCCATAGGCGACGGTATACTCGATATCTTCAAGCGAACCGCCCCATAGCCATGCGTCGTCCAGCAGGTTCGGGAAACCCGGAGCACCCTGTGCACCCGAGCCGTGGCACTGCGCACACCAGGTCCGGAAGACCGCGCCGCCCGCGTTTACCGCGTATTGCTGCAGCTCGGCATCCTTCGAGATGTCTTCCAGCGAAGTTTCCACCAGCTTGGCATTCCAGGGGGCGTTTGCCTCCTCAAATGAGACCATCTCTTCCTGCACCAGCCCCCGCGAAGACCAGCCCAGAACACCGGCAGTAGCCGATTGCACCAGCGGCCATGCCGGGTACATGATCGTGTAGATCACACCCCAGATGATGGTGACGTAGAAGGTCCACAGCCACCAGCGGGGCATCGGGTTGTCGAATTCTTCGATGCCGTCCCAGCTATGGCCCGTGGTATTCGGATCACCCGGCAGTTTTTCAGGTGTCTTGCTCATTGCCGCGCCTCCTCGGATGTGGCCGGTTTGTCTTGATGCCGGAACGGGATGTTTGCGGTGTCTTTGTATTCTTTGCTGGCACCGGGGCGGAAAACCCAGATCACGATGCCGATGAAGAAGGCAAAGAGCAGCAACAGCATCCAGCTATCCGCGAATTGCCTCAGGATTGTGTATTCTTCCATCACACCCTCCTTTAGCGGCTCGGATCCGGGGTGAAGGTCGAGAAGTCGACCAGCGTTCCCAGCATCTGCAGATAAGCAACCAGCGCGTCGGCCTCGGTCAGCTCGGGCTGACCGTCGAAATTGCGGATGCTGACCTTGTCGCCATAGCGTTCCAGCAGACCGTCATAGTCGCTGTCCGGATCGGCTTGCGCCCGGAAATCCGCCTGTGCGTTTGCCAGCATCTCTTCGGTATACGGCGTGCCCAAAACGGCGTTTGCCGCCATGATGTCACCGATATACTTGCCGTCGATCTTGCGGTGTTCGAGGAAGCCATATTTCGGCATCACCGATTCCGGCACCACCGACTGCGGGTCACGCAGGTGATCCACATGCCATTGGTCGGAATAGCGACCACCCACACGGGCCAGGTCAGGCCCGGTGCGCTTGGACCCCCACTGGAACGGGTGGTCGTACATCGACTCGGCCGCCAGTGAGTAGTGGCCATAGCGTTCGACCTCGTCCCGCATCGGGCGGATCATCTGGCTGTGGCAGGTGTAGCAGCCTTCGCGGATGTAGATCTCACGCCCCGCCATTTCGAGAGGGGTGTAAGGGCGCATGCCCTCCACCTTCTCAATGGTGTTCTCAAGATAGAACAGCGGGGTGATCTGCACGATGCCACCGATGGTTACGACCAGAAAGCTGAAGATCAGCAGGAGGGTCGCGTTGGTCTCGAGGATCTTATGTTTGTCGAGAATTGCCATAGCTACCGGCCCTCCTTATTCAGCCGGGACCGCGACGGTCAGGCTGGCCTCTTTGGCCGGCGCTTTCCGCACAGTCATCCACAGGTTGTAGCACATGATCACTGCGCCAGCGACGAACATCACGCCACCCAGAGCACGCACCACATACATCGGGAACTTGGCAGCCACGGTGTCGGCGAACGAGTTCACCAGGAAGCCGTTGGCATCCACTTCGCGCCACATCAGGCCTTCCATGATACCGGTGACCCACATCGAAGCGGCATAGAGCACGATACCGATGGTGGCGAGCCAGAAGTGCCAGCTGACGAGGCTCAGTGAGTACAGACGCTCACGCTTCCAAAGGACCGGAACCAGGAAGTACAGCGCACCAAAGGTGATCATGCCGTTCCAGCCCAGCGCGCCCGAATGCACGTGACCAATGGTCCAGTCGGTGTAGTGGCTCAGCGAGTTCACCGCGCGGATCGACATCATCGGACCCTCGAACGTGGACATGCCATAGAAGCCGACCGAGATCACCATCATCCGGATCACCGGGTCGGTACGCAACTTGTCCCAGGCACCCGAAAGGGTCATCAGACCGTTGATCATACCACCCCAGGACGGCATCCACAGGATAACCGAGAACACCATGCCCAGCGTCGACGCCCAGTCAGGCAGCGCGGTATAGTGCAGGTGGTGCGGACCCGCCCAGATGTACAGGAAGATCAGCGCCCAGAAGTGGATGATCGACAGCTTGTACGAGAACACCGGACGCTCGGCCTGTTTTGGGATGAAGTAGTACATCATGCCCAGGAAGCCGGCAGTCAGGAAGAAGCCCACGGCGTTGTGGCCGTACCACCATTGGATCATGGCATCCTGAACACCCGACCAGACGATGACCGATTTCGAACCCCAGATGCTGACCGGGATGGTCATGTTGTTGACCAGATGCAGCATGGCAACGGTGACGATGAAGGCCAGATAGAACCAGTTGGCCACATAGATGTGGGGCTCTTTCCGTTTGATGATCGTGCCCAGATACACGGCCAGGTAGGCCACCCAGACGATGGTCAGCCACAGGTCGACATACCATTCGGGTTCCGCATATTCTTTGGACTGGGTCCCGCCCAGCACATAGCCTGTCGCGGCCAGCACGATGAACAGCTGATAGCCCCAGAACACAAACCATGCCAGATTACCGCCCCACAAACGCGCCGCGCTGGTGCGCTGCACCACGTAGAACGAGGTCGCGATTAGCGCGTTACCGCCAAAGGCAAAAATCACCGCTGAGGTGTGCAGCGGACGCAAACGGCCAAAATTCAGATATCCCTGCGCCCACTCAAAATTCAGCACCGGAAAGGCCAGCTGAAAGGCGATGAATGTGCCCGCGATGAACCCGATCACGCCCCAAAAGGCGGTCGCGATAACGCCATAACGGATCACGTCATCCATGTACTCGGCCGAGCGATCGACAAGAATATCTGGCTCTTCTGTATTTCTCAGCGTCCAGATGAACAATCCACCGGCGATCAGCATCACCAGAATTGCATGCACCTGATACGCCAAATCGCGTGCATAATTGGTCCCGATCGCTGCAAACAGCGCGATCAGACCAAGCACGATCAGCTTGATGTAGTTTGACATATTGCGTCCCTTTGCCATGCCCCGCGCGATTCTTATTTGTCGCGAGACCTTTTTGACTGGCCGCCGTTTTGTCCCACAGCGGCAAGACTTGCTTTGATCTGTATCAAGACAATAACCTGATTTCTGTGACAATCCTAAGCCAAAGGCTGGGTTGCGTGGTCGCAGTTGAATCAGCTCCGAAGGCATGAGGTCAAAATGGCTTATAAATCTCTTCTCACTGTCGTAACCGATACCGAACAGTCAGAACCTGCACTGGCCCAGATGGTTGCGCTTGCGAACGCGCAGGACGCACATGCCGAGGCACTTTGCCTTGGGGTCGACCGCAGTCAGACAGGCTATTACTACGCTGGCGCCAATGCGTTGATCCTGCAAGAGACGCTAAGTCGCGCCAACGCCGAAGCCGAAGAGGTTCTGAACCAAACTCAGGATCGCCTCGGCAAGTCGGGCGTTCGCTGGTCCGCCGAAAGCGGCGTGGCCCAGCTCGCCGATATCGGGCGCCATGTCGCCCACCGCGCCAGATTCTCTGATCTGGTAATTCTTCCTCAGCCCTATGGTGAACATCGCGGCGCCGAGGCGGAACCGATTATCGAAGCGGCCATGTTTGAAGGTCACGCGCCGGTCCTGGTCACTCCGGACAACGCAAACCCCTTTGACCGGCCCGGCACCATCCTTATCGGCTGGAATGAAAGCGTCGAGGCCATGCGCGCCATTCGTCGTGCGCTGCCCTTCCTGATCCAAGCCGATCTGGTGCGCATCGTCGTCATCGACCCACCGCGCCATGGTCCCGATCGCTCTGATCCGGGCGGGCTGTTGTCGCAGATGCTGGCCCGGCATGGGGTGAAATGTGAGATCGACGTTCTGAGCAAAACCATGACCCGGGTATCAGATATCCTGAACCGGCACGCTGCAGACAGTGAGGCGGACATGATCGTCATGGGTGCCTATGGCCACTCCAGGTTCCGCGAAGCCATTCTGGGTGGCGCAACCCGTAACATGCTGGAACAGGCTTCGGTTCCGGTCTTTCTGGCGCACTGAGTGAACCCGAAAGCGATGCTAGGCCATTCGCTTGGGCGGGTGGCTTAGGCCTTTTTTATGAGACCAATCAAAAACAGCAAAATCACCGCGCCTATTGTTGCGAAGAAAATCGACGAGAATACGCCGCCCCCTACCGAAAAACCCAGCGCCGGGAAAATCGTGCCTGCCAGAAAGGCCCCCACTACGCCGACAATGATGTTTCCGATCAGGCCGAAGCCGCGGCCCTCCATGATTTTTCCCGATAGCCACCCGGCGATGGCACCGATGAAAAGCATTGCCAAAAGGCTACTGAATTCCATGCCTTACTCCTGCGCGTTTTGTTCAAAGGGTCAGTAAATCACGGCAGGGCGCGCCAGAACAGGCTCAATTCAGGAAACCACCGTCCGAGTCGTCTCCGGCCTCTTCCATCAGCCGCCGCATATCGGGGATCGTCACATGGCGTTTGCCTTCCAGCTCGATCACCCCTTCTTTCTTCAGGGCCGATATCTGCCGGCTCACGGTCTCCAGGGTCAGCCCCAGGTAATCCGCCATCGCCTCACGCGTCAGAGGAAGATCGAATACGATCGGCGCGGATTTGCCCTTCGGTGCAATCGATGCGTCGCGTCGGGCGATGATCGACAACAGGCTCGCAATCTTCTCGCGCGCGGTTTTACGGCCCAGCACCAGCATCCATTCCCGCGCCGCGTCCAGCTCATCCAGCGTCATCTGAAGCAGCCGGTGCGCAAGATGCGGGGTATGGTTCATCAACTCTTCGAAAGGCTTTTTGCGAAAGCAGCACATCACGACATCTGTCGTCGCCAGAACATCGTAAGGTGCCGATTCCCGTCCCGGACGCCCAACAAAGTCGCTGGGCAGCAACAAACCCACCATTTGCGTCCGTCCATCCTCCATCGTTTGCGTCAGAGAGGCGATCCCCGACACGACGGAACCGACAAAGTTCATCTGATCTCCGGACCAGATGATCGTCTGACCGGCCTCGAAGCTGCGGTAATACTTAATGTCTTCAAGCTCTTCCAACTCATGCGCATCGCAATGCGCACAGACTGCGCGATGCCGGATGGGGCAGTCCGAACAGTTGGAATGGTCAAATTGGGCTTTTAGCATGGTTCGCGTTTCCACTTGATCTCAGTCAAGGTATCTTGGCCGACCGTCCTTTAACGGTATCGCCATGATAGTGAAACCGCAATTGGCACAGCTTGGACTATTTGACGCGAAAGTTCCGCGTTATACAAGCTATCCCACAGCCCCGCACTTCAGCAATGATGTAGGGCCAAGTCTTTATGGTGACTGGATTTCCGGGATCAAGCCGGGCAGTTCCGTGTCGCTCTACATCCACGTACCTTTCTGCCGCAGACTGTGCTGGTTCTGCGCCTGCCGAACACAAGGCACCCAAACCGACAACCCCGTCATCGCTTATGTGGACGTCTTGAAGGCCGAACTGGACCTGCTGGCCGCCCACCTGCCCGAAGGCGTGACCCTGTCGCGGTTGCACTGGGGCGGCGGCACTCCGACCTTGCTGAACCCGGATCTGATGCGAGAGTTGGCCACCCGTATCCTCGAAGTTGTACCTTTGGGGCCGGACGCCGAGTTTTCGGTCGAGATCGACCCGAACGAAATTGACGAGGACCGCCTGGACGCACTGGCCGAATCCGGCATGAATCGCGCGTCTATCGGGGTGCAGGATTTCGACGATGAAATCCAGAAAACCATCGGACGCATTCAAAGCTATGACATCACGCGCAAAGCCGTCGAGATGATCCGCGAGCGTGGAATCTCCAGTCTGAATGCCGACATTCTCTATGGTCTGCCGCACCAGACCAAAGCGAAGATGACCGAAAGCGTGCAGAAACTGCTGTCGCTTAGCCCGGACCGCGTGGCGCTGTACGGATATGCTCATGTGCCTTGGATGGCTAAACGGCAACAGCTGATCCCATCCGATGCCCTGCCCACCCCGGAAGAGCGGTTGGACCTCTTCGATACGGCCCGGCGCCTCTTCCTGTGGGACAACTACGCCGAGATCGGCATCGATCACTTTGCGACGCAGGATGACGGGCTGACCCACGCGCTGAACGCGGGAAGGTTAAAACGCAATTTCCAAGGGTACACCGACGATCAGGCCGAGGTTCTGATCGGGGTCGGTGCGAGCTCGATTTCGCGATTCCCGCAAGGATACGCCCAGAACGCGCCCGCAACGTCGGCACACACCAAAGCAATTCGCGAAGGGCGGTTCTCGACCTCGCGCGGACACCTGTTCAAGGATCAGGACATCCTGCGTGGTCGATTGATCGAATCGTTAATGTGCGACTTCCGCATCGATACGGCCGAGATTCTGCGCGATTACGATGTCACCGCCGCGGAATTGCAGAGCATGTACGAGGCAGCAAATAACTCCTTCGATGGATTGTTAAGCATCACCAAAAACGGTCTGTTCATCCCGCCCGAAGCGCGTGCGTTGACCCGAATGATTGCGCGCAGCTTTGACGCATATGACCTGAGCAAGGCAGGACACAGCTCGGCAATCTGATAAGACAAAACGACAAGACTTGACGCGGAGGGTGGGTTTTCCCCACACTCAGAGGGCGGGTGACACTCCGCCCCGCGTCTGAGGCAGGCAGAGTACCAGACAGTAAGTGCCGACGCGTTCGCGCTCGACCGCCTTTTTCGTGCAGCCGTTCTGCAACTTGAAAGAGGGACAGCATCCATGCGCGTTTTCACCGTCCTCGGCCCCAGCCAATCGGGCAAAACATCTCTGGTCGAGGCCATTAGCCGCCTCGATGGCCGGCCAACCACATTCGACGTATCCGGAACCGTGCATTTGCACGGTTTTTCTTACTTGGACGAGCCGTGGTGCGCCATCGACGTGGATGGCGGCAGCGACACGCTGGCCTATGTCGGCCCGGCCATGGCGATCTCGGACGCGGCTGTCGTGGTCGTACCACCTGACCCGGACGCCGCCGTGCTGTGCGCCCCATACCTGAGGCTGGTCGAAGAAGCCGGTATTCCCTGTTTTCTGTTCATTAACCGCATGGACAGCCCCAATGGCCGCATCCGCGACATCATCGCCGCGTTGCAGACCTACTGCACCAATCACATCGCGTTGCGACAAGTCCCGATCCGCGATGGTGAAACGATCATCGGAGCCGTCGATCTTATCTCGGAACGAGCCTGGAAGTATCAGGAAGGGCAGCCCTCGGCCCTGATCGAACTGCCGCAATCCGTCGAAGACCGCGAGCAGGAAGCACGAACCGAATTGCTCGAGACGTTGTCGGATTTCGATGACCATCTGCTTGAGCAACTGATCGAGGACAAGCAACCACCCAGTGGAGAAATCTACGATCTGGCCGCGCAAGTCCTGCAGAATCATCAGTTGATCCCGGCCTGCCTTGGATCGGCAAGCCACGGAAACGGGCTGACCCGGCTGATGAAAGCCCTGCGCCACGAGGCTCCGGAATTCGATATCGCGGCAGGGCGGGACGAAGCGGCCGAAAACGCGCGCGCCATTGCCGGTTTCGCCGATGTCAAAAAGCACATTGGCAAGATCATTGTCCTGCGCGGGCTTGGCGAGGGCGTCAAAGCACATGAGCAATTGGGCGGGGAAACGGTTGGCAATCTGACGATGCTGGATGCCAAAACCCAAATCTCGGAACTGGAGGCCGGGCAAATCGGACTGGCGGTGAAATCGGATCACCTGAACCCCGGAAACCTCTATGACAGTGCCGAGGCGACCCCGTTACCGGAATGGGCATCATCCCATCCTGCAGCGCATCGCCAGGTTGTTTTCCCTGCGCATGAACGCGACGATGTGCGCCTGTCCAACGCGCTAACCCGACTGGTCGAAATCGACCCCGGTCTGCACATGGAACAGGATGAACTGAGCGGTCACGCAATTCTGGGGTCACAAGGACCGCAGCATATGCGCCGCGTCAGCGCCAAGCTGGACGAGGATTTCGGGATTGAGATCGCGACAGAACAGGTCGAGACCGCCTATCGCGAGACCATCCGCGCGCCCGTCGAGCATCGCCATCGCCACCGCAAACAGTCGGGCGGCGCGGGTCAGTTTGCCGACGTCGTGATCTCGATCGCGCCGACGCCCCGCGGGTCCGGGTTCGAGTTCGAGGAAGTCGTCAAAGGCGGTGCCGTGCCCCGGAATTACATCCCTTCGGTCGAACACGGGGCCAAGGATGCGCTTGCGCAAGGCCCCGAAGGATTCCCGGTCGTGGACGTCAAAGTTACCCTGAGCGATGGCAAGCACCACAATGTCGACAGTTCCGACTATGCGTTCCGCACGGCGGGCAAGAACGCGGTGCGTGAGGCACTGCCACAGGCGAAACCCGTGGTTCTGCAGCCGATTTTGAATGCTGAGATCCATCTGCCCTCGGATTTCGTCGGCGATCTGGTCCCCACGATCAGCTCGTTGCAGGGTCAGGTGTTGGGCTTTGAAGGCAACCCGAACGCCTCGGGCTGGGAGATTTTCAACGCCCAGCTTCCCGCCGTTGCCGAGGACGAACTGCACCGCACCCTTGCCAGCGCCACACGCGGCACCGGTTGGGTCAAGCTAAGCTTCGACCATTATGAAGAGCTGCGCGGGCCGGTGCCAAAATCCGCCTCACGCGAAGCCGCCAACGCATGAAGCGAACCTGACGCCTTAGGAGGTGAGAGATCGAAGGAACTAAATCCTTCGATTTCTTGCATCACTTTGTTTGTCAAAGCTTGGACCTGAACCACTCCAAAGGATGTTCTCCGAACAATACAACGAAGACTACGACAACAGGGCAATCTGGGCCGGGAATGAGGCCAGAACGCTTTATTAAAGAAACTTAGAAGGCAAGAGACACCGACAAACCAGGCTTTCCGGAGATAGTCTCTGCCGTTGTTTTCCCGTTATCCCGCCGCAGCGATCAGTTCGCGGGTGTAATCCGTTTGCGCGTTTTCGAACAGATCTTCGGCCGCGCCCATTTCGATCACGTCTCCGTTCCGCATAACGATCACGTTGTGTGACATCGCGCGAACGACTTTCAGGTCATGACTTATGAACAGGTAGGCCAGCCCGTATTTCTGTTGGAGATCACGCAAAAGATCGACGATCTGGACCTGCACCGTCATGTCCAAGGCACTGGTGGGTTCGTCCAGAACCAGCAGCTTGGGCCGCAAGACCATCGCACGGGCGATGGCGATACGCTGACGCTGACCGCCTGAGAACTCGTGCGGATAACGGTCCATCATGGCGGGGTCCAAGCCCACTTCGGTCATTACCTCAGCCACCAGATCCCGCGGCGAGCGATGCGGGTCGACTTTGTGGATCGCCAGCCCCTCGGCGATGATCTGCTGGCAGGTCATGCGCGGGCTCAGGCTGCCGAACGGGTCCTGAAACACGATCTGCATATCCTTGCGCAGCCGCCGCAGCTGTCGTGTCGACCAGCGGCGCACGTCCTGATCGCGGAAGGTGATGCTGCCTTCGGATGCAATCAGCCGCATGATCGCCAAAGCCAGCGTTGTCTTGCCCGAACCGCTTTCGCCCACAATGCCCAGCGTTTCACCAGCGCGCACGCTTAGCGTGGCGTCGTTTACCGCTTTCACATAGCCAACGGTACGCTTCAGAAATCCGCGCTGAATCGGGAACCAGACTTTCAGATGATCTGTGCGCGCCACCTCTTCGGCATCCGGCGCCACAGGATCGGGGTGGCCCGAGGGCTCAGCCGCCAGCAGCTTGCGCGTATACGGGTGCTGAGGGTTGTCGAAAATCTCACCCGTTGCGCCGGTTTCGACAATCTCGCCATCCTTCATAACGCAAACCCGGTCGGCAATGCGGCGCACGATCCCTAGATCGTGCGTGATGAACAGCATGCCCATATTCTCGGATTTCTGAAGCTCGGCCAGCAATTCGAGGATTTGCGCCTGAATGGTCACATCCAAGGCCGTCGTTGGCTCATCCGCGATCAGAATATCGGGCTTGTTGGCAAGCGCCAAAGCAATCATCACACGCTGACGCTGGCCGCCCGACAATTGGTGCGGATAGCTGTCCAGGCGCTCCTCGGGGTCGCGGATGCCAACTTTGGTCAGCAGTTCGACGATTCGATTGCGCGCGGCATCGCCGGACAGTCCCTGGTGCAAGGCCAGCGACTCAGCCATCTGCTTTTGAATTGTGTGCAGCGGATTGAGCGAGGTCATCGGCTCCTGAAAGATAAAGCTGATGTCGTTGCCCCGCACATCCATCAGGTGCTTTTCGGACGCGCCGATCATCTCCTGCCCGTCATATGTCACCGAGCCTTCGACGATCGCGCTATCACCCAGCAACGAAACGGTAGACAGGGCCGTCACGGACTTCCCTGACCCGGATTCGCCCACCAGAGCGACCGTTTCGCCCCGGTCCACAGTAAAGGACACACCTTTTACCGCCGCACTGATCTGCCCGTCCTGCCGGAACGAGACCTTGAGGTTGTTCACATTCAGCAGGCTCATGAAAAGGTCTTTCTGGGATCAAACGCATCGCGCACGCCTTCGAAGATGAAAACCAGCAGCGACAGCATGATTGCAAAGGTGAAGAAAGCGGTGAAAGCTAGCCACGGCGCCTGCAAGTTCTGTTTGGCCTGCAGTGTCAGTTCTCCCAAAGACGGGGCCGAAGATGGCAGGCCGAAGCCCAGAAAATCGAGCGAGGCCAGACCGCCGATGGTGCCCGTTACGATGAAGGGCATGAAGGTCAATGTCGCCACCATCGCGTTGGGCAACATGTGGCGGAACATAATCGTCATGTTCCCGACGCCCAGCGCCCGGGCCGCGCGTACGTATTCCAGGTTTCGAGCCCGCAGAAACTCGGCGCGTACGACGCCCACAAGTCCGGTCCAGCCAAATAGGATCATCAACGCGACCAGAAGCCAGAAACTTCGACCCAGAATTGCGAACATGATGATGATCACATAGAGTGAGGGCGTAGCTGACCAAATCTCGATGATGCGCTGGAAGATGAGATCAAGCCACCCGCCGAAAAACCCCTGAACAGCCCCGGCAAAGATACCGATCAGACTGGCCACGCCTGTGACAACAAGAGTGAACAAGATCGACAGACGGAACCCGTAGATCACACGAGCCAGCACATCGCGTTTGGTGTCGTCCGTGCCCAACAGGTTCTGGCCATTGGGTGGCAGTGGCGCGGCACCAGGGCGATCCACGCTGGTGTTATAGGAATAAGGGATCAGCGGCCAGATGGTCCAACCGCGTTCAAACCCGTCCGCCTCAAAGGTACCGGCTTTGATTTCGTCGACTATCCCCTCGGGGTCGTCGAAACACGACTCCAGCCCACCGCTGTCGATCAAACATTGCACCTCGGGGTCGCGATAGATCGCCTCGGTCTGGAAATCACCACCAAACTCGGTTTCGGGATAGAAGTTGAAGATCGGCGTGTAGAACTCGCCGCGGTACTTCACCAAGATCGGTTTGTCATTTGCGATAAACTCGGCAAACAACGACAGTCCGAACAAAATGGAGAAGATGATCAGCGACCAGAACGCCCGGCCATTGCGTCGGAAATTGCGCCAGCGGCGCTGGTTGAGGGGGGACAATGCCATTTACCCCTCCCGCTTTTCGAAATCGATACGCGGATCGACCAGCACATACATCAGATCGCTGATGATGCCGACAACCAGCCCCATCAGGCCAAAGATGAACAGCGTGCCGAAGATCACAGGATAGTCGCGGGCCACCGCAGCCTCGAACCCCAAACGGCCAAGACCATCAAGCGAGAAGATCGTTTCGATAATGATCGAACCACCGAAGAAGACGCCGATAAAAACCGCAGGGAAGCCCGCGATCACGATAAGCATGGCATTGCGGAACACGTGACCGTACAGAACTTTGCTTTCGCTCAGACCCTTGGCGCGGGCGGTCATGACGTATTGCTTTTTGATCTCATCCAGGAATGAGTTCTTGGTCAGCAGCGTCAGCGTCGCAAAGGCCGAGATCGTCAGCGCGATAATCGGCAAGGCGATGTGCCAGAAATAGTCGACGATCTTGCCAATCAGGCTCAGGCTCTCCCAATTGTCCGAGGTCAGCCCCCGCAGCGGGAATATCTGCCAGTAAGAGCCACCGGCGAACAGCACCAGAAGAAGGATCGCGAACAGGAAGCCCGGAATGGCGTAGGCCACGATAATCGTACCACTGGTCCATGTATCAAAGGTCGACCCGTCCTTGATCGCTTTCCGAATACCCAAGGGAATCGATACCAGATACGCAATCAATGTCGACCACAGGCCCAGCGAGATCGAAACGGGCATCTTCTCCAACACCAGATCAATAACACTGATCGAGCGGAAATAGCTCTCGCCAAAATCCAGCGTCAGGTAGTTGCCCATCATCGTCAGGAAACGCTCGACCGGCGGTTTGTCGAACCCGAACTCTTTCTCAAGTTCCTCAATGAACTCCTTCGGCAAACCTCGGGCGCCGATATATTCGCTGTCCGAACCAAAGGTCTCTTCGGCCGGCGCACCTTCGCCCCCGGCAAAACCTGCGAACACGTCACCTTCGCCCTGCATCTGAGCCAGTATCTGCTCGATCGGGCCACCCGGCACAAATTGCACCAGGGTGAAGTTCACAATCATGATTCCAAGTAGCGTCGGTATGACCAGCAAAAGCCGGCGAAGAATATACGCGCCCAAATCGGTTACCTCACCGCGCCAGCAGCTTTCAGTTTCTGGTACTTCTCTTCGTTAAACCACCAGAAGTCAAACTGCCCGACGGCCAGTGGCGGCAACACTTCGGGATGTTCGAACATGTCGTAATAAGCGACCCAGGTATCCGAGACATATCCGGTTGGCACCTGAATACGAAGATACCGGAGGACGCGGTCTAGAGATTTCAGCGCAGCGATCTCTTCCTCGCGGGATTTCGTGTCCAGCGACGCATCGATGATGGCGTCTACAAGCGGTTCCTGCAGGGATTGAGGGTTATAGGACGAAACAACTGCGGTTTCAGACCCGTAAGCTTGTTTGAGCCCAGTGCCAGCTTCCAGAAACGGCTGGTTTCGGAAAAAGATCATATCGAAATCTTTATCGTAATACCGCTGAATCCACTGTGCGCTGTCGATTTTTTCGACCGTCACCGCAACGCCAAAGCTTTCCAGGTTGGCGGCGTACGTCGTCACAATGGCCTCGGCCGTGTCCGACGAAGAGGCGTTGAGCATGATGGTGATCTTCAGCGGATTGCCGTCCGCATCCTGCAGTTTACCGCCGCTTGACACCGTCCAACCAGCCTCTTCGAACAGCTTCAGGGCCGTTCGCTTGTTGCGACGGTCCACGGTACGATCCGCATTCGAGGTATGGGCACGCACCGCTTCCTGCGTGAAAAGCTCTTCGGGAACGATATCGCCCAAGGACCGCAGGAACGCCGTTTCCATCTCGTCAGGCAGGCCATCAGCGGCCACATCAGCGTTTTCGGAGAAGGAATGGCGCGGTTCCGTCAGCCCGAACTGAAGGGATTCGGACGTCCATTCAAAATTGAACGCCAGCCCAAGTGCCTCGCGGACCTTGATGTTGTCAAACGGTGCACGTTGCATGTTGAAGATGAAACCTGACGGAGAAGGAGGCGTCTCAACGGGAATGCTTTCACGCTTTACATAACCGTTCTGCACCGCCGGGAAATCATACCCTGTGGCCCATTTCTTGGTGCTGCCTTCAGCGCGGAAGGTGTAGATGCCCGCTTTGAACGCTTCGAACTCGGCAGCATCGTCGGCAAAATACTCGACCCGAACGGTTTCAAAGTTATGCCGGCCAACATTGATCGGCAGGTGCCAACCCCAATAGTCGGGGTTTCGCCGATAAATGATATAGCGGTTTATCTCATAGTCATCGAGCACATAGGGCCCGCTTCCCATCGGTGTCACAAGGCTTTGCTTGTCCAACCGTTCGCCGGTTTTTTCGTACCAGGCTTTCGAGAATACGGGCGTACCGCCGACCTGCGAGATTAACGATCGGCGCGAGATACCGTCAACAAAGTTAAACTTGATCGTGTGGTCATCGATGATCTCGTACCCTTCGATGCGCTGCTTTACCGCCCGCGCATAGCTGCGGATGCCCTGCTCGAGGAACAGGTCATGCGTAAACGCCGCATCATGCGCAGTAAGCGGAGTACCATCAGCGAAACGAGCTTCGGGCCGCATGTAGAAGATGCACCATTCCTTGGTGCTGGGATATTCGACGGCTTCCGCCAACAGGCCATAGGATTCGGTGATCGAGTCCGCAGGCGAGGCCGATCCAAACGGGCTGTCGCCAAACATGCTTTCCGCGATCAAGCCAGAGTAGAGACCCGCTTTGCCCTGCCAGTTAAAGCGGTTCATGCCATCGAAGGTTCCGCGTGCGGAAACAGAGATCTCACCACCGACAGGCGCGTCGGGGTTTACGTAGTCGAAATGTTTGAAGTCTGGCGGGTACTTGAGATCGCCGAAGAAGGAATACCCGTGCGCCTTGATAAGCTCGCTATCGGCGGCGCCAGCGGCCATTGCTCCGCTCAACCCGGGCGTTATGGCGGCTACGGCGCTTCCACCCATCAATTGCAGCGCTGTTCTCCGCTTCATCATCGTCAACGTCGATTTCGTGCGATTTTGTGTCATGCCCGCCTCTTCTACAGCCCTTGCAACGTCTTAATGCGCCTAAACCTAGCTAAAGGTCCAGCACTGACAGATTCAAGTTTAGAATGCGTGAGCGCTTTGTGAAGATTTACTTAGAAAAAAAGCCGCTGCACGAGGCAGCGGCTTTGAAACCTGTCGAAACTGAGCGAAGCGTCAGTTGATGGTCTGCAGATAGGCAATCAGGTCTGCCCGTTCCTGCGGCTTTTTCAGACCGGCAAAGCTCATGGAAGTGCCCGAGATATAAGCACTGGGGCGCGTCAGGAAGGCATCCAGCGCTTCGGGTGTCCAGTTGCCGCCATGCGCCTGCATTGCTGGCGAATAGCCGGTGAAGCCTTTGGCCGACGCGACCGGACGGTCGACGATTGCATACAGGTAAGGGCCGGTGCCGTTTGCACCATCTTCCAGCTTGTGACATGCCGTACACTTACGGAAGACCTTGGCACCTTTGTCCGGATCTGCGGCAGCCAACATGTCTTCGAACACCACCTCTTCACCATCGGCGCTTTCGCCGGAGCTTTCGGTTTCGATGATGTACGAGGCCGTCTCGCCATGCCCATCCGCATGGTAAAGAACCTGAGCGCCCCATTTGGCCAGAAGCAGCACCAGGAAGGTGCCAAACAGGCCTGCTGCGGCCTTGGTAACTGTCATCGTGTCGAACATTGATCGCGAGTCCATTTCAGCTGTCTGCGGGGTGTCTAAGGCTTCCCCTGACAAGAGGCAAGGTATAGACACCGCGACTAAACGCCCAATTTTGGAACTTGTTGCACGGAATCGACCATATGACCAAACGTATTGCATTTCAGGGAGAACCCGGAGCCTATAGCCACGAGGCCTGCCGCGATGCGCGCCCCGATATGGAGGCCCTGCCCTGCCGAACATTCGAAGATGTGATCGAATCGGTTCGTTCGGGCGATGCCGATCTGGCGATGCTGCCGGTCGAGAACACGACCTATGGGCGGGTAGCCGATATTCACCGCCTTCTGCCTCACAGTGGGCTGCATATTATCGACGAAGCTTTTGTGCGTGTTCACATCAACCTTCTCGCGGTGCCAGGAGCCAAGCTTGAGGACATTACCGAGGCGCACTCGCACCTGGTGCTTCTGCCTCAGTGCGCGGAGTTTCTGAAAGAACACAACATTCGAGGCCGCGTCAGCCCCGACAACGCCCGTGCGGCGCGCGAGGTTTCGGAACAGGGCGAGATCCACTCAGCCGCCTTGGCCAGCGAACTGGCTGGTGAAATCTATGGGCTGAACGTTCTGGCCCGTCACATCGAAGACCGCGACAACAACACGACGCGTTTTCTTGTGATGTCGCGGCAGGCAGACATGACGCGGCGCGGCGATCACGGCATGATCACCAGCTTTGTATTTCAAGTCCGCAACATCCCGGCGGCGCTGTACAAGGCAATGGGCGGGTTTGCCACAAACGGGATCAACATGACCAAGCTGGAAAGCTACATGGTTGATGGGTCCTTCACCGCGACGCAGTTTTATGCCGATATCGTGGGCCATCCGGACGATCGGAATGTACAACTGGCCATGGACGAGTTGGAACACTTCACCACGAATGTCGAGATTCTGGGCGTCTACCCGGCCGCTCAGCCGCGCGGCTGAGGCATTCACGGTTTAAGTGACGGAAAATCGCTTGCACCGGGCGCCGTCGTGCTGCCGGTAATCCACGAAACCCATCGACGAATAATAGGCCAACCCTTCGGCGTTTGCGGCTCCGATGGTTGCGTCGATGGCTGACAAACCCCTGTCACGCGCGGCGAAAAGTGTCGCGCGAAAAAGGGCGCGGCCAACGCCGCATCGGGCCGCCGATGGGCGGATATGTGTTCCAATGATGCCCCATCCGACCGGAGCGCCATAAGGGTTGTTTTCAACCGCCATTTTCAGCGACTGAAATCCTAACACCCGATTTCCCTGAACGGCGACCGAACACCTGATCCGATCCGGATCAGCTATGTAATGTTTACGAGCAAATTCCACGTCAGATCGCTTACTGCGCTTTCCGGCAGCGGCGATTTCCTTCAGCACTTCTGAAATCCCTTCGGCATCGGCCAATTCGGCTTCACGGATTATTAAGTTGTCCATTTCGCACCCGCCAACACCTTGGACGTTTCCATTCAACCACCGTGAATATGGCGTTGTTCCATTTCCCGCGCGAATTCGCTCAGGCGCGTTTGAAACTGCCGTCTGAACCGCGATTGTCCAAGCCTCAGAGACTGTAGCAGCAACCGCGCCGGCAGGGATTTGGCCGACAACGACATGTCCACGCTCAGGCGCGTTCGACGCTGCGACAGGGCCAGGAACTCAACCGTCGTCACCCCGTTCATCCCCTTGCTGGCGGCTTCGAACCGCATATGCGAGGGCGGGTCGCAATCGGCCATCTGGACCGAGACCTGACGCGGCTTGCCACGCAACTTGAACTCGGTCTCCCAAGTGGTGCCGGGCACAACACCCATATGACCAGACATGCGCCGCACCTCGATTCCGCGACGCATCGCCATGCGCTCGAACCGTTCAAAATCGGCAACCATTTCGAATACTGCGTTAATCGGAGCTTCGATATCTTCGCGCGCTGTAAACTGCATTGTGGTTCGCGGGTCTCTTGCGTTTCAGCCTAGTATTTTGTCAGTCCAGCGTATCTGCAAGCCAGTTTTGCAGAAGAAAGTGCGCAATCGCGCCTTTGCGGGCCGGTAACAGTTTCGGGTGTTCCCCGGCAAACGCCTGCATCATCTCGGATTTGCTGACCCACATCGCATCTTCGATTTCGACCGGGTCGATGGTGATCTCACGTAACAAAGCCTCGCCCGCGCATCCAAACATCAGCGAAGCGGGGAAGGGCCAGGGTTGGCTGGACAGGTAACTGACCGCGCCGACTGGCACACCCGCCTCTTCCATGACTTCCCGGCGGACCGCAGCCTCAAGCGTTTCACCCGGTTCGACGAAGCCTGCCAGTAACGAATACATCCCTTCCGGCCAGCCCGGGGACCGCCCCATCAGAACCGAATCTCCATGCGTAATCAACATGATGACAACGGGGTCGGTTCGGGGAAAATGCTGGCCGCCGCAAGACGGGCAACTGCGTTGCCACCCCGCTTGCGTCAGATCACTGGCCGCGCCACAGCGCGCGCAGAATCTGTGGGTTTCGTGCCAGCCGATCACCGCTTTGGCCGAGGCCGCCAGTTCGGCATCTCTGGTCGAAAGCCGTGTCATGATCCGGCGCAACTCGGCAAATACATAGCCCTGAGGTAAGTCGGGGTGCTGTTGCTCGGACCGGTCGACAAAAGCACCCACACCCGACAGATCCAACCCATCGGCGGACCAGTTTGAAATATCGGCCGCAAAAACAGGTGTTTCGTCGGACATCCCAAGGAAAACCGGCTGCTCGACCGAGCCGCCCGGCCCGCTTTCAACCAGCTTATGCGTCATTGGAATCAGCCCCAACTGATCCAGCGCGTCCCCCTGGACCAGAACCTTGCCACGCCACAGCATCAAACACTTTGCCTGCGGATGTACCTTGGCCCGGTTGATTCCTTCGGCATCGCCGCGAATATGCGCCGCACGATCCAGCCCTGAACCACCAAACGTCACACATTCCGCATTTTTCATAACAGATCCTTAGGCTTGTCCGCACAGGGCTGCCATGACGGCCTGACAGTTGCAACGGCTTTCCGCGCGCGCGATCTCAAGTTGCCATCGAATGAACACAGCTACGCCTTGAAATTTGCAGTGAATAATCTTTTTGTGGAAAATGACTAAGACAAAACTGCCAGAAGAAGAATTTTGAAACTTTCCCCTTCTCTGCCATCGCAGACTGTGCGGGTCCGAATACTGGCCACATCGGATCTGCACATGAATTTGAGCAGTTTTGACTACTACTCCGACACTCCCGAACCTTCGATCGGTCTGACCCGAACCGCGAGCCTGATCCGGGCGGCGCGTGATCAGGCGCACGACGCCCTGGTGCTGCTTTTTGACAACGGGGATTCGCTGCAGGGAACACCGGCCGGAGATCTGGCTGCAGAACAAGTCACTGAGCGCCATGTCCTGATGCAGGCCTTTGGGGCGCTTGGCTATGATGCGATCGGGTTGGGCAATCATGACTTCGGATTCGGGCTGAACGTACTGGACCGCATCCTGTCGCAAGCGCCTTGCCCCGTGATTTGCAGCAATGTTCATCGAGTGGGTGAACCTTCCGTGTGGCGGGACCACGTGGTTCTGAAACGCTCGATAGAAATAGACGGACGACACGTCGAGCTGAAAATCGGTGTCTTCTCGGTTTTGCCGCCGCAAACGCGGAAATGGGAATCCCACCGGCTGGCAGACAAGGTGCAGATCGACGACATCCTGACATGCGCGCGGATCAAAGTGTCGGAACTTCGGTTCCAAGGATGCGATTTGATTGTGGCACTAGCCCATACCGGGCTGGGCTCCTCTGACCCAGAGCCCGATCTGGAGAACGCCGTTATTCCCCTCGCGGCCATTGATGGGATCGATGCAATCGTCGCCGGGCACACGCATTTGACGCTGCCTGGCGCATCACATGCAGGGTTCGAACATGTTGAGGCCGCCAGCGGTCTTGTACACGGGGTGCCGGTCATCATGCCCGGATCGGCCGGCTCGCATCTGGGGCTTATCGATCTGACCCTGACCACGACAACGGACAGGAAGTGGTCGGTTGAAACACAGCAGGCCGAATTGCGGCCGGTATCTGGTGCAGGCCCGGTGCCTGAGGATCCGGAGGTGGTGTCTCTGTTTTCAGATTTACACACCGCGACGCGCCAAAGGGCCGATGAACCCGTTGGGCGCACGGATCGACACCTGCACAGCTTTTTTAGCTTTTGCGCCAAGGATCGCGGGCTTGCGATGGTTGCAGCAGCACAGGCCGCTGTGCTGCGTAATCATGTGAAGGGGACGAGCTGGGAGGACACGCCGATGCTGTCCGCCGCAGCGCCGTCGAAGTTCGGAGGCCGCGCAGGGCCGCGTTTCTATACGGACGTCCCCGCAGGTGTGGTTCGCATGCGCCACGTGACCGACCTGAGTATCTTTCCCAACGAGCTTAGGGCGGTCGTTGTTTCCGGTGAACAAATCAGAGACTGGCTAGAAATGTCAGCCGGTGTTTTCAACCAGATGACGCCGGGCAGGCAGGCCAAACTGGTTAACCCGGATCGTGCAGGGCACAATTTCGATGTTTTGTTCGGTCTGAACTACGTGATCGACCTGAGTGTGCCACCGCGCTTTGACGCCAACGGTCATCTGATCAATCCGAAAACCCGGCGCGTGTCAGACATCCACTGCGATGGTCAAGAAGTAGCGACAGACCAGCGTTTTGTCGTCGCGCTGAACAACTATCGGGCAAACGGAGGTGGGCATTTTCCGCCTATCCAAGAGGCCGAAGCAATCACACTACCGCCTTTGTCCATTCAGGAGGTCCTGCAGAACTACCTGAGTGGAGACTTACCTCAGGAATCACTGGACCAATGCCCCTGCCCGTTCAGTTTCGCGCCCGTGCCCGGTGCCTCAGCGCTTATGAATACCAATCCAAAGGCACAGGACCATATCGCGGAAATCGCTCAGTTCAGCCCAAAGCTCGTGGGTGTGGACCAAGGGGGTTTTTTGCAAATTCAACTCTCACTCTGACGGGTTGTCATTTGCGCGGGGCTTCCCTATATCACCCCTTGAGAGGTTGGCGCGGGCGAGCGCCTCGCCAACCTGGTCAGGTCCGGAAGGAAGCAGCCACAACGAGCCCCGCTTGGGTCGATGTCCAACCTCTCACTTACTCAGACCATCAGCCGTAGGAGGGCTTTTATGATTGTAGCAAAAACCCTTCGGGCAGAGCGGTTCTGAACCTTACCCCTACCTCTGCCTGAACACGTCACCGATGGATGCGCGCCTGCCATCCAGCCGGATTGCTGTACCTGAACACAGGCAGAACAATGACCATTACACTATCGGACCTTGGATGGTCCTCTCACTTTGCCGCGCAACATGCGGCCTATTCGTCTTGCACCCCCTTTCGCGTCACTGCTGTTCACCGCGATCGTCTGATCGGCGTGAATGCCGATGGCGAAACCCCACTGCTGACCCCCGGTCGACCAACCGGAGAGTTTGCGGTTGGAGACTGGGTGCTCACCGACCCTGAAAACCGCGTACAACATGTGCTGGAACGCCGAAGCCTCCTGAAACGACGCGCCGCCGGCACCGGTGCCGATGCGCAATTGATCGCCGCCAATGTCGACGTGCTGTTCATCGTCAGTTCCTGCAATGCTGATTTTAATCTGGCCCGGATGGAACGATATCTGGCTTTGGCTCATCAGGCCGGATGTTATCCGGTTGTTGTTTTGACCAAGGCAGATACCTGCGCCGATCCAAGTGACTTCGCCAAACCCGCAGAATCGCTGGCCCCGTTCTTGACTGTTCTGACCGTCAACGCGCTGGATGCCACCGAAATCGATCAGGTCCTGTCCTGGTGCCCCGCTGGACAGACCGCTGCACTCGTCGGATCATCCGGTGTCGGCAAGACGACGCTGGCGAACGCTATGACGGGTTCGACTGAGGCCACCGCCGGCATTCGCGAGGACGACGCGCGGGGCCGCCATACAACCACGTCCCGCGCGCTACATCCGATGCGAAACGGGGGATGGCTTGTGGACACGCCCGGAATGCGCGCTTTGCGCCTGCTGGATGCGCAGGATGGTGTGGATGAGGTGTTCTCGGACATTCTGGAACTTGCCGAGTCTTGCCGGTTTTCTGATTGTCAGCATCACGCCGAACCTGGTTGCGCCGTTCAGGCCGCAATCGCAGATGGCACGCTTGATGGAGAGCGCCTGGAGCGCTGGCGGAAATTGCGCCGCGAGGATCAGAGAAACTCGGAAACCGTGGCGCAATCACGCGCACGCGACAAAGCCTTTGGCAAAATGGTGCGCTCTGTGATGCACGAGAAGAAGTCGCGTAAAAGACTATAACTGCTGCTGTTTCAGGCAATCAATCGAGGCCAGACGGCCGCATTTCGGCGCGCAAACGCGCCGATGTGGCCAACCTCGGTCAAGCCGAACTCCTTCGGCGACAGCTGATGTCTGCGCGCCATAGGTCCGTATAGATCGGCAAGTCGCCAAACCGCGTTTGGAGGTACCACTTGATCATCGTCCATTGTAAATAGATCAACGGGTGTTTCCGACGCGGCCCATCTGGCGTCTGGCAGGCTTTGACCAATGTCCGGCACATAGTTCAGCGGATCGGTGCACCATTTACGCCATTGCCAGTAAACGCTTGCAGGCAAGTCTGAACCAAAACCCAGCGCCTTGCCCGGCAAGTATCCCAATGTCTTGACCAGCAATGGCGGATGACCATACCAGAACATCGTCGCCAGCGCGCGGTACGGCCACGGGTGATCAGATAACGTGACCAACCCGGAACAGACGCAGATCATTCGGTCGATCTGTTCGATATCCGGCTGTAGCGGCCCCAGCATTCCACCAACCGAATGGCCAATGCTCCACTGCTGCGCAGCCGGGAATCTGCGCCGCATTTCGGCCCGGGCCGCAGGCATGTCGATAAGGGCCCAATCGGCCATCGTAGCTTTCGAATCGCGCAGCCGCGCGGTCAGCGAATGACCGAAGTCACGATAGTCATAGGTCAAGCAGGCCATGCCCTGTTCCGCCGCCAGCCACTGCGCAAAATGTTGATAATAGTCGCGCGGCACCCCCGTGGCGCCGTGGATCACAACCGCCACGTCCGGCGTAGCAGCAGGCCTGTATAACCGCGCCGACAAGCTGGCCGAACCAGCTTCAACCTTGAAATCTTCGGTCAATACGGTCGGAGTGTTGTCCAACATAGCGCCCTCGCAAGCATCTGAACTGTTTGGTTCACCTGTTGCAATCGGCGCTTTTCGCAAATCAAAGTCAATAGATTTCCAAAGTGACCACGCGTCCGTTTCGAGCGGCAGCAAGAGCCTGCTTGACTCAAGCCACCGACAACCGCTAGCGATGACGTGATGGTTCTCGTCCTCATATTGGGGCGGGATGAAAAGGGAACACGGTGCGGTCCAGCCCGGCATTGCCGGAACGGACCAAGGCCGCGACTGCCCCCGCAACTGTAAGCGGTGAGCAATGCCGAAACACCACTGGCCGAAAGGCTGGGAAGGTCGGCAAAGCAACGACCCGCAAGTCAGGAGACCTGCCATCGAACGAAAAACCGAAACTCGGGCGGGGTGTCCGGGCAGGTCTTCAGTTTGCTGAGACACCTGTTCCACGTCCCCCGTCCATCGCGCGGAGGGCGCATTATGATCTGGAATACAACGACACACGAATTTTCTGCCACCCTGTGCCAAAGGACAGGCAAAACCTGCCCCGCACTGGCCCGAATGGCCCGCGCTATTGCCGAAGCGATGGCGACCGCAGGCCCGGTAACCTCCAGCGAATTCGAGATGGATGGCTCGAGCGAACTGACCCATTGCGGCGAGGGCTGCACGGCACGGTTTCGGGCCAGCCCAACCCGGATCAGGGTCTATTGTGGGGCAAACACGAATGACTCGGCCGACAAGCTGGATGACTACGCCGATATGATGTTTGGCTCTGATTTCGCCTCACTGCCCACCGGATTCTTGACCACTTTACCCTGCGCCATGCTTCAGGCATCGGCCCTTGCGCCGCGCCCCTCGCATCAGATCGTTCAGCAAGCCACGGCCTGATCTAGGCTCACCGATCTCACTGGACCGGCTTCATGGCCCAGGCCATCTGTTGGTCCGTTTCCACCGCACAAGGTCGGGCAGAGCGCAACCGGCTGAGTGCGTGATTCGGGACTTCGCCGCTTTCGACCATAAGTCTGAGGGCAACCATACCCGACCGCCCGCAGCCGCCCCGGCAGTGCACCAGAACACGTCCGCCATCCGACAAAACCTGTCGGGCAGATGCGCTGGCCTTGGGCCAAAGGGCTGCGATTTCCGGTGGCGGCGCTCCGAAATCTTCAACCGGCAGGTGCAGCCAGACCGCAGACCCGGATTGAATGTCCTGCCCAAAGGCACCTGCCCCGGCTTGCTGCATTTCGACCTTGGTCGTCATGGAAATCACCAGATTGGGGCTCCAATCGTGTATCGCGCTCAGATCGTCTGCATACCCACCGCCACTGCCAGGCAAAGGGGACAGCGCCAAAGTTCCCGAACCAACCCGCAGCGCGTGGATTGCAAAAACCGCCAAGACTTACGTTCCTTCTGCCAACGGCCACCCGACCCTAAAGGGGTTTATCGCGCCTACCGATACAGTCCAAACCGAAATTCCTCGCAGCCTCCTGTGGACGCGGGCGGCGCGGGTCTCTACGCTGCATTCTTGACACGAATCCGACAGAGCAGACATGACCGAAACGCCCAGCCCCGCCTATCAGGTTCTTGCGCGCAAGTACCGCCCCGAAACCTTTGCCGATCTGGTTGGACAGGACGCAATGGTGCGCACGCTGAAAAACGCGTTCGAGGCGGATCGGATTGCGCAAGCCTTCATCATGACCGGTATTCGCGGCACGGGTAAGACCACTACGGCCCGGATAATTGCCAAAGGCATGAATTGCATCGGCCCCGATGGCGACGGCAAACCAACGACCGAACCTTGCGGCCAGTGCGAGCATTGCGTGGCCATCATGGAAGGTCGCCATGTCGACGTCATGGAGATGGACGCCGCCAGCCGGACTGGCGTGAATGATATCCGCGAAATAATCGACAGCGTTCGATATCGCGCGGCGAGCGCACGCTACAAGATCTACATCATCGATGAGGTCCATATGCTCTCGACCAGTGCGTTTAACGCGCTGCTCAAGACGCTTGAGGAACCGCCCGAGCATGTGAAGTTCATTTTCGCGACGACCGAAATCCGAAAAGTCCCTGTGACGGTTCTGTCGCGCTGTCAACGGTTTGACCTGCGCCGGATCGAGCCTGAGGACATGATCGGTCTTTTGATCAAGATCGCTGCCGCCGAAGGCGCCCAGATCGCAGAGGACGCGCTGGCGCTGATCACCCGTGCGGCCGAAGGCTCGGCGCGCGACGCGACCTCGCTGCTGGATCAGGCGATCTCGCATGGGGCTGGAGAAACGAGCGCCGATCAGGTCCGCGCAATGCTTGGGCTTGCCGACCGCGGCCGGGTGCTGGACCTGATGGACATGATCCTGCGCGGCGATGCGGCAGCGGCATTGACAGAGTTGAGCGGTCAATATGCCGAAGGTGCCGATCCACTGGCTGTGCTGCGCGATCTGGCAGAAATCACCCATTGGGTATCCGTCGTCAAAATCACGCCCGATGCAGCCGAAGACCCGACCGTGTCGCCCGACGAACGGGCACGAGGGCAGCAAATGGCCGAGGCTCTGCCGATGCGCGTGTTGACGCGGATGTGGCAGATGCTGCTGAAAGCGCTCGAAGAGGTCTCTGCCGCGCCAAACGCGATGATGGCCGCAGAGATGGCCATCATTCGTTTGACCCACGTGGCTGATCTGCCCAGCCCCGAAGAGTTGATCAAACGGCTGCAGGATGCACCACCGCCCCCACCGAATGGAGGTCCAGGTGGCGGAGTGTCCGAGCCGTCTCATGCACCAGTCCAAGCCACGCCTTCATCCTATGTTTCCGCGCAACGCGGGCCTGCGGGTGCGCCAACGGCAGCTCTGGCGCAAGATATCCAAACGGCTCTGGCGCGCTATCCCACATTCGAACACGTGGTCGAACTGATCCGCACAAACCGGGACGTGAAACTACTGGTCGAAGTCGAAAACGGCGTGCGTCTTGTATCCTATCAACCTGGACGGATTGAATTCACCCCTACGGATAAGGCTCCTACGGACCTTGCGCAGAGAATGGGTTCGGCGCTGCAACGCTGGACTGGCAACCGGTGGGCCGTGTCGATCGTATCGGATGGTGACGCTGCGACAATCGCGGAAGTTAGGGATGCAGGCGAACTGGCACTAAAAGAAGAGGCGAAGCAGCATCCCTTGGTACAAGCCGTTTTGGCTCATTTTCCAAAGGCGCGGATCAAACGGATCGAAACCCCGGAACAACGCGCGGCAAAGGTTGAAACCGAAGCCCTGCCCGAGGTCGAAGACGAATGGGATCCGTTCGAAGAAGACTGAATCGCACCCGTTCCGCAACCCGAAATCCTCCAGCGACCGCCACGGGCGCTCAGCTTGCGCCGATCACCCTAGGCAGCCTTGGGCCCGGCAGCGCGGGCAGAGTGCGCGCTGCCGGGCCCAACGGGAGGAAAGGTCTTGCCAAAGACCTTGACGATCGGCGGGAGAACCTCTCCCCTTGTACCATGCCGACAGCCCTCGTATTTAGGCGACAAACCGATTTGCAGGAGAAAAGCAATGCTCAAAGGACTCGGCGGTCTGGGCGATATGGCCAAGATGATGAAATCCGCGCAAGATTTGCAGACCAAGATGACCGACATGCAGGAAGAACTGAACAACATCATGGTTGTCGGCGAATCCGGTGCAGGTCTGGTCAAAGCCACCGCCACGGCAAAAGGCGAGCTGAAAGGTCTGGATATCGACCCGTCGATCTTTAACGGCGACGACAAAGAAGTGGTCGAAGATCTGATTCTGGCCGCCATCAAGGACGCGCAGACCAAAGCGACCGAACGCTCGCAGGAAGAAATGGCAAAGCTGACCGAAAGCATGGGTTTGCCGAAAGACATCAAGCTGCCGTTCTGATAGAAACTCCTGACGACCCAAAGGCCGGGCGCTCAAGCCCGGCCCTTTTGCAGGAGCACGCGCAGTGAGTTCGAACAGCGACATCGACAATCTGATCGACCTGATGGCCAAGTTGCCGGGCCTCGGCCCCCGCTCGGCCCGCCGCGCCGTACTGCACCTGATCCGCAAACGCGCCCTGCTGCTGACACCCCTGTCGGACGCAATGCAGCAGGTTGCCGTCACCGCCCGCGAATGCCTGAACTGCGGCAACGTCGGCACCACCGATATCTGCGACATCTGCGACAGCGAGGCCCGCGCGACCGGAGAGCTGTGCGTGGTCGAGGACGTCGCCGACCTCTGGGCGATGGAGCGGGCCGGTGTTTTCAAAGGCCGCTATCACGTTCTGGGTGGGACTTTGTCGGCGCTGGACGGAGTCGGACCGGACGAACTGCGCATCCCTCGCCTGAAAGATCGTGTGACAGCCGAGGGGATCACCGAGATCATCCTCGCCCTGAACGCCACCGTCGATGGCCAAACCACCGCCCACTACATCGCCGACCAACTGGAGGGGCAGGTCCGCCTTACCTCACTGGCCCAGGGTGTGCCGATCGGCGGAGAGCTGGATTATCTGGATGACGGGACGATTACGGCAGCGTTGAGGGCAAGAAAAGAGCTCTGAGCATTGCAATACGACAACAACGGGAACGCTTCCGCCTCTTCCGGTTGCACACCAGTCTCTCTTCTATTTGTTAGGTGTAAGCGCCCGACGAATAGGTCAATTCATAAGAATGACTGTAAATCTCGAAGACGATGCCAAAAGGGTCTTCAACGTAGACCATACGATAGGGTTTCTCTCCGGGATAATAGTATCGGATCGGCATCCGTTGTTTGCCGCCCGCTGCCACGATTTTTTCTACCAGACCTTCGACATCCGGGTCCTGGACGCAAAAATGGAACGTACCATTCTGCCGAAAGTCGATATTGTTTTCCGGTACATAATTCCCGTGAAACTCGAAAAGTTCGAACCCGATGCGATCAGCCGTCGCGAGATGCGCAATACGTAGTTTTTTCCATTCCGGACCAAACACATCAGTGCACATGACACCGATATCCGTATCATCCTCTACCACGTCCGTTGGCGGCATGATTACGTAAAAGCCGAGGATTTCGGAATAGAACTTTACAGCCTCGTCAACGTTTGGGACGGACAATCCGATGTGAGAGAATGTTCTTGGATGTTGCGGCATGGCTCGCTCCTTAATTTATGGAGCGAAAACTATTGTGCCACAGCCGAGTTTCAAGCGCCTGCCCGGCGAGGCATAGCCGGGTTCCGCCATGCATATAGGTCCCCTTTCGCGACCGCATCAGCCGAGAATGGTCTTTGCCTCCTGCACGCGGCGTGTACTATGGCTGTGACCTTATCCATTTGAATTTGGGAACAGTTATGAAACGCCTTTTCGCAATCACGTTTGCCGCCTTTACAGCCACTGCCGCTTTTTCGCAGGAGCTCATCGACAAGGGCTTTGTCGAAGGCTGGAACATCATGATGGACCCTGCGCTTGGCAACGGGTGCCTGATCCAGACTGTGTATCAGGACCTCTCGGTTGTGCGGTTGGGCTATGATGCGCTGGACGATCGCGGGTATTTCGCCGTCTACAACAAGGCCTGGGGCGATATTAAACAGGGTGAGAGTTACCCGATCCGGTTCGATCTGGACGGCAAGAGTTATGATGCAACAGCGATTGGCTTCAATCGGCGCGATGTGCCGGGGGCAACGGTGTTCTTTACCGACCGCAGCTTCGTTAACGCGATTGCGCAGAACAAGACCATGACGGTCTACAACCCCGCCGGTGAGACGGTGATGGCAATCGATCTGAAAGGCACGGCCAAAGCGCTGGAGTATGCACGCGAGTGCCAGAACAAGAAACTCTAACGAATCGGATCGAACAGCGCGTCTTTGGCCGTACAATCGCGGAGCACGTCTCGGCCACAGGGGACAGGTTCAAGGCCGCGCGACAGGCACAGGCGCACTTCCTCGATATAGCCCTGCTTGCACGTGACGGTAATCATGTCTCGCTCAAGTCCCGGGTTGGCTTTCAAAAAGGCTTCCTCGACGACCGATGCGGGTAATTTGACCGAAGCGTCCAGCCTGCGGAACACCTGAGGGCGCTCGACGCCCTCATACGCCTGCCGGGACAGCGCGTAATAGTCGGGCGCACTGAGGCCCGAACAGGTTCCGTGCTTCTTCCATTGGTGCCACGCCAATCCGGAACTGCCCTGAATATCGGTCATTTCGCGCGTCATGCGACGCGTTGGCGGTGCTTCAGATGTTCGGCAAAACGCGGGCCAGCCCTGATGATACTGAGGCCACAACCCATGCAAAATCCACCCGTGGTCATGGCGCGCATCGCATTGGTCCGACCCGCGCGCGTCGCCTTCGCGGGCGCACCAGTTGGGCGACCAGCTGAGTGACAAAACGTAATAGTCGAACTCACCCGCCTTTTCGCCATCAGCAAGCGCTGCAACGGCGCTCAGAATCCACAGTATCACCCAGCGCATTCGCCTCTTCCCTTCTTGCCTTTGCGCGACTATATAGACCGCAAGTTCCCCGACAACGGAAACCTGCCCCAAGACAACGGGGCCGCCGAATTCCGGCGACGGGATAGATGTATTTATAGGAGACGGGCTGATGGCAAAACCGCTTATGGCCAAGGCAACAGCCGTATGGCTGGTGGACAACACCACGATCAGCTTCAAGCAGATCGCGGATTTCGTGGGCATGCACGAGTTGGAAGTGCAAGGCATCGCCGACGGCGATGTGGCCGCTGGCGTCAAAGGGTTCGACCCGATTGCCAATAACCAGCTGACTCAGGAAGAGATCGATGCCGCGCAGGGCAACCCGCTGCACAAGCTGAAGCTCAAGTTCAACCCGGCCGCGACCGGCGAGGAAAAGCGGCGTGGTCCACGGTATACCCCGCTGTCGAAACGTCAGGACCGCCCGAACTCGATCCTGTGGCTGGTCAAATTCCACCCGGAACTCAGCGACGGTCAGATTGCCAAGCTGGTGGGCACCACCAAGCCAACTATCCAGTCGATCCGCGAGCGCACCCACTGGAACATCTCCAACATGCAGCCAATCGATCCGGTTGCGCTGGGCCTGTGCAAACAGTCCGAGTTGGACGCCATCGTTCAGAAGGCGGCAGCCAAGAAAGCAGCCGAAGGCGGCGTCATGAGCGATGACGAGCGCCGCAAGCTGGTTTCGACCGAGCAGTCGCTGGAGATGGACGCAGCACCCAAGATCCCGACGGCCATTGAAGGTCTGGAAACCTTCTCGTTGTCCGACGAGCCTGCGGATGAGAGAGAAGACGAGCCGGTCATCGATGCAGACAGCTTCTTCAACCTGCCTAAAGGCGGTGCTGAGGACGAAGACGAAGACGATCTGCGCCCCTAAGGCATAGACAGCCCCGGCCTGAACGAACCGGGGCTTTTTCATGAGAAGACCATGCTGAACGTCCTATCCACACTGTTTGGACCGCATCGCGCCGTTTCGATCTATGCCTTCGTAAAGACCTGGGGCCTACCTCTGATAGGCGGCGTCGGCCTGATCGCTATTGCAACTGGATTGCTGATCTTCAGCGACAGCGGAGAGCACGAGCACCAAGCCTTCATGACGGTCGATGTCCTGTCAGCCACGCCGATAAATGGTGACCTCAAGAACGGTGTAATCGCGTCGGTCCGGTTGCCGGACGGGTCCGCGACTTCGGTGACTTCGACTGAGGCACCAATTTCGCAATCGGTTGGTACAACAGCCTGTATCGAAAAGCGTGTCTACGTGGACAGTGGCGAAGCGCGATATCGGTTCAAACTGCCGCGCTACTGCGAAACCAGTTAAGGAAAACCGCCCGGCTTCAACACCGGGCGGTTTCCAGTTCAGACCATCTGGAACAGGATGCCTGCGATGATGGCTCCGGTAATCCCAAGCCCCAGATAGGTCGCGAAGACCCGCGGCTTCACCAGCGACCAGACGGCTGCCATCGCTGGGATCGAACTGACTGCGCCGGCGACCATGAAGGACATAGCGGCACCTGCGCTCATCCCCTGTTCGGTCAAGCCTGCCAGCAAAGGCGGTGCGACGTAGGAGTTCAGGTAGGCGGGCATCCCGACCAGTGCCGCGATGACAATGGGCACGACACCTTCGCCGCCAACAACGCGCGCGATCAGATCGGCGGGGACGTAGCTGACCAGCAGCGCCTCGAGCACGTAGGCCAGCGCCAGCCATTTCAGCAGGAACAGGCCGTTATGGACGAACTCGGACCGGAACCGCTGACGGCGTTCGGGTTCCTGCCAGAACTTCCAGACCGCTTTGCCGTCCTGTTTGGGACCGCAACCGCATCCAGCCGGTTTGTATTCGCGCAATGGCTGGGCAAAAGCACCGCTCCGCATCAAAGCGCGAACAACAAAGCCGCCGAACAGACCCAGCGCAACAGCAGCGATGGCTTTACCGATTGCAAACGGCCAACCCAAGGCGCCCGCAGTGATCAGCAGCGTCGGTGGGTCGATCAGGGGTGAGCTGAGCCAGAACGCCATGACGGCAGACAGCGGCGCGCCAAGCGCCAGCAATCCGGCAATAAACGGTATGACTTCGCAGGAACAGAACGGGGCGAGCCCTCCAAAAACGGCTGCCAGAAAGATCATCCGCGTCTCGCGCCCTTCGAATGCACGGGCCACCATCACCTCGGCACCTGTCGCCTTGAGGTAGGATAGCAAAAGGACGGCAAACAGAATGTATTGGCCGGTATGGGCAAGCGCCTTACCGGCAAAGGTAACGACCTCTCCCCAGTTGCCGGGGTCGAGAACGGCGACAAGGGCCAGAATGACCACAATCACCGCCCAAGGGGTTTTGATCAGGCCAACGGCCACCTTTGCCGGCGCCCTTGGGTTTTGTGTCAGCTCAGCCATCGTTCGCGGCCTTTCCGATTTCGTCCGCGCAGCATTCGCTGAGGATGAATTGGGCAAGGGATCTCAACTCGTCGTAATTCGCGCGATTGATGGTGGCGCGTCCGATTTTCTCTTGCTCGACGACGCCACCGGCGGCCAGGAACCGCAGGTGATGGGCCAAGGTCGACGGCGCGATACCGGTGCGGTTCTGGATTTCACCCACGGTCAATCCCGCCTGCCCGGCCCTTACCAGTGTTTTCAGAACCTTTAGCCGGGCCTCAGAGCCCATGGCCGAAAAGCCTGCTGCAGCTGTTTCCCACATCCGCTTACTCCATTAAACTAGATTTCTAGTTATTTAGGTGAGTCGTGTTTTCAGGTCAACAGCTTTGTTCACGAAATATCGAACTGCGATTAAGTCCAGATTGCTCTCAATTTAAGTCCACCCTATAAGGCCCTATGGGAATATCGGTCGACACATTCTTTCTTGAGCTGAACGGACAAGGCACGCTGCAGGCACAGATCCAGCAGATGATCGCCGAAGGTATTTTATCTGGCCGGTTCCACATTGGGGAAAAGCTGCCCTCGTCCCGCAAACTGGCGGCGCATCTGGGCGTCAGCCGCATCACAGTTACGCTGGCTTATACAGAATTGTTGGCCAATGATTACCTGACGGCCAAAGGGCGATCGGGGTATTTCGTTTCGCAAAATGCGCCCGTTCCACCGAAATACTCTCCGGTTCAGAAAGGAAACGAAAACGTCGACTGGGGCACGGCTCTGGCGCGCAAGTTTTCGGACGGCGACGTTCTTTCCAAACCCAGCAACTGGCGCGAATATCGATACCCGTTCATCTACGGTCAGGCGGACCGCAAGCTGTTCGACCACGCAAACTGGCGTTTATGTGCAGTCCGTGCGCTCGGCCACAAGGATTTCGCCTCACTGACCGGCGATTACGTTGATCAGGACGATCCCCTGCTGATCGAGTTCATTGCCCGCCACACACTGCCGCGCCGGGGAATCGCCGCACGCCCGGAAGAGATTCTGATCACAATGGGGGCGCAGAACGCCCTGTGGCTCGCATCGCGAATCCTGCTGAACCGCAATCGCACGGCCGTGATCGAAGACCCCAGCTACTACGCGTTGCGGGATCTGCTGAATCACTCCGACTGCAAAGTGTCTCCGCTCGCCGTTGACCGGGACGGCCTGCCGCCCGATGCGCTGCCGGAAGAAACCGACGTCATCTTCACGACGCCCAGTCACCAAAGCCCAACCACCGCAACCATGCCCATCGAGCGCCGGCGCGAGCTGTTGAGACGCGCGCGGGAACTGGACGCTATGGTGGTCGAAGACGATTACGAATTCGAATTGGCTTTTCTGGGCGCTCCCTCTCCTGCTTTAAAATCGATGGATCGGGACGGGCGGGTGATTTACGTGGGCAGTTTTTCCAAGTCTCTGTTTCCCGGATTGCGCCTTGGCTACATTGTCGGGTCCGAGCCCTTTATCCGCGAGGCACGCGCCCTGCGCTCGCTGGTCCTGCGCCACCCGCCGGGCCACATCCAGCGCACCGCGGCCTACTTCCTTTCACTGGGTCACTACGATGCCCAGATTCGGCGCATGTCAAAAACGCTGGCGCGGCGGCGCGAGGCACTGGACGCGGCCGTCGAACAGCATGGATTAACTGTTTCAGGACGGGGCATTATGGGTGGGTCATCGCTGTGGATGTCAGCGCCCGAGCATGTGGATACCACAATTCTGTCCAGATCATTGCAAAGCCAAGGTGTGCACATTGAACCGGGTGCCCCTTTCTTTGCCCGGCATGACCGTCCACGCAACTATTATCGCCTTGGATACTCGTCCATCGGACAGGACCAGATTGCACCGGGCGTGAAACTGATCGCGGACGCAATCCGGACTGCCTAGCGCAGTACTGGACCTATTCCGCCCAACGTTCTGGCCCTAACGCCAGTTCGCCCCTTGCGCCAAAACCCTATGCAAAGGCGGGCATTGTGCCTGCCCCTTTCTTCAATTGTGCGGAGAACACTCAGATGAAAATGACCACTGAAGAGGCCTTTGTTAAGGTTCTGCAAATGCACGGTATCGAACATGCGTTCGGTATCATCGGCTCGGCTATGATGCCAATTTCGGACCTGTTCCCGAAAGCTGGAATCAAATTCTGGGACTGCGCCCACGAAGGTTCGGGCGGCATGATGGCTGACGGCTACACCCGCGCAACCGGCAAAATGTCGATGATGATCGCGCAAAACGGCCCCGGCATCACCAACTTCGTCACCGCCGTAAAAACCGCATACTGGAACCACACTCCGGTACTGCTGGTCACTCCGCAGGCGGCCAACAAAACCATTGGTCAGGGCGGCTTCCAGGAGATGGAGCAGATGCGCATGTTCGCAGACTGCGTTGCCTACCAGGAAGAAGTACGCGATCCCTCGCGTGTTGCCGAAGTTCTGAACCGCGTGATCATGAACGCCAAGCGCGCCAGCGCGCCGGCTCAGCTGAACATCCCGCGTGACATGTGGACTCAGGTCATCGACATCGAACTGCCCAAGATCGTTGAATTCGAGCGTCCTTCGGGTGGCGAAGATGCGGTTGCTGCGGCTGCCGAAATGCTGTCCAACGCTAAGAATCCGGTCATCCTGAACGGTGCTGGTGTTGTTCTGGCCGAAGGTGGTATCGAAGCTTCGAAAGCCCTGGCCGAGCGTCTGGATGCACCGGTCTGCGTTGGCTACCAGCACAACGACGCCTTCCCCGGTTCGCACCCGCTGTTCGCTGGCCCGCTGGGCTATAACGGCTCGAAAGCCGGTATGGAGCTGATCTCGGAAGCGGACGTTGTTCTGGCTCTGGGCACCCGTCTGAACCCGTTCTCGACCCTGCCCGGCTATGGCATCAACTACTGGCCCGCAAACGCGAAGATCATTCAGGTCGACATCAACCCTGACCGCATTGGTCTGACCAAAGACGTCAGCGTTGGCATCATCGGCGACGCCGCCAAAGTGGCCAATGGCATCTTGTCCCGCCTGAGCGACACCGCCGGTGACGAAGGCCGTCAGGAGCGTAAGGACCGCATCGCCCAGAAGAAATCCGCATGGGCGCAGGAACTGACCTCGATGACCCACGAGGACGACGATCCGGGCACCACCTGGAACGAGCGTGCACGTGCAGCCAAGCCTGACTGGATGAGCCCCCGCATGGCATGGCGCGCAATCCAGGCCGCGCTGCCGAAAGAGGCGATCATCTCGTCCGACATCGGCAACAACTGCGCCATCGGTAACGCGTACCCGTCCTTCGAAGAAGGCCGCAAGTACCTGGCACCTGGCCTGTTCGGCCCCTGTGGTTATGGTCTGCCTGCCATCGTTGGCGCGAAAATCGGCCAGCCGAACGTTCCGGTAGTCGGCTTCGCAGGTGACGGTGCATTCGGTATCGCTGTGAACGAACTGACCGCGATTGGCCGCTCGGAATGGCCGGCCGTGACACAGATCGTCTTCCGCAACTACCAGTGGGGCGCGGAAAAGCGTAACTCGACCCTGTGGTTTGACGACAACTTCGTCGGCACCGAGCTGGACACTCAGGTTTCCTATGCAGGTATCGCCAAAGCTTGTGGCCTGAAGGGCGTCGTTGCACGCACTCAGGAAGAGCTGACCGCGGCGCTGAACCAGGCGATCGAAGACCAGAAGAACGGCACCACCACCCTGATCGAAGCTCTGATCAACCAGGAACTGGGTGAACCCTTCCGCCGTGACGCCATGAAGAAGCCTGTCGCTGTTGCCGGCGTTTCTGACGCAGACATGACGCCTCAGGCCGGAGCATAAGCGCGTGAAGCCACTGCGCACAATTCTCGGAGCTGCCAGCAGCTCCGACATGATCATCGCCCTCGCCGAGGGCGATGATCCACGTGTTGTTGAAGGTGCTTTGAAAGCCCGCAAGGAAGGTGTCGCGCGCATCATCTTGGTTGGCGACAAAGCCAAAGTCACTGCCCTGCTGGCCGAACAGGATGGTCAGGATGTCGACGGCATCGAAATCCACGACCCGTCTGACTCCGCCCATGCCGAAGCCTTTGCAGCCGAGCTTTGCGAGCGGCGCAAGCACAAGGGCATGACGCCTGAAAAGGCCGCTGAAGAAATCAAACACCGCCTGAACTATGCTGCGATGCTGGTTCACATGGGCATTGCTGACGGTACCGTCGGCGGAGCTGTAGAAACCACCTCGGCCACGGTACGCGCCGCTTTGCAGATCATCGGCAAAGCGCCTGCTTCGGCCATGGTGTCCAGCTTTTTCCTGATGCTCTACTGCCGCGATCACCACTCGGTGCGGGGCGCGCATATCTTCGCTGATTGTGGTCTGGTCGTTGATCCGAACGAACAGGAACTGGCCGAGATCGCGCGGGCATCCGCGGCGTCCTACCATGCGTTGACGCAAGAGACCCCCCGCGTTGCGATGCTGTCCTTTTCGACAAAAGGCAGCGCTAATCACCCGAAAGTCACCAAAGTCACCGATGCGCTTGAGATCGCGAAGAAAGCCGATCCTGACCTGCTCATTGATGGCGACCTTCAATTTGACGCCGCCTTCGTCCCCGAAGTAGCTGCCAAAAAGGCCAAGGATTCTCCACTGCACGGAGAGGCAAACGTATTCGTGTTCCCCAATCTGGATGCCGGCAATCTGGGCTACAAGATCGCCCAACGTATCGGCGGAGCCGAAGCAATAGGCCCGATCCTTCAGGGTTTGGCAAAACCGGCCAACGACCTGTCGCGCGGATGTTCCGCTGAGGATGTCCTGCACATGATCGCCGTGACTGCCGTACAAGCCGAACATAACAACGCCCAATCCGAGAGTTAACAAACCAAGCAAAGCACTGGTCCAAATTCCATCCTGCTAACGCCAGGTAAACGCACCGGAAATGACGGAAAAGAAACAAGAAAGAACGTCGGACAGATGCTGGCAAAACCAAAACTAAGTAATCCCTTCGATCTGGTTTCTGCGGAAACGATCAAAAACCTGTTTCCGGGTATTGCGGTCTCAGCAATTGTTGCCGTGACCGCTCAGTTCCTAGCGGATCACTATGCTACCCCGGCAATGCTGCTGGCTCTGCTTTTGGGAATTGCTGTCGGATTTCTCAGCGAAGAAGGTAAGGCCGTTGCCGGGATTGCCTTCACGTCGAAAACGCTGCTGCGGGTGGGCGTTGCCCTTCTGGGCGTGCGGGTTTCGATGGTTTTGATGATCGGACTTGGTCCTCAACTGATCGCGCTGGTGATCGGCGGGCTGCTGGCAACGATCGCATTTGGTTTCCTCGTCGCACCGCTGTTCGGTCACAAATGGCGGTTCGCACTGCTGACGGCAGGTTCCGTTGGGATCTGCGGCGCTTCGGCGGCCATGGCGATCAGCGCAATTCTTCCTCGGGACGAGAGGTCCGAAGAACGGCTGATTTTCACGGTTCTGGGCGTTACGGTTTTGTCGACGATCGCGATGATCGTCTACCCGATCATCGTCAACAGGCTGGGTCTCAGCCCGTTGGAGGCGGGTGTATTTCTTGGCGGCACGATTCACGACGTCGCCCAAGTTGTCGGTGCCGGTTTCTCGATCTCTGATGCAGCCGGTGAAACCGCAACTCTGGTCAAGCTGATACGCGTCGCCATGCTGGCACCCATCGTTTTGGTTGCCTCGATCATGATCCGTAACTTCGCGGAACTGCCTGCAGATGGAAAACGCCCTCCGATCCTGCCTGGGTTTGTCGTCGCCTTCCTCATTCTGGCTGGTGTCAATTCACTTGGATTGATTCCGGCCCAGGTCGGCGAGTTTCTTGGACAGTTTTCGCGCTGGCTGTTGCTAACGGCAATCGCAGCGGTTGGAATGAAAACCAATCTCAAACAAATCCTTTCGGTCGGCGGCGCAGCGATCGCCCTGATCGTTCTGGAAACAGCATTCATCGCAGGACTGATACTCGCAGGGATAAAAATATTGTCCTGATAAAGGTTCAACAAGGGAGGCCAGATGACGTTCCAGCAACCCCAGATCGAAACATCGCCCGAAGTATCGGACGAGATTCGAAAAACGACGTGTTACATGTGCGCCTGCCGGTGCGGGATCAATGTGCACATGAAAGACGGCAAGGTTGCCTATATCGAAGGCAATCGCGATCACCCGGTCAACAAAGGCGTTCTGTGCGCCAAGGGATCGGCAGGGATCATGCAGGTCAACGCCCCGTCACGCCTGCGCGCGCCGCTCAAACGGGTCGGCCCGCGCGGGTCGGGTGAATTCGAAGAGATCAGTTGGGACGAAGCGCTGGACATTGCGGTCGGTTGGCTGAAGCCGGTCCGCGAGGACAACCCCGAGAAGTTGGCGTTCTTCACCGGTCGCGACCAGAGCCAGAGCTTTACCAGCTTCTGGGCGCAGAATTTCGGCACCTGCAACTACGCAGCACATGGCGGGTTCTGTTCCGTAAACATGGCCGCAGGTGGTATCTATACAATGGGCGGTGCGTTCTGGGAATTCGGCCAGCCCGACTGGGACCACACCAAGCTGTTCATGCTGTTTGGCGTGGCAGAAGATCACGACTCGAACCCGATCAAGATGGGCATCGGCAAGATCAAGGCGCGCGGTGCGCGGGTGATTGGCGTCAACCCGATCCGTTCGGGCTATAACGCTGTTGCGGATGATTGGGTGGGGATCACTCCAGGAACCGACGGCCTGTTCATTCTGTCGATGATCCACGTGCTGATGAAAGCGGGCAAAATCGATCTCGATTACCTTAGCCGCTACACAAACGCTCCGGTTCTGATTGACGCGTCCGAGGGACCGACCAAGGGCCTGTTCCTGCGGGATGAGGACGGTAAACCACTGGTCATCGACCGCGCCACAGGCGAGTTGACGGCGTTTGACAAGCCCGGCGTCCGTCCTGACCTGTCGGCGACTTATGAAAAGGATGGCGTGACCCACCGCCCGGTTTTCCACTTGATGGCCGAACGCTATCTCAGCGACGAATACGCGCCTGAGAAAGTTGCCGATCAATGTGGCATCCCAGCCAAGCGCATCCGCGCGATCGCAGGCGAGCTGGCCCGCGTGGCCTTTGACGAAGCGTTCGAGCTGGATCACGAATGGACCGACTTCCGCGGTGAGAAACACACCAAGATGACCGGTCGCCCGGTCGCGATGCACTCGATGCGCGGTGTCTCGGCCCATGCCAACGGATTCCAGACCTGCCGCGCGCTGCATGTCCTGCAGATTCTGCTGGGCACGGTCGAAGTTCCCGGCGGCTTCCGTTTCAAACCGCCCTATCCCAAGCCGGTTGAGGCGCACCCGAAACCGCACTGCAAGGTGACCCCGAATACGCCGCTGGACGGACCGCATCTGGGTTTTGTCCAGGGACCTGAGGATCTGGCACTTAAGGCAGATGGTAGCCCTGCGCGGATTGATAAGGCGTTCACTTGGGAAAATCCGATGTCCAGCCACGGGCTGATGCATATGGTGATCTCGAACGCACATGCGGGCGATCCCTACAAGATCGACACGCTGTTCATGTACATGGCCAACATGTCCTGGAACTCGACCATGAACACCAAGGGTGTCATGGAAATGCTGACGGACAAGGATGAGAACGGCGATTATGTGATCCCGCACATCATCTATTCCGACGCTTATAGCTCGGAAATGGTGGCTTATGCCGACCTGATCCTGCCGGATACCACATATCTGGAGCGCCACGATTGTATCTCGCTGCTTGACCGTCCGATCTGCGAGGCTGAGGCAGCGGCGGACGCCATCCGCTGGCCCGTGATCGAGCCCGACCGCGACGTGCGCGGCTTCCAGTCGGTGCTGATCGATCTGGCCAACCGGTTGGAATTGCCCGGCTTCACCAAGGACGATGGCAGCGCCAAATGGGTGGATTACGCGGACTACATCGTCAACCATGAACGCAAACCCGGCATCGGCCCCCTCGCCGGGTTCCGTGGTGAGAATGGTGACAAGGAAGGCCGTGGTGAGGTCAATCCGGACCAACTGAACCGCTATATCGAAAACGGCGGCTTCTTCGTGGCCCATATCCCGGAAGGCGCGGACTACTACAAACCCTGGAACACAGCCTATCAGGATTGGGCAGTCGGCATGGGCATCTATGACAGCCCGCAGCCCTATCTGTTCCAGCTCTATTCCGAACCGATGCGCAAGTTCCAGCTGGCCGCCGAAGGCCACGGAGAGCGTCAGCCGCCCGAGCATCTGCGCGAGCGGATCAAGGAAACTTTGGACCCGATGCCGATCTGGTACGAAACCGACCAGACCGGGAACGAAGGGTTTACCGTCAACGCACTGACCCAGCGCCCGATGGCGATGTATCACAGCTGGGGCACCCAGAACGCATGGCTGCGTCAGTTGCACGGCCGCAACCCGCTCTATGTTCCGACCAAGCTGATGCGCGAGAATGGCCTGCAGGACGGCGATTGGGCCAAGGTAACCTCTCCGCATGGAGAGATTACGGTTCCGGTCATGGAAATGGCAGCGCTGAACGAAAACACCGTCTGGACCTGGAACGCCATCGGCAAACGCAAAGGTGCCTGGGCCCTGCAAGAGGACGCGCCCGAAGCCACCAAGGGCTTCCTTCTGAACCACCTGATCCACGAATTGCTGCCGCCCAAAGGCGACGGTCTGCGCTGGGCTAACTCTGATCCGATCACCGGTCAGGCCGCGTGGTTCGACCTCAAGGTCAAAATCGAAAAGGCCGCGCCGCCTTCGGATGCGGAAAGCCAGCCGGAATTCGCACCGATCAAATCTCCGGTCGGAAAAGGACCGAAGGATTTGGCATGGAAAGTAGGCAAATGATCCCATCCGCACTTCATCTGGCCCAAAATACCTCGGGATCTGGGGCAGAGCCCCAGCCCGCCCTCACCACAAACGCGGAGGCCAGGCAGTCATGACCCAGCTCCCCACATCCACTGACCGCAAGATGGGTCTGGTCATCGACCTGGACACCTGCGTCGGTTGCCATGCCTGTGTGATTTCATGCAAAGGCTGGAACACGGAAAACTACGGCGCTCCTCTGTCCGATCAGGATGCCTATGGCGCGAACCCGTCGGGCACGTTCCTGAACCGGGTGCATTCCTACGAGGTGCAGCCCGCCGAAGGTCACGCCCAACTGATCCACTTTCCAAAATCCTGTCTGCATTGCGAGGACGCCCCATGCGTCACCGTTTGCCCGACCGGGGCCAGCTATAAGCGGGTCGAAGATGGCATCGTTCTGGTCAATGAAAGCGACTGCATCGGTTGCGGCCTGTGCGCGTGGTCCTGCCCCTATGGCGCGCGTGAACTGGATCAGGCCGAAGGTGTGATGAAGAAATGCACCCTGTGCGTCGACCGGATCTACAACGAAAACCTGCCCGAGGTGGATCGTGTTCCATCCTGCGTGCGTACCTGCCCCGCCGGTGCCCGTCATTTTGGCGATCTGGGCGACCCGAACAGCGATGTCAGCAAGCTGGTCGCAGAACGTGAGGGCATGGACCTGATGCCTGAAATGGGCACCAAGCCCGTCAACAAGTACCTGCCGCCTCGGCCGAAGGATAATGTCGAAGACCAAATCGACATACTCGCACCGTTGCTGGCCCCGGTCGCTGAAGAGCCCAAAGGGTTTCTTGGCTGGCTGGACAAGACTTTGGAGAAGCTCTGATGCATCCAGCACCATCCGTAATCATCTTCACCACCTTGTCGGGCCTCGGCTTTGGCCTCCTGTTCTTTCTGGGCCTCGGCCTGCCTGACGTCTCGGGCTGGGTTGCGTTCGTCTTTTTTGCCATCGCCTACGCCCTTTCCGTTGGCGGGCTTTTGGCGTCCACATTCCACCTGGGTCACCCCGAACGGGCGCTGAAGGCCTTCACGCAGTGGCGCTCGAGCTGGCTTAGCCGCGAGGGGTGGTGTGCGGTCATCGCCCTGATCGTCATGGGATTTTATGCGATTGGCGTTGTTTTCCTGGGCCAACGCTGGGGCTTACTTGGCTGGATCGGCTCGTTGTTTTCGCTAGGTACGGTCTTCACAACGTCGATGATCTACACGCAGCTCAAGACCATTCCGCGCTGGAACATGAACCTGACACCGGCCATGTTCCTCAGCTTCAGCCTTGCGGGTGGCGCGCTGTTGGCCGGACAGGCCCGCGCGGCGCTGCCGTTGCTGCTGATCGCAGCGCTGGTACAGATTCTGTACTGGAAAAAGGGCGACAAAGCGTTGGAGGAGTCCGGCACGGATCTGGGAACAGCAACCGGTCTGGGCAATCGCGGCGCGGTTCGCGCCTTCGAGCCGCCCCATACCGGCACCAACTATTTGCTGCGTGAGTTTGTGCATGTGGTTGGGCGTAAGCATGCAGAAAAGCTGAGGATCATCTCGTTCGGGCTGGCGTTTGTGCTGCCGGTTGTCTTGCTGCTTTTGCCATTCAACCATTTCTTTGCGCTGCTGGCGGTCGCGTCGCACCTTGCCGGCGTTGCAACGTCGCGTTGGTTGTTCTTTGCGCAGGCCGAACATGTGGTCGGGCTGTATTACGGCAAGCGTTAAGGGGGGCTCTGCCCCCGCCGCGGCAAGCCGCACCTCCCCCGAGGAATTTTGGGCCGGATGAAGTCTGGATTCGCGACAAAAAAAGGCGGCGCCGAAGTCCGGCGCCGCCTTTTTTCGTATTGGATTGGGTTTAGGTCAGGCCAGCGTGGGCCATTGCAGCGTCGATCGCAGCTTTGGTGCTGTCTTCCAGCCCGGAAAGCGGCGAACGGACCTCTTCACTGCACAGACCCAGCTTGCTGAGCGCATACTTGGCACCAACGAGGCCGGGCTCGATAAAGATCGCTTCGTGCAACGGCATCAGACGATCCTGATACTCCAAAGCTTTGGCATAGTCGCCGTCCAGTGTCGCCTGCTGGAACTCGGCACACAGTTTGGGTGCGACGTTCGCCGTGACCGAGATGCAGCCCACGCCGCCATGCGCGTTGAAGCCCAGCGCCGTGGCATCTTCGCCTGACAGCTGGCAGAAGTCCGGACCGCAGGTAGCGCGTTGCTGGCTGACACGCGCCAGATCGCCGGTGGCGTCCTTGACGCCGACAATGCGCGGCAGCTCCGCCAGCTCGCCCATGGTTTCAGGCGTCATGTCAATGACCGAGCGACCGGGGATGTTGTAGATGATGATCGGAATATCCGCGCAATCGTGCAGCGCGCGGAAATGCGCCAGCAGACCTTTTTGCGTCGGCTTGTTGTAATAAGGCGTCACGACCAGCGCCGCGGCAGCGCCGACCTTTTCTGCGAATCGCACGAAGCGTATTGCCTCGACCGTGTTGTTCGAACCCGCCCCGGCAATCACCGGAACCTGACCAGCCGAGGCTTTGACGACCTCTTCTACGACGGTTTCATGTTCTTCGTGGCTCAGGGTCGGGCTTTCACCGGTGGTGCCGACGGGAACCAGACCGGTCGAACCTTCCTGAATCTGCCACTCCACCAAACGTTTGAGCGTCTTCAGGTCCAACTCGCCGTTGCTGAACGGGGTGACGAGGGCTGGCATAGAGCCTTTGAACATGACACGCTCCTTAGGGTGCAGTTTGCATTTTTTAAGCCGCTGTCCACCAAGATTTTGCTTTCTTGAGTTGATCCCGGCGGCGCAAGGTTTATCCTGAATGGCTGTATCCTTGGTTGGTTGGGGAATGCAAGGGATGACACGCTTTCTGGCGTTTTTGATGGCAGTGATTCTTGTTTCAGGCGTTCAGGTACGGGCTGATGCGGCTGGCGATCTGCGGGCAGGTATGAATGAAATGCGCAAAGGCGACTGGAATGAAGCCCTGCGCGTTTCCGGTGCCCGGGGGTCGGTGTCCCGTGACATCATCGTCTGGCACTGGCTGCGCGAGGGGTTCGGCAGTTCCGGCGACATTCTGGTGTTTCTGGATCGTAGACCCGATTGGCCGGGCCTGGCCTGGTTGCGGCGAAAAAGCGAACCGGCCTTTACGGGCGCTGATCCGGACCGGGTACTGAAGTTCTATGCTGAAAACCCGCCGCAAACTGCCGAGGGCGCGCTGAATTATGCCGTCGCGCTAAAGGCGAAGGGGCGGCAGGGCGATGCTGAAGCCGACATCGTGGCCGCTTGGCGGACAATGCCCATGGGTTCAGGCCTGCAAAAGGACTATCTGGAGAACTTCGGCAAACTGCTGAAACCCCATCACGCCGCGCGGATGGACCGGATGCTGTGGGACAACCACCTGGTCAGCGCTGGCCAGATGTTGCCGCTGGTCAGCACCGATCAACGCAAACTGGCCGAAGCACGGATTGCCCTGCAGAAACGGCAGCCGGGCGTAGACGGCAAGGTAGCTGCGGTTCCGAAATCGCTGGCCGATGCTCCGGGCCTGGCTTTTGACCGGTTTGTCTGGCGCGACAAAAAGGAACTGGACGATAGCGCGATTGATCTGATGCTGGCACGCTCGACCGGGCCTGATGCGTTGGGTGAGCCCGACAAATGGGCTGAAGGGCGCCGTCGTCTGGCCCGGCTGGAAATGCGCAACGGCGACGCCAATCGCGCCTACCAGATTGCCGCCAATCACCATATGACGCCCGAGATGGGGTACGGCTATGCCGATCTGGAATGGCTATCCGGATTTCTGGCCCTGCGTAAACTGAACGATCCGGCCACGGCCGTCCGGCATTTCCAGAGCTTCTCGGACGCGGTGAAATCGCCGATCTCAAAAGGTCGCGGAGGGTACTGGCTCGGTCGCGCTTACGCGGCACAGGGCGATGCCGATAAAGCTTATGACGCCTACGCCATGGGCGCGGACCATCAGACCTCATTTTATGGCTTGCTGGCCGCCGAGCGGATCGGGCGACCTTTCGATAGAGAGCTGGCCAACCCTCGCCGCGCGCCGCATTGGAAGCAGGCAGAGTTCTCTAACTCCAGCGTCCTGGAGGCCGGGTTACTGCTGCTAAAGGCCGGAGAAGACAACTTGTCCGAGCGGTTTCTGACCCATCTGGTCGAAGGACTGGACTCGGTACAGGCCAATCAGCTTGGCGATTTGGTGATCGAACTGAAACAACCGCATCTTGCGGTGATGATCGCCAAACGGGCCGCGACGGTCGGTTTGGTTCTGCCGGCAGCCTATTATCCCGTGCATCCGGTCGCCGATATGGGGCTGCCTATGGCCAAGGAAATGACGCTGGCCATCGCCCGCCGCGAAAGCGAGTTTGACCCGGTCGTCATCAGCGGCGCCGGGGCACGCGGGCTGATGCAGGTCATGCCCGCAACAGCGAAAGTCGTAGCAAAAGAGCTGGGCATCCTGAGCGGGCACAAGACAATTAATCTGACCTCGGACTGGAAGTACAACGCCAAGCTGGGCGCGAACTACTTGTCCGGGCTGGCCGCTGACTTCAATGGCAACGTTGTGATGATGGCCGCAGGGTACAATGCAGGACCGCGCCGCCCGATATCGTGGATGGAGCGCTATGGCGATCCCCGCGCGGGTGAAATTGATATGGTCGACTGGATCGAGACGATCCCGTTCAGCGAAACGCGCAACTACGTGATGCGCGTTGCCGAAAGCCTGCCAGTTTATCGTGCGCGCCTCGGTCAGCCCGCCCTTCCGGTTCCGTTTTCGCAGGAACTGACCGGGTCAACTCTGGCGTCTTTCGCGCCATAAGGTGAACAGCCCGGCGGCGACAACCAGCGCTGCGCCTATGACCACCTCAGGGCGCAGCGTCTCGCCAAAGATCGAGATCCCCAGGATCGCACTCCAGACCAAGTGGAAATAGGCGAAGGGCTGGACCGCACTGGCCTCGGCCATTTCATAGCATTTAATCAGCAGCCAGTGGCCCAGTACGCCACTGACACAAAGCAGCGCCATCCAGGCCCAATCGGTACGCGCCATTGGTTCCCAGAACCACGTGCCCACAAGTGTCATAGCAACGGCCCCGCTGACACCGGTCCAAAAGAAGCTGGTGGCCGAACTGTCGCGGCGCGCGACATAACGGGTGAGCAACCCGTAGACCGCGAACATCAGGGCGGAAATCAACGGGACAATAGCCCACGGATTGAACACGCCGACGCCGGGTTGAAGGATGATGAGAACGCCGATGCAACCCACACCGATCGCAGCCCATCGCCGCCAACCGACTTGTTCGCCCAGAACCGGCCCACTGAGTGCGGCCACGAGCAATGGATAGCAGATGAAGACGGCCATTGCGTCGATCAGACCCAAGACCGTAAAGCTGAACACCGCAACGCAGATTTCAGCCGCCAAAAGCAAGCCGCGAAAGATCTGCAGTTTTAACTGGCTGGTTTGGGTTGCCGCTTTCAGCCCACCGGGCGAACGCGCAGCCAGGGCGATGACGAAGGCCGCAAAGAACCAATAGCGGATCATCACGACCATGTAGGTGTTGTAGGTTCCGGCCAGATGGCGCGAGATACCGTCCTGCAAGGCAAAGACGATGGTGGCCGCGATCATCAGCGCAATCCCGGCGCGTGCGTTGTTTTGCTGAGTCACAATTTGACCGCCCGCGTCATGTGCCGTTTGCGGCCATAGCCGGGGACGCGAGTAACGTTGAAACCGGCGTCCTCCAATCCTCGTCGCACGAAACCGGCAGCGGTGTATGTGGCCGCCGTACCGCCGACGGTCGTATGGCTGGCCACATACTGCATCAGGTCAGCCCCCCACAATTCCGGGTTCTTGGCCGGAGAGAACCCGTCCAGAAACCAGGCATCCGCTGCGCCGTTCCAGAACTGAAGAGTCTCGCGTGCATCGCCTTCGACAACCTCAAGTCGCAAGGTGCCCAGATCGCATGTTCCGCCTTGCCATTGCGCTAGGAACCGTTCGGACCATGGGGACAGTTCTGGGAAGGCCGAAAGCGCGCGGGACATGTCGTCAGCCTGCATCGGGAAAGCCTCGAAACTGGTGAACGACAACGGCGTCGTCTGGCTCGATTTCTCCCATTCTGACCAAACCGTCAGCATGTTCAGACCAGTCCCGAAACCCAGTTCGGCAATGTGAAAGCCCGGCGTGAACCGCTCTGGCAAATCGTTGCCAGCAAGAAACACGTGGCGCGTCTCTTCCAGCCCGTTTTGCAACGAGTAATAGGGGTCATCGAAGCGGTCTGAGACCGGGATCTGATCCTCGGTCCATGTCAATTCGGCACGCTGGTCTGCCATCGGGGAATCCTGTAGCTAAGCGGCGCGACACTGAACAAGGAAACGGGGAATGGCAATGGTCGATGTGACGGTGCGTGGTGCAGGGATTTTCGGCCTATCCATTGCGTGGACCTGCGCCCGACGCGGCGCAAAGGTGCAGGTCGTCGATCCCTTTGGCCCCGGAGCGGGCTCGAGCGGCGGTCTGGTCGGCGCACTTGCCCCGCATGTGCCCGAGAATTGGAACGCCAAAAAAGCTTTCCAGTTCGACAGTCTAATCATGGCGGAGCCGTTCTGGAAACAAGTCGAGGCTACAGGTGGCGTCTCACCCGGATACGCGCGGCTGGGCCGGTTGCAGCCCATACCGGATGCCCGCACGCTGGAGCTTGCCCATGCCCGCGCAACTACGGCGGCTGAGTTGTGGCGAGGGCAGGCTGAATGGCGGGTCGTTGAAACGACCACCGTTGGCGCGTGGTGCCCGCCCAGCCCGACCGGATTTGTCATCCACGACACGCTGAGCGCCCGCATGCATCCCCGCCGCGCCTGTGCCGCGCTGGTCTCGGCCTTAACAGTGATGGGGGTCGAAGTTGTCACTGACGCGCCTGATCGGGGCCCCGTTGTTCACGCGACCGGTTTGGCTGGCCTGCAAGAGTTGAGCGAGGCGTTCGGTAAAACAGTCGGCAATGGCGTCAAAGGACAAGCGGCGCTGCTGCGGTTCGACGCGGGCGAAGTACCGCAGATGTTTGTAGATACTGTTCACATCGTCCCGCATGCAGATGGGACTTTGGCGATCGGTTCGACCTCGGAAAGGGATTACGACGACCCAGCCAGCACCGACGCCGCTTTGGATGATGTGCTGGACAGGGCAATGCAGGCCGTTCCAGTTTTGCACGGTGCGGAGGTCATCGATAGGTGGGCTGGCGTGCGCCCTCGCAGCAAGAGTCGCGCACCGATGTTGGGCGCGCATCCGCTGCATAAGGGACAGTTCATTGCCAACGGAGGCTTCAAGATCGGCTTTGGCATGGCCCCAAAGGTGGCTGAGGTCATGGCCGATCTGGTTTTAGAAGGTAAGGATGTTATCCCTGACGATTTTCAGCCTGAAGCATCACTGTGACTGTGGCACGGCCTCGGCGGACATACATTGGCGACCGTCAGGCCCCCGTACCCACATCGCCTGACCATTCCGGCACAATGTCGCTGTTTCGAAATGCTTCAAAGGTGAGGATGCACGGAAGGAGAATTGCGCCAGCGGCCCCATCAGCTCGACAGCAAACAACATAAGAAGTTGCGCAAGTAACGGTCCATGCACGACCAGTCCATCATACCCTTCAACGTCGCGCGCATAGTCCAGATCGTAGTGAATCCGGTGCCCGTTGAAAGTGAGCGCGGAGTAGCGGAACAGAAGCGTCGAGTCGAAGCTGACCTCTCGCTGGTCTGTTTCGTCTGTTCGGGCCATCGGCGCGACGGGCTTGGCATCGCTTTTCGCAGGATCGAGCCGATAGACCAAATCCTGCCACTCCGTCAGGCAGAGCTTGCCGCCCTGTGAAACCTCGTGCCGCAGAGTGACAAAGCCCAGAGGTCCTGTTCGTCCGGTTTTGGAATTCGCGCTTTCCCGAACAGACCGACGTTCGGCATCAGAACCGGCGATCAGTGGCGCGTGAAACTGCAGCCGCCCCCCGGCCCACATCCGGCGCGGCAACCCCATGTCGGGGATCAGCTCTCCACCAACTTTGGGATGACCGTCACGACCCAGTGCGACGGGTGGTTGTGGCGACCAGAAATACAATTGGTGGAAGAAGGGCGGCAGTTGATCGCCCGCGCCAATCCGTTCGTTGAACCCCAGCGCCGCCTGCAGCGCGGCGGCGCGGGCCGGGTCCATTACATCAGTCTGTTTTTCCTCTGCCATGGCGGCAGATTAGGCAGACGGACTTAAACCGACAAGCGGCGAATCGAACTTAGAAACCGGCCTCCGTCCGCAGTTTCTGCATCAGAGTCCGCAGAGAGCTTTCGTAACGATCGCTCAGCAATTTGCCCTGCTCATCGAACTCGTTCGAGCTGCTGGCCAGATGGATTTCCGGCCCCTGCAGGATACGGGGTTGGAACGGCACCATGTAGCTGCGCAAGATCATCTGTGCCCGCTCCCCGCCTGCGCGACCCGCAGCTGCGGACATCACGGCCACCGGCTTGTCGGCCCAGGGGCGACCTTCAGTTCTGCTGACCCAGTCCAACGCATTCTTCAGAACGCCCGACGGGCCTTTGTTGTATTCGGGGGTCGAAATAACCACGGCATGGGCCTGCGCGATCTGATCTGCCAGTACCTGCACCAGTTCAGGTATGCCTTCGCCGTCTTCCAGATCACCGTCATATAGGGGAAGGTTCAGATCGGCTTCGACAAAGGTTCCAGGCTCAAACAACCGGGCAGCTTCGCGCAGCAGTTTTCGGTTGGTCGCACTTTGACGCAATGAGCCGGACAGGCCAAGCAGGATCGGTTCGGACATATGGGGACTCCGTAACTTGTGTTTCCCCTTAACTAGCCCGAGTTTTTTACGCGCCCAAGACCGGTTGACGCACGGTTAGTGTGCAAAAGGGCACCCTGGGGTGCCCTTTGAAACGTCAGGCGCCGCTACCCGGAACGATCACGATTTCAACACGCCGGTTCTGCGCCTTACCTTCTGGCGTCAAGTTCGAAGCGATGGGCTGATTCTCACCCTGGCCGATTGTCGTGATGCGCCCGCCATTCACGCCATTCGCCTGAAGAATATCCGCCACCGAGAGGGCACGGCGCTCAGACAGGCCCTGATTGTAGGCTGCATCACCGTCGCTGTCGGTGTGGCCTATGATCTGCACGTTCGAGTTGGGATAGTTCACGAGGTTCTGCCCAACGCGCACGAGATCCGCCCTCAAAGGCGGGCGCACGGTCGCGCTGTCGGTGTCAAAGGTGATGTCATTCGGAACCGTGACAATCAGCCGGTCACCGGCATTGACGATGGTGATCCCGTCATTGGCCAGCTGCTGGCGCAGTTCGGCCGCTTGCTTGTCAAGCTGGTTGCCGATCAAACCACCGCCCGCAGCACCGATCGCGCCGCCGGCCACTGCACCCAGAAGCGGGTTCGAATTGTTGGCAATCGCGCCGACACCTGCGCCGACCAGACCGCCCAGAATCGCGCCCTGCTTGGCATTCTGATTGGGATCGGAGGGCAAGCTCAGCGTAGCGGGGTCAGTACAAGCCCCCAAAAACAGGGCCGAGCACAGCCCGGCGGCAAGAACACTCTTGGAAATCGTCATGGAATCACCTTCTGCTCAGGGCCCGTTTACCGGGTCCGCGTTGTTTGGTGCAGTTTATCACGCTGCACCTATGAAGGCTCAAGCAACAATCTGGTGAAATCGGCAATTACCCGCCACTTACTGCGCGTCAGCGGTTTCATTCCAATGGTTCTGTTCCTGCCAGATTGCCCGCAGGGGCTCACCCTGCCCGCAGAAGTGATCTTCGGTCAACTCGCAGGCCCAGATTCTGTCCGTGCGAAAATGGCGAAAACCGTTCCGCAGCTCGCACCAAGCGGCCAGCATGGTGCATTCAATGTGATAGATCAGGGCGACCGGCCTGACGATCCGTTCGCTTCGCTCGCCCCCGGCGTTGACGTAGGTGATACGTATCTTGCGCTCGGCCCGGATCGCCTCGCGATAGTTCACGACCGGCACGCAGCCCTTTGCCGGGTCATCCATCGGGGCACCCCAAGGGGCGACCTGCAGCCAATCGGCGGGCGCACGCAGCGCTTCGATCTTGCGGCACACCCGATCTGCCGCCTGTTGCAGGGTACTGTCACCCGTACGGGCCAGCATCGAGAGACCGACCCATAGTGCCTCAACCTCTTCGGCATCGAAGTTCAGCGGCGGCAGATCGTATCCGCGGCGCATCAGGTACCCGACACCAGCCTCGCCCTCGATCGGGGTCCGCTGGGCCTGCAAAGCGGCGATATCCCGGTAGACGGTCCGTGCCGACACCTCGAGTTTCTCCGCCAACGCCTCGGCCGTGACGGGCGCCTCCGCAGAGCGCAAGATCTGGATGATTTCAAACAGGCGGGTCGAGCGGCGCATTGAGTTCTCCGGCGTGGACTGCTGACACTCTAGCACACCCCCCTGACAGGGTGGTGTCAGGAGTGGTGCGCGATCTTTGGGAAAGAAACCAAAGGAGGTCGACCATGCCAAGCCGCGACAATCACGTAATGATGACCCTGCACCTGGATCGCTGGGCACAGGACCACACCCTGCGCGCCTTCGAGCTTGAGCGCGAAATCATGGCCGCACGGACCCACAAGCCAGTACCCCGAAAACGGACAAAGCGGTTTTCGCTGGGCAACCTGAAGATGCTGTGGACCAGTACAGCCTGAGGTCAGAAATCAGCCGGGGCGCGGAATTTCATCGAAACTCCGCCCTCGGGGCTTTTCAGGCGCAACTCTTCAGAATGCAGCATCAGGCGCGGAAAAGCGCGCGCTTCATCCTCGGCATAGAACGGATCACCTAGAATGGGGTGTCCCAAAGCCTGCATATGAACCCGCAACTGATGTGACCGGCCTGTTTTCGGGAACAACCGGACACGTGTCGTTTCGCCCTCGTATTTGACAACCCGCCAATCGGTGACAGCCGGTTTGCCCGTCTCATGACAGACCATCTGGCGCGGGCGGTTGGGCCAATCCACGATCAACGGCAGATCGACGGTGCCGGTCTTTTGCTCGATCCGTTCCCAGACGCGGGCCACATATGTCTTTCGAGTCTGTCGTTTCTCGAACTGCATGCTCAGATGCCGTTGCGCATGCGGTGTTTGGGCAAATACCATGACACCCGATGTGTCACGGTCCAGCCGATGCACCAGCAACGCTTGCGGAAATGCAGCCTGCACCCGTGTCAGCAGACAGTCAGCCAGATGTTCCCCCTTCCCCGGCACGGACAAAAGGCCCGAAGGCTTGTTCACCACAATCAACTGCGCATCTTCATGCAGCACATCCAGCGGGGTTTTCGGGGGATCATAGGTCTCAGTCATGCGCGCCTGCCTATCGCACGGCGGCGGTTCCCGCAACGTCGGCCTTGCCTGAACGGATCGGTTCAGCAACTCTCGGACCAAAGCGGAGGAAAAACCATGCACCCCACAATCGAGCGCATGCAAGACGTTGTCGCCAAGGGCGAAGAAACCCTGATCCACGAGTTGTTGGCCGAGGATGTGCGGTTTTCCCCGCCTACCTATTACAGCACCTGGACCGGACGCGAACCCGTTGCGGCCGTTTTGGGGCATGTGGGTCAGGTGTTCTCCGAATTCCGCTATCGCCGAGTTATGGGCGAAGGCAAGGATTGGGCTCTTGAGTTTCAATGCAAGGTCGGAGAACTGGACGCGGTCGGCGTCGATCTGATCACCCTGAATGACGACGGCCTGATCCAGGAATTCGAGGTTGTCATGCGTCCATACAAAACCATTGGCGCCCTGCGTGAAGCAATGATGGCGCGGGTGATGACCGACCCGCGGTTTCTCGAATACAAAAATGCACTGAGCTAAACATGGCCGCCCCGATCGCTGCAGATCAGATTCTACGTGTCCCTTTGCTACCGGTTCTGGCGGCACAGGCGGTTTCTGTACGTCGCAACGCGCAGCAATTGCCGGAACCGTCCGGTCCGCGCGAAGGACGGGAGGGTCGCGGCCCTCGGTTGCGCCTGTTGATCGCGGGCGACAGTTCGGCCGCAGGGGTCGGGGCCGGTACGCAACAGCAGGCCCTGTCCGGGTTTCTTGTGGCCCGTCTGGCAAGGCACTACAGCGTCGAATGGCGGCTTGAGGCGACAACGGGGCACACGACGCAGGACACGATTGATCGGTTGGGAAAACTTGAAGGAACGTTTGATGCCGCAGTGACGGCTTTGGGTGTCAACGATGTTACACGCGCTGTGACGCAGCAAAAGTTCACTGCGCAGCAAACCCGTTTGCTTGATCATCTGACGGTCAAACTGGGCGTGCGCCGCGTCGTGGTGACAGCCGTTCCGCAGATGAACCGTTTCCCGGCCTTGCCTCAGCCTCTGGCCTGGGTGCTTGGGCGACAGGCAGCACGGCTGGATAAGGGACTGCAGCAGGCTGTCGAGGCGTTTCCGCAAGCGCGTCACCTGCCGCTGGATCTGCCAGATGATCCCGCGCTGGCTGCCCCTGACGGGTATCACCCCAGCCCCAAAGCCTATCGTCTTTGGGCCGAGGCAGCAGCTGATCTGTTACGTCAGGCCTGACGCCGAATCTGCCGGATCATCGGAATTGTGTAGACGACCAGAGCTGCCCAGATCAACGGGAACGCAATCATGCGGCCTCGGTCGATATGTTCGCCAAAGACTGTGATGGCAGTGATGAAGATCATCGTCGGGGCGATGTATTGCAGAATACCCATCGTCGACAACCGAACCAACTTTGCCCCGTTGGCATAGACCAGCAACGGGACAGCCGTGACCACCCCGGCACAGGCCAGCAGCATGGTGTCTCCAGCCGCCACACCGAAATGACCAGTTCCCTTTGCACCCAACCAGGTCACATAGACCAAAGCGGGGACCAGCAGGATGAGAACCTCAAGCAAAAACCCCTGATTAGGACCAATGGGCAATGAGCGTTTGAAGAAAGCATAAAACCCCCAACTGACCATCAGGCCCAGGGCCGCCCATGGCAGTCTTCCTGCTTCAACGATCAACACCAGCACGCCCAGCGCAGCCAACCCGACCGCAACCATTTGCATCCGGTTCAGGGGTTCCCTCAAAAGGATCGCCCCCAGCGCAATGCTGAACAGCGGATTGATGTAGTACCCCAGCGCTGCATCCAGCGCATTACCACTGGCGATAGCCCAGACATAAATGGCCCAGTTCACGGATATCAAAGCCGCCGTCAAGCAAGCCATACCCAGCATCCGAGGGTTACGTAAAGCGGCCTTCAGGTCCCGCGTCCGCCCCAGCGCAACCAACAACAGTCCGGCCACAGGCACAGACCAGATGATCCGGTGCGCCACGATCTCGACCGGCCCAATATGCGCCATGGCCTTCATATAAAGTGGCAGGAACCCCCACAGAACGTAGGCCGTGACCGCCAAGGCCAGACCCTTTGGCGTGTCCTCATTCCCGCGTGATGTTGTGACGTCGGCCATCCAAAGTCTCCGGCTGATACCGGTTGTCTTTACGGCAGTTCAGACGGGTTTGAAAACTGCGAAATCCGTGAAGGGTTGCATCAAGAAAATTGATATGTTCAACAAAAAGGGGCGCCAAAGCGCCCCGTTTGTTGTATGTCCGCGTTAAACCTTAACGCGTTCCGATTTTGGGTCGTACATCGGTTTGAGCGAGGCTTCGGCTTTGACTTTGACGCCGCAAACATCGATCTCGTAGGTCGAGGCCAGAACGTCCGCCGCCTTTTCGCCTTCGCACGGAACGTAACCGAGACCGATCGCACCGCCCAGCGTGTGGCCATAGTTGCCCGAGGACAGGTATCCCACATACTCACCGTCCCGAATGATGGGCTCGTTGTGGAACAACAGCGGCTCCGGATCGGTCAGCTTGAACTGCACAAGACGGTTATGCGGTCCGCTTTCCTTACGGGCGATCACAGCCTCGCGACCGATGAAGTCGCTGCCTTTGTCGACCTTGACGGCAAAGCCAAGACCGGCGTCGACGACGTGGTCCTCGCAGGTAATGTCATGGCCGAAGTGGCGGAAGCCCTTTTCGATCCGGGCGCTGTCCATCATGTGCATGCCGCACAGCTTCAGCCCCATGTCCTGCCCCGCCTCGTGCAGGGTTTCGAACACGTGACCGGCCATGTCGGACGAGACGTAGATTTCCCAACCAAGCTCACCGACATAGGTCACGCGGTGGGCACGGGCCAGACCCATGCCGATCTCGATCTCCTGAGCAGTGCCAAACGGGTTGGTCGCGTTGGTGAAATCGTTGGGCGAGACTTTTTCAAGCAGCGCACGTGCATTCGGGCCCATCACGGCCAGGACGCCCTCGCCCGCCGTGACATCGGTGATGACGACGTTGAAGTTACCCGCGTGACGCTGCATCCACGACTGATCGGCCAGGCGGGTCGCCGCCGGAGTGACCACCAGATAGGCGGTTTCGGTCAGGCGGGTGACGGTCACGTCAGCCTCGATCCCGCCTGCGCGGTTGAGGAACTGGGTGTAGACAATCTTGCCATTCGGCACCGAATAATCGCCGCCGCCGATATAGTTCATGAACGCTTCGGCATCGGGACCGTCAACGCGGATTTTGCCAAAGGACGACATGTCGTACATACCGACATTTTCGCGAACAGCCTTGTGTTCAGCGGCCGAATTCTCGAACCAGTTCTGGCGTTTCCAGCTGTACTGGTATTCCCGCTCCTGCCCTTCATTCGCAAACCAGTTGGCACGCTCCCAACCCGCCAGTTCGCCCATGACCGCGCCCTGTTCCAGTAGGTGGTGATGGAACGGGGTGCGGCGCACACCGCGGGCGGTGGCTTTTTGGCGATAAGGGAAGTGGTCGGCGTACAGCAGACCCAGCGTCTCTTTCGAGCGTTCGAACAAGTACTTCTTGTTGCCCTGGAACGGCTGCATCCTGCTGATGTCGACATCACCCAGATCGAACGGTTTCTCACCGCTGTCCATCCACTCGGCCAGCGCCATACCGGCCCCACCAGCGGATTGGATACCGATCGAGTTGAAGCCCGCCGCAACCCACACGTTGTCCATCTCCGGCGCGAGACCCAGGTGATAGGCGTCATCTGGGGTAAACGACTCGGGTCCGTTGAAGAAGGTGTGGATACCGGCTTCGGCCAGCATCGGCATACGGTCGACGGCCTTTTCCAGGATCGGCTCGAAGTGGTCGAAATCTTCCTGCAACTGATCGAATTCGAACGAGTCTGGGATACCATCCATCGCCCACGGCTTTGATTCCGGCTCGAACGCGCCCAGCAGGATTTTGCCAGCGTCTTCCTTGTAATACGCATACTCATCCGGCACCCGCAGAACCGGCAGTTGGGTCAAGCCGTCAATATTCTCAGTCACAATATAGAAGTGTTCGCACGCATGCAGCGGAACGTTGGTGCCCGCCATGCGACCCACTTCGTGGCCCCACATACCCGCGCAGTTCACCACCATATCGCATTCGATGTGACCCGACGCGCTGCCGTCGTCGGCGACCCAGTCAACGCCGGTCACTTTGCGGCCCTGCTTAACGATATCGGTGACCTTTACGCGTTCCTTGACGATACCGCCGCGCTGACGCGCGCCCTTGGCCAGCGCTAATGCGATGTTGGCCGGATCACCCTGACCGTCCAGGGGCAGGTAAACAGCCCCTTTGACACCTTCGAGGTTGATGTGGGGATACAGTTCCTGCACGCGCTCGTTCGAGATTTCTTCGACCTCAACACCAAATGCGCGCGCCATGGCAGCTTGACGATAGATCTCTTCTTTACGCTCTTCAGAGAGGGCGACGGTGATCGATCCACAGCGCTTGAAGCCCGTGGCCACGCCGGTTTCTTCCTCGAGCGAGCCATAGAGCTCCTGGCTGTACTTCGCCAGTTTGGTCATGTTCTTGGTTGCGCGCAGCTGGGCGATCAGGCCCGCCGCATGCCAGGTCGTGCCACTGGTCAACTGCTTACGCTCCAGCAGCACCACGTCGTTCCAGCCCTTCTTGGTCAGGTGGTAGGCCACCGAACAACCGATGACACCGCCACCGATGATGACAACACGGGCCTTGTTTGGAAGATCAGCCATTCTGATGACTCCGCATGATTAGATTTCACCCAAAATGACACGAAAGAGCGACGCAGAATGCATGAAAAACGTCAGCTCATTTGCGAAAATCAACGTTGTTTGACCTGCCGTTTTTCCCGTCTGAGCACAAAGGGCGTCACGCCAAAGAAGCTTTTGTAAACAGACGAGAATCCGTTTGGAAATCCGCAGGCCAGACCGATTTCACGAACACTCATTGTCGTATTCAGAAGCAGATTATTGGCTTTGGCCAGTCGCATTTCCCGATAAAAGCCGTTGGGCGTCGTGCCGAAATAGTTTTTGAACTTTCGCTCCAGCGAACGATTCGACAGTTTCAGAACCTCGACGATTTCCTGAATCGGCAACGGATCTTCGATATTGGCCTGCATCAGCTTAATGCATTGGTCCAATTTCGCGTCGCCCGTGGCGGTGGTCTTCGACCCTGAAAAGGGCTGCAACGACGAGAAGTCCCTAATGTTTTCATGCAGCATGATGTCGGCGACGGTCATTCTGGTCGGCCCGGAAATGTGGCGCCCGATTACGGCCAGTGCCACATCGGTTGTCGCCTCCATCCCGGCACAAGTCACCACCGCGCCCTGCTCTGTTGCAATAGACAGCTTGGCCTCGAATTGAGCGCGACGCTCGCGCAGGAAGGACGCATTTTCCCAATGGGTCGACATATCCTCGGTTCCCTGCTCGTCGATATAGCGGCTTGCCGCCTCGGACAGCAAAAAGACCTGCGCGTCGCGGAAGGTGTAATCCGATACCACTCGCCCCAGTGACAAATCGGGGTGATCAGGGTCGGAATTGCCGATGACGAACAGGTAATCCGCCTTGGGTTGCGTCGGAATACGCTCGGTCTGGATCGTGGCGTCACTGCTGCTGCTGATGGGGCCGCCTCTGAGCGAACGGTAAGTGTAGGTGAAAGGAGGGCTTGGGCAAACACGGTTTGCCAGCCTCAAAACCTCGACCAAAGACGCCAGTTCCAGTAGCACATAGCCTGGCGCAACGACGATGTCGAAATGGCGCTGAGCGTTGACCATCGTTTTCCTTGAGGTCGTCGTCATCCTATTCCCTTCAGACGATCCGATGCCCCGCAGCGCGCAGGCTGTTGGCAAGGGCCTCAATGTGATCGGGACCGACTTCGCAGCATCCGCCGACAATCGTCGCCCCCTGTTCGACCCAACCCATGGCATGATCGGCATATTTTTGAGGTCCGAGATCTTGCCGTTGTTCCAAAGCGTCAACGGTGGGCGCGTCTTTCAGAAAGTCCTGGGAAATCTCGGCAAACCCGTTGGCGTAGGCCCCAAAAGGCCGACCCATCGAGGCGAGGATTTCCAAGGCTGCCGGAATAGCTTCGGGTCGCGAGCAGTTTATCAGAACCGCGTCAGGATTGAACCTGTCTACCAGTGGCGCAATATCCGAAAGCGGCTCTCCTGATCGCAGGCGCGTTCCGTCGTCGTCCGTCACCGTAAGTGCAAGCCAGACCGGTTTCCCCGCCTTTGCCGTGCCATGTAGTGCGCCTTCGGCCTCCTGCACGGATGAAACGGTTTCGATCAGAAACAGATCGACGTCATTGGTCATGAGTTGAACGATTTCCGCAAACTTTTCCGCCGCCTGTTGCACATCTGGCTTCAGATCGGGCCGATAAGACGCCAGCAAAGGACCAAGCGCGCCTGCAACACGCCCCGTACCGCCGCCCCTAGCCCGACAAGCCTGCGACACCGCAACACCAATCAGATCAGCCAGTTGATCTTCCATCCCCACGCGTTCCAGCCGCGACCGATGAACAGCGTAGGTGTTCGTCGTCGCGATCGTTGCTCCACGGCGGAAGTAATCGGCGTGAACGTCCCTGACCAGGTCCGGGTAGTCGATCATCACGCGCGTTGACCACAACGGCGTCGCTTTGTCTCCGCTGCGTTTGACCAGTTCCTGCCCGATCGAGCCATCCAGAAGCGTGATATCCGCCATGTGCCAACCTCCTTATGGAATCAGAACGAGTTTCCCCGGCAGCGCCTTGGACTGGAAATCCTCCTGCGCTTTGGCGATGTCTCTTAGTGGATAGGTTTTGGAAACCAAAGGTTTGATACGACCTGCATTCATCAACTCGACAAGGCGACCGAAGACATCAAATGCCTGATGGGTGCAACCATGTATCGTTATGTCGCGCAGGTATATCTCACGCAGGTCCGCTTCAACCATTGGCCCAGCGATTGCGCCCGAGACGGCATAGTGGCCGCCCGGCTTCAGCGCCCGGATCAGGCTCGGCCACGCCGGACCACCAACAACGTCTATAACGATGTCGAACGTGTCTTCCGGCAACGGTGCATCGCGGCCATAGGTTTCTACAGCACCCTGCGCTTTGACCACCTCTGCCTTTGCGGCCCCCGTGACGCCCCGGACCGTGGCGCCGCGTATGGTCGCCAGTTGCACTGCAGCAAGACCCACGCCGCCCGAGGCCCCGGTGATCAGAACCTTTTGCCCGGCGGTTACTCCGGCACGGGTCAGCAGGTTCTCTGCGGTTCCGAATGCACAGGGGATGGCGGCAATCTCAACGTCAGACAGCGGGGAGGCTGAGACGTCGTACAAGTCATCCGCCGAAACCAGACAGTATTGCGCAAAGGCTCCGTCGATTTCCGACCCCAGCGCGATAAAGCCTGTCGGGTTGCCAGGGCGCGGGCGCGGCAAGTTGATAGGACAAGTCACACGCTGCCCAGCCGTAAAGCCGATCTCAGGCCCGACCACTTCGACATAGCCGCACAGATCGCCGCCCTGAATGCGGGGGAATGCAAGTGCGCCGCCCCAGCCGCCAGCATCGACCTCCTGATCGACATCATCCGTGGCACTGGTCACGTCCGAGGAATACCAGCCGACCCGCGTATTGATGTCGGTGTTGTTTACGCCTGCGGCCGCAACCCGAACCAGAACTTGTCCCGGACCGGGTGTTGGCACCGGAATGTCCTCGCGCCATTCCAGCACCTCGGGGCCGCCGTGGCGGGTCAGGTAAACGCCGGACATGGTTGCAGGAACAGTCATCCGTGCCCTTTCAGCGCCGGTCATCCGGGTGGGCTGGAACCGGCCCCATTGGCACAATGTCATAGCGCGCGTTCAGCTCGGCCATCTTCGCCTCATCCGAAAAATCAGCCTCATCCATTGTCGCCAGTTCGGCCAGAAATCCGTCGAACCCCGAAGGCTGGAAAATCATCAGCATTCTGGCAAGGGCACCATCGGCCACACGGCACGCATGTGGCACTCCGGGCGGTACATGCATGGTCGTACCCGGAGTGCACCTGTGCCAGTCGCCATCGACATAGAAATCCACCGCTCCCTCCAAGAAATAGAAGGTCTCGGCATGGCTATCATGGCGATGAAGGCCAAGCGCGAAGCTGGCCTTCAGATTGTCTTCCATGAGCGTGTACGCGCCGTCCGTGTCCTGACCGGAAACCTTCACAAAAGTATGGTCATTTTCCCAGTCATAGTTGGGACCCTCACCGGGTCCCAGTTTGGCGTATCGTTTGCTCATGGCAGTCTCCGCAAGAGGTTAAGCGCGCAACCGCTCGTTCTCGGGATCCCAGAGCGGTTGATCCTGCTCTACCACAGCGCGGCACTTTTGGCCGTAGATTTCGACCTCAAGCTCGGTGCCGGGGTTGGCAAGCTCGGCCTTGATCATGCCCAGCGCGATGGATTTACCGACACGGTAACCCCAGGCGCCCGAAGTGGTTTCGCCCACGATTTGGTCGCCCTGCCAGATGCACGACATGTACGGCGCGTCGCAATCGCCCGCATCAACCGTCAGTGTGACAAAGGCTTTTTTCACGCCCTGCTGCTTTTCGTTCAGAATTGCAGCCTTGCCCGGGAAGTCTTGTGGTTTGTCCAGTTTAACGAACCGCTCCAATCCGCCTTCGAGCAGCGAGTAGTCGGTCGACAGGTCGCCCTTCCATGCGCGGTAACCCTTTTCGATACGCAGCGAGTTCAGGGCGTACATGCCGAACGGTTTGGCCCCGGCATCGATGATCGCGTCATAGATCGCAGGCATATGCTCATTCAGGGCATGAACTTCCCATCCCAGCTCACCAGCGAAGGAGACGCGGATCAGATAGGCAGGCTGGCCTGCAACAGTGGCCGATTGGTGGGTCAACCAACCCGAGGTCAGATCCGCATCCGTCATAGTCGACAGGATATCGCGCGATTTCGGGCCGGTGACGATCAGCGTGTCACGTGTCGTGGTGACGTCCTCAATCGAAACGCTGGCAGGCATCGCGTTCATCAGGATGTCGCGGTCATGCCATTGAGCTGTTGCGGCGGTGATCATGACAAACTCATCCTCACCCAGACGGATGCAAGACATCTCGGTCAGAATGCGACCACGGTCGTCAGAGACGTAGATGAGGTTCATCCGGCCGACCTTTGGCAACCCACCGGTTGCGAGGCCGCGCAGCGCCTCAGCGGCGCCCTCTCCCTTGACCATGAAGCGCGAGAAGCCTGGCAGATCTAGTACGCCACAATGGTCTCGCACGGCCTCGCATTCTTCTTGGATCCGCTGCTCCCACGGGCCGGAGCGACCCCAGGTATGGGTCGCCTCAAGCGACGTGTCATCGCCCGGTTTGGCGAACCAGTTGGCCCGCTCCCATCCGTTATAGGCACCCATCACGCCGCCCAGCGCTTTGACCTTGTCATGCACCGGCGACAGTTTCTTGTCGCGCGCCGCAGGCCATTCGTGATGAGGGAAGTGCATGGCGTATTCATTGCCATAAACCTCCAGACCTTTCTGGTTGCAGTAGTCCTGATCTGTGTAGTCGGTGTAGCGGCGCGGATCGACGGCCCACATATCCCACTCGGTCGCACCATCGACGATCCATTCGGCCAGCACCTTGCCTGCACCACCACCTTGCGCGATGCCGAAGGTGAATGTGTGCGCCTCGAACGCGTTTTTGACGCCCGGCATCGGACCGATCAGCGGCAGACCATCCGGTGCGTAGGGGATCGGGCCGTTGATCACACGACCAACACCCGAAGTTGCCATCAGCGGCACCCGCTCCATTGCGTCGGTCACAATGTCTTCGATTCGATCCAGATCGTCATTCCACAGCTGGAACGAGAAATCGTCGGGCATCGGGTCATCTTCAGTCATCCAATGGCCCTTGCAGTTGGGCTCATACGGGCCGAGGTTGAAGCCGTGCTTCTCCTGACGCAAGTAGTAAGAGATATCCACATCTCGCAGGAGCGGCAGCTTCTTGCCCCCATTTTCCTTGGACCAAGCTTCAACCTCGGGGATTTCATCGGTCAGTAGGTACTGGTGGCTCATGACCATCGCGGGCACCGTGCGGCCGCCGAAAGGCTTGAACCACTCACCCACACGCTGCGCATAGTAACCGGCAGCATTGACCACGTAGTCACAGGCGATATCGCCCTGATCTGTGTGAACGGTCCATGTGCCGTCATCATGCTGGGTGACGCCAGTCGCCGGGCAGAAGCGGATGATCTTCTGGCCCATGTCCCGGGCACCTTTGGCCAATGCCTGTGTCAACTGCGCCGGGTCGATATCGCCGTCGGTCGGGTCATACAGCACACCTTCAAGATCGTGCGTCTCCAGGAATGGATAGCGCTCCTTGGCCTCTTCCGGAGTCCACATCTCCATCGGGATGCCCTGATACAGGCCCATCGACATCGCCCGCTCGAACTCCTGCATCCGCTCTTTGCTGTGCGCCAGACGGATCGAGCCGGACTGGTGATAGTTCATTGGGTAATCAACCTCTTCGCCCAGCCGTGCGTATAACTCGGTCGAATAGCGCTGCATGTTCATGATTGCCCACGAGGTCGAGAAGGTCGGAACGTTACCCGCCGCGTGCCAGGTCGAACCTGCAGTCAGTTCGTTCTTTTCCAGCAGAACGCAGTCGGTCCAGCCTTTCTTGGCCAGATGGTACAGCGAGGAGGCCCCCACTACACCGCCACCGATAATCACCACGCGGGCTTTTGTCGGAAAATCGCTCATTGGTTTTGATCCTTGTTACTGTGCCCTTTGGGGCAGATCGTCCGTGATGTCGTAGTAATCGCCCTTGTCGGCGACAAAGATATGCTTCGAGAGCGTAAGACCCGTGGGTTCGCTGAGCGCGCCCATGGAGATTGAAATCATGTCCTCGTCATTGTGTTGCCAGAAGAGGAATGACCCGCATGTCCGGCAAAAACCGCGGCGAGCGGTATCTGAGGCCCGGAACCAAGTCAGCGTGTCGCTTGCGGTAAAGCTCAGGTTGTCCTGATGAGTCGAGGTTGAAGCCCAGACATGGCCGGACTGTTTGCGGCATTGGCCGCAATGGCAGGCCGAAGGCGGCGACAGCTCTCCGTCAATCGTGAACGCGACCGCGCCGCAGAGGCAAGAACCGTTGTGCATGTGATTACCCCCTCGCTGCTGGCGTGGAGCTGGCACCCAGCAACACGCCATAGATGATAAAACAAGCGGCCATGACGCGGCGCACCCAGGTGTTGAACACCGCACCCAGCGCCGCCTTGCCCATAAGCGCCCCCAGCAGGGTAAAGCCGGTATAGCTGAGCGTGGTGATGATCAGCGCCGTTGGCATGAGGACGACCATCTGCTGCCAGATGGGCACATCCGGCTGTACGAACTGTGAAAAGGCAGCGAGGTATCCTGCCACGCTTTTGGGATTGATCGTCGCGACCGCCAGTGCGTGCAGATAAACATGCCGCGCTGGGCGTTCGCTTGCCGGGGCCGGGCGCGTGGCATTCATCCAGCCGCGGACGCCGATCCAAATCAGGAACCCGGCACCCACCAGTTTCGCGATAAAGAACCCGGTCGGGGATGCAGCGATCAGTGCCGTTACGCCCAGCGCCGACAGGATCAGAAATACGCTGGCCTGTGTAAGGATCGCCAGTACCCCCAGCATCGCTTTGGGAAACGGCAGGCTCATACCGTTTGAAATGCAATTGACCGCATTCGGACCCGGAGTAGTGACGAACACCACCCAGAACAGCGCGAATATGGTCCAGGCCTCAAAACTCATCAGTACACCGGCGGCGCAATGACCCAGATCGCCACGGCGGGCTCATCATAGGGGTTCGCCCACTGATAGGGTTCATGTTTGATCCGAAAACTGTCGCCGGGACCGACCGAAAACTGGCGGCCTCCGATATTCAGTTCCAACCGCCCCGACACCATGTACCCGACCTCCTGTGTCGACCGATTGGCCGGAGTTTGCATTTTCGAACGAGGCTTGAACGTCGAATGCACCATCTCGAAATCATCGGTCAGATCGGGCGACAGCAGCTCTTCGATCAGGCCTTCCTCGCCGGAACCCATCGGACGGCGCGTACCGGCGCGCACCACGTAGCCTTGCTCGTCAGCCGGTGACGAGGAATGGGCGAACAGCATCGACATCGGCACACCCAGACATTCGGCAATTTGGCGAAGGTCCGAAATCGACGGATCGGACATGTCGCGCTCGACCTGGCTGAGCCAGCCAACAGAACGACCCAGACGCGCTGCAATCTCGGTCAGGGTCAGCCCACGCGCTTTGCGCAAAGCCCGAAGGTCGGCTCCGAGAGTGGCGCTATGCGGGGCTTGGCTGTTCATTGAACGCTCCAGGGTTTTCGTGAAATTTTCTCCTCGTTTTTCACGATGCATTGATTCTGTGAAAAAACCAAGGATTTTTTCACTTGGGTACGGCGCTCAGTTTGGCTATCCGTCGGGTATGTGGATTGCGGTGATATATCTATGGATCATTAACGGGCTGACATTGCTTGTTTTTGGCTGGGACAAGCTGCGTGCGGGTCGCCGAAAACGGCGCGTCCCCGAGCGGAAACTGTTGTGGCTTGCTGTGCTGGGCGGCAGTCCCGGCGCGGTTCTGGGACGTTGGATGTTCAGGCACAAAACGCGCAAGCGCCTGTTTTCATATTACCTTTTCGGAATATTAGGGGCCCAATCTGTAGTGGCCTCTGTGCTGGTCACTCAAACCTTGCCCGGCCTCAAGTGACGAGAAATTTCCGCGATAGATAACACACTAACCAAATTGAAAACTGTCTGTTACAATCCGACTTGATCTTAAAGCAAAGATTTCTTTCGCATTAGCAAAGGGTTGTATGACAAATGGACAACGGCATCGGATTCTTCGACATAATGTGGTCGATCTTTTGGTTATTCCTGATGGTGGCCTGGTTCTGGGTGATGATTTCGGTTGTTGCCGATGTCTTTCGCTCAAAAGACCTGAGCGGGGGCGGCAAAGCGGTTTGGATCGCTTTTGTGATTCTGATCCCATGGCTGGGCGTTCTGGCCTATCTGATCCTCCGCGGCGACCGGATGCATCAGCACAATGTCGAGGCCATGGAACAGATCGAAAAGGCGCAAAAGGATTACATCCGATCAGTTGCGACCGTGTCAGCGGCGGACGAGTTGGAACGCCTCGCCGCGCTCAAGGAAAAAGGTGTTTTGACGGACGAAGAGTTTGCGGCGCAAAAAGCCAAACTGCTTGCGTCCTGACCTTTTCGCGTAGTGTTGGAACATTCTGGCCGGGGCATGCCCCGGCCATTTCTATTTCGCAAAAACGCTGGTCAGAATTTCACTTAACTGACCCGCATCTGTTTCAGTGAAGGCATCGGGCTGGTCGCTGTCGATATCGAATACCGCTATGACGTCACCTGCAGCGTTGCGCACAGGCAAAACCAACTCGGACCGTGTGGAGGATGCACAGGCTATATGACCCGGGAAAGCCTCCACATCCGGCACAAGCTGCACCTCACCCGTACGCGCTGCCGCACCGCACACGCCCCGTTCGAACGAGATCACCAGGCAACCGTGCCCGCCCTGATAGGGGCCGATCTTCAACACTCCGGGCTCCGTGACCCGGTAAAAGCCCGTCCAGTCGAACCGGTCGTCGGCGTGGTGCACCTCGCAGGCGATCGTGGCCATCAGGGCCACATCATCGGTTTCCCCCTCGGTCAGGGCCGCAATGGTTTTGGCAAGTGTTTTGTAATCGGCGGTCATGGTCGCACCCTTGGCAAAAGTCTGCGCCGGAGTATTTGGAAAAAGGTGAAGCGTCAAACACGTTCGATGGCGATGGCCGTGCCTTCCCCACCACCGATGCAGATTGCCGCCACACCGCGTTTGAGGTTTCGTTTTTCCAGAGCGTTCAGCAAAGTAACCATGATCCGCGCGCCCGATGCGCCAATCGGGTGTCCCAACGCGCAGGCGCCGCCGTTCACGTTGACGATGTCACGGGGCAAACCCATCTCATGCATGAAGGCCATGGGGACCACTGCGAAGGCTTCGTTGACCTCCCACAGATCGACGTCATCTTTCGACCATCCGATGTTCGCCAGAAGTTTCTGCGCCGCCGGAACAGGTGCCGTCGTGAACAGCCCCGGAGCCTGCGCATGGCTGGCGTGGCCGACGATACGGGCGCGAACGGTCAGGCCTTTTGCTTCGGCCGCGTCCGCAGACGCCAGAACCAAAGCGGCCGCCCCGTCCGAGATTGAAGATGAATTCGCCGCAGTTACCGTGCCATCCTTTCGAAACGCCGGCTTTAGGGTCGGGATTTTTTCCGGCCGGGCCGAAAGCGGCTGTTCGTCCGCAGCCTGAGTAATCTCGCCTTTGCGCGTTCGAACGGTAACCGGAGTGATCTCATCCGCAAAGGCGCCGTTTTCTTGCGCGGCCAGCGCGTTCGAAAGGGACCGAAGCGCGTATTCATCCTGTGCCTCACGCGTGAACTGAAAGGCCTCGGCGCAGTCCTCGGCGAAAGTGCCCATCAGGCGGCCCTTGTCATAGGCATCTTCGAGACCGTCCAGAAACATGTGATCCATTGCTTGCGCATGTCCCAGCCGCGCACCGTCGCGCATTTTGGGCAGCAGGTAGGGCGCGTTCGTCATGCTCTCCATCCCGCCCGCGATCATTGTGTCCGCATGACCCAGAGCGATTTGATCGTAGGCCATCATAGCCGCCTTCATGCCCGATCCGCACATCTTGTTGAGCGTTGTGGCAGGCACCTCTTCGCCCAGACCAGCCGCAAACCCGGCTTGGCGTGCGGGCGCTTGCCCCTGCCCCGCAGGCAGGACACATCCCATCAGGACTTCGTCGACAGTTGTAGCACCTGCTCCCTCTAACGCGGCTTTGATCGCGACTCCGCCCAGATCGACGGCAGCCACCGAGTCGAACATCCCCTGAAATCCTCCCATCGGAGTACGCGCCGCACCGGCGATAACGACTTGTTTCATCTGGATGCTCCTCTTCTTTTCCCAAGAGATGGATACCGAATGGTAAGAATTGCCGTCTAGCGTATTTCTACGAGTGATTTTCAGTTTAGAGAACCGTCGCGCATGGCCCTTTCCAGTACAATTACAAACGCAACCCAAATCATCAAAGTGCATTCCGACCGGATCGATGCCGCTATGGCCATTCAGTTCAAGGAAGACATGCGCCACGAAGCTGAAGGCGGTGCGGAACGCGTGGTGCTGGATCTATCAGGTGTAGAATTCATCGACTCAAGTGGTCTGGGGGCCATCGTTGCCTCGATGAAACAACTTGGCAGTGGCCGAAGGCTTGACCTGGCCGGGCTGCACCCTTTTGTCGAAAAGGTCTTTCGGCTGACCCGCATGGATACGGTTTTCAAACTCTATCCGACTTTGGACGACGCGTTGGCGCCGTCGTCTAAATGAACTCGCTGACTGAATAGGCGCGACGCCCATGTGTAATCGGAACAGCTTGGATCTTAGCTTTGCCGCAACCGAGGCAGAGGCCAGCGCTGGCATTGCCCAACTCAGCAAAGGTTTGGAGGTGCAGGGTTTACCGCCACACAAGGCAGCCGACGTGAAAATCGCCTTGGCCGAGGCCATCAACAATGTGGTGGAACATGCCTATGCGGGTATCACTCCTGCGGAAGTCCAAGTGCATTGCCGGCTGCATCAAAATTGGCTGGACATCCTGATATCCGATACAGGCAATCCGCTGCCTGGGTTTCGCGTGCCTGATGAGGTTCCGGCGCCGCTGGGATCATCGATAGACGAACTGCCCGAAGGCGGGTTTGGCTGGTTCCTGATTCATAAATTAACGAGTGACATACGTTATGAGCGCAGCGACGGCTGTAACCGGTTGTCGCTGCGGTTCGATTTCCCGAGTCTTACGGCATGACCCAAAATGGTCACATTAAGGCCCCGTTCGCACCATTGCCGCGCCGCAAACAACGGGGAAAAAGATATCCGTAGCTCAGATAGCTTCCCTCGGCGCCACGTGTCACAGCCCCCACCCAGTGAACGGCGCCGAGGAACTTCTCCCTGATGTGACTAGACAATCCCTGACCGCGCTATACCTTCGGCGCGTTCAAAAGGGGAGGGCGAAGCTATGCGGGATTTTCACACTCCGGGTCGGTCCGAAGTTCTGGCAACCGAAGGAATGTGCGCCACATCGCATCCTCTGGCCGCACAGGTTGCGTTGAACATTCTTGCTCAAGGCGGAAATGCGATGGACGCGGCGATTGCAGGCGCTGTTCTGCTGGGCATCTGCGAACCTCAGATGACCGGGATCGGCGGCGACTGCTTTGTTTTGTTCAACCGCGCCGGTGAAGACCAAATCCGCGCCCTGAATGGATCTGGCCGCGCTCCAGCGGCCGCAAATCCGGAAGAACTGCGGGCAAAGGGGCTGAACGCTGTCCCCCTGAACACTCCCGATGCGGTGACCATCCCCGGGGCGGTCGATGCGTTTTGCCATTTGGCTGAAACGGAAGGCAAACTGGGTTTGGAGGCTATTTTGCAGCCTGCCATTCACTATGCCGATGTGGGCGTGCCGGTTGCACCCCGGGTCGCGTTCGATTGGAAAATCGGCGCGGAAACGTTGCAGGGCGCAGCCCGCTCGCACTACCTGATCGAAGACATAGCTCCGAACGTCGGGCAGATCTTTCGATCGCCCGGACAGGCCGAAGTCTTGCGGCAGATCGCGCGAAATGGGCGAGACGCGTTTTACTCAGGCGAAATCGCTCAGGACATGGTCGAGGCGTTGGTCGCGATAGGTGGCGTACATACGGCAGAGGATTTTCTGGCCGCCAAGTGCACCGAAACGCAGCCCGTTAGCGGCACCTACAATGGGATCGACCTTGTCGAGCATCCCCCAAATGGTCAGGGCGCCACGGCGATCCTGCTCCTCAACATTCTGAAAAACTTCGACCTTTCCAGCCTTGACCCGCTTGGAGCCGAACTTATTCACCTCGAAGCTGAGGCCTCCAAGCTGGCTTATGACGCACGCAATCGGTTCATTGCTGACCCGGATCATACCACGCACGCTGAAAAATTCCTCGATCAGACGGTGGCGGATAGGCTCGCGGCCTTGATTGACCCCAAACGCGCCATGCCCGCAGCAGCCCCGTTGTCCGAGTCTGTCCACAAGGACACGGTCTATATCACTGTCGTCGACCGGGACCGAATGGCCGTTTCGCTGATTTATTCTATTTTTCACAGCTTTGGCTCTGGCATTGCATCGAAAAAATACGGGATCCTGCTTCAGAACCGGGGCTCGGGCTTCAACCTGCAGCCTGGCCACCCGAATGAGTTGGGACCGGGCAAGCGCCCGATGCACACGATCATTCCCGGACTTCTCAAGCAAGATGGTCGCGTGTTGATGCCATTCGGCGTGATGGGCGGCGCGTTTCAACCGACCGGACACGCGCGCCTGTTGTCCAACCTCACGGATCACGGACTGGGATTGCAAGCCAGCATAGACGCACCTCGGGCCTTCGCCGATGGGGGCGTCCTAAAGCTGGAACGCGGAATTCCGCCCACAACATTGCAACAATTGTCCAATTTAGGCCACAACGTTCAAATCCCGGAAACACCTCTTGGTGGTGCCCAGGCAATCCGAATCCGTAGAGACGGCATTCTGGAGGGGGCCAGTGACCCCCGAAAAGATGGTTGTGCGCTTGGGTACTGACGGCCAAAACGGCGCGTCAAAATAATCAGTTCAAATTAAAGTGAAGCGGGTACGCACCATTCTCGAAAGGACCAAACATGTCAGGAATATCAGGATGCTCAACCGGTTCCCCGGATTGATCTGCAACCAGATTTTGTTCTGAAACATAAGCCACATAGAAGGATTGGTCGTTCTCTGCGAGCAGATGATAAAACGGCTGATCCTTAATGGGGCGGCTGTCCTCGGGAATGGCCTGATACCACTCTTCAGTATTGGAAAATTCAGGATCCACGTCAAAAATCACCCCTCGGAAGGGATGTTTCTTATGGCGGACCACCTGACCCAGGCGGTACTTGGCATGTGTCTTTAACATTTCTCAGCCCCCAGAGATCTTACTACCTCTTTCCGGGCCGAAATGCCATTCATTGATCCGAAATTAAAGGAAACAGTCTGTGAACCTCTTACTGACAGTGTTCGAAATCGTGGCTCCGGTCTTCCTTTTGGCAGGTGTCGGATTCACCTGGGTCAAGCTTGGTTTTGAGTACCGGCTCGAGTTCGTAACACGCCTTGCAGTGACCCTTGCGGTGCCCAGTCTGATCTTTGTGGCGCTGATGCAAACCGAGATTCCGGCGGGCGAGCTGACCCGCTTCACGCTCGCCGCGATTGCAAGCCATGCCGGGCTGGCCGTGGCCTTTGGAGTTTTCGTTCGGTTCAGCGGATTGGACCGCAGAACATATCTCGCGCCACTGATCTTTGGGAATACCGGCAATCTGGGCCTGCCTTTGTGTATTTTTGCTTTTGGGCAGGCCGGTCTGGGCTTTGCGGTCATTTTTCTGGCCGTTACTGCGCTCTTTTCCTTCACTTACGGCATCTATCTGGTCGCCGGACGGGGCGCTTTTGGAAAGGTCGCACGCGAACCGATGGTTTGGGCGACCCTGCTTGGCGCCCTGTTTCTGTGGCGTGACTGGGAAACGCCCCTGTTTTTGACGAACACTCTTGAACTACTTGGCCAGATGGCAATCCCGATGATGCTGATCACGGTCGGGGTCGCGATAGCGCGGTTAACGACACGCAAACTGGGGCAAGCGATCTGGTTGTCGGCCCTGAAACTGATTGTCTGCTTTTGCCTTGGATGGGTGGTTGCCCGCGCCTTTGATCTGGATGCAATCGCGTTTGGCGTGCTGGTCTTGCAGATGTGCACACCGGTCGCCGTCACCTCATACCTGTTGGCCGAGCGGTTTGATGCCGATGCGGACGCTGTCGCCGGGATGGTCATGGTCTCAACAGTGTTGTCCGTGGGCGCTTTGCCTCTAATTCTAGCTATTGTTTTGTAACGATTGTGATTTCCTAAATCCTCAATCTACGCTAGAATAAAGAAAAAAGGCACGAGGCACATGAGCAGAATTCTATTCGTACTCTTCGGGGTGCTGCTTTTGGCATCCTGTGGCGGTGGATCCAAACAGCCGCCAAGCAGATTGAACGACGCGTGCAGCATTGCGCGCGAAAGGCCTGACTATATCAAGGCGTTTAAAAGCACCGAACGGAAGTGGGGCGTGCCCATTCACGTTCAGATGGCGACGATCTATCAGGAAAGTCGCTACAAGCACGATGCACGCACACCGCATAAGTATGTGTTGGGCGTGATCCCAATGGGGCGTCAAAGCAGTGCTTATGGTTTCAGTCAAGCGCTGGACGGAACTTGGGACGAATACCAAAAGGAAACGGGCAAACGCCGCGCCAAGCGGGACCGCATTCGCGACGCGTCAGATTTCATCGGCTGGTACATGAACAAAAGCTATGAACGGAACGGCATTCACCCCAGCGACACGCGCAACCAGTATTTGGCCTATCACGAAGGGCACACGGGCTACGCCCGCGGCAGCCACTACGGCAAATCCTGGCTGTTGAATGTCGCTAACGATGTGGATGCGCGCGCCAAACTCTATCAGGCGCAATTGGCTAGCTGCCGTTACTAAAAAACCAGCGGGTCAGCGATTGCTTGACCCGCTTCTTTTCGAACTTGAAAACAAACTGTTGTTTAGGTTTCCGCCTGTTTTCAACTGGCCCAGCAACACGGTTGTCTGGCTGCCTGCATTGTCGTGAATAACCCATTTGCGCAGCTCAACCGGATCGCCGGTGAACATCAATTCAATCCGTCCTGATTCAGGGTTTTTCGGGTCCTGCGCCGTGACGACCGTGGCGGTGCCGTCGAAATCATGCCCGACAACCATATTGGCCTGCCCAAGGTTGACGTTCCGCGCCAGCACCAGCGACAACGGCGTCCGTTTCAGCGGATACTGTTCGGGCGGCTGGTTTGATTTTGGGTCAAAAACCTGAACCGTTCCAGCGCGCGCCAGAACAACCGCGCTGTTGGGCGGATCGTATTCGAACCGCATCTTCCCGGGCCGCTCAATCCATAGCTTTCCGGTGCTGAGCGAGCCGTCATCGTTGACCTGAGTGAACGTGGTCTCAACGGTCTTGAGACCGTTCAGATAGTTGGAGATTTGCGACAGCGGCAGCTTATCAGCCGCCCAGGCCGCAGGTGCGGCCAGTGTCAGGACAAGGGCAAAGGCAATCTGTTTCATAAGCCATCAGATAAGTGCTTTGCCCTTGTTATTAAATATCCTACTGCTCAGGGACGAGGATTTCCCGCTTACCGACGTGATTTGCAGCCGAAACAACGCCTTCGTCTTCCATTTGCTCAACAAGCCGCGCAGCTTTGTTGTAGCCAATGGCAAGTTTCCGCTGGATGTATGAGGTCGAGCATTTGCGGTCCTTGATCACAATTGCAACCGCCTGATCGTACAAGGCGTCCTCTCCGTTGGTGTTACCACCGGTGTTCAGGCCCAGAACGGCGTCGATATTGTCAGCCTTTTCCTCAGCCGGGCCATCGACCACTCCGCTCATGTAGTCAGGCGGACCGAACTGTTTCAGGTGGTTGACGATTTCCTCGACCTCTTCATCCGAAACGAACGGACCGTGGCAGCGCGTGATCTTGGCGCCACCGGCCATGTAGAGCATATCGCCCTGCCCCAGCAGTTGCTCGGCGCCCATTTCGCCAAGGATGGTACGGCTGTCGACTTTGGACGTCACCTGGAACGAAATCCGCGTCGGGAAGTTCGCCTTGATCGTACCGGTGATCACATCGACCGACGGGCGCTGCGTGGCCATGATCAGGTGGATGCCCGAGGCCCGCGCCATTTGCGCCAGACGTTGGATGCAGGCCTCAATCTCCTTGCCCGCAACCATCATCAGGTCGGCCATCTCGTCAACGATGACAACGATATAGGGCATTGCTTCAGGTGCGAATTCCTCAGTCTCGAACGTTGGTTCGCCGGTTTCGTCATCAAAACCGGTCTGCACCGTGCGGCTGAACATCTCGCCCTTGCCTAGGGCATCCTTCACGCGCCCGTTGTAGCCAGCGATGTTGCGGACGCCCATCTTGGACATCTTGCGATAGCGGTCTTCCATCTCACCCACGACCCATTTCAGGGCCACGACCGCTTTTTTCGGGTCAGTCACAACGGGTGAGAGCAGATGTGGGATACCGTCATAAACCGACAGTTCCAGCATTTTGGGGTCGATCATGATCAGGCGGCATTCGTCCGGCGTCAGCTTATACAGCAGCGACAGGATCATCGTGTTGATCGCCACCGATTTACCGGAACCAGTCGTACCCGCGATCAGCAGGTGAGGCATCTTGGCCAGGTTCGCCACGACCGATTCACCACCGATGTCTTTGCCTAGTGCCAAAGGCAGCGCATGGTTGCCGTCCCCGAAGTCGCGGCTGGCGAGGATTTCGCGCAGCACCACCATCTCGCGGTTTTCGTTCGGCAGTTCGATGCCAATCACGGACCGTCCGGGCAGGGTCGAAACCCGTGCCGACAATGCAGACATCGAGCGCGCAATATCGTCCGCCAGACCGATCACGCGGCTGGCTTTCAGACCGGGAGCTGGTTCCAATTCATACATGGTGACAACCGGACCAGGGCGGACGCTGACGATTTCACCCTTTACACCGTAATCGTCCAGCACGTTTTCCAGCATCCGGGCGTTTTCTTCCAGCGCCTCGTCACTGAGGTGGTGGCGTTGAATGCTGTCAGGGTTTGACAATAGGCTAAGCGGTGGAAGCTCAAAGTCCGAATGCCGATCCTCAAAGGACAACGCGGGCTGTGCCTCGGCCTGTGCACGGCGCGAAGGCGGAGGCGCACGGCGCACAGGTTGTGCGACCACGGGTTTGCGTGGCTCAGCCACCGGAATTTTCATCGCGGGGCGCAGTTGTGGCGCGGGTTCAGGAGCATCCTCGAACACGGCCTCATCTTCGAATTCCGGCTCGGGCGCAAAATCCTGATGCAGTGGCTCTTGCTGCCATTCCGGCGCAGGCTCCGCCGTCAGCATCGGTTCAGGCGGCAGACCGGCCGAAGTCATCGGCGGCTCGGGCGGCAGTTCTTCCCCGCCTCTGGGGTTCAGGATCAGCGGGTCGGGACCCCGGCCGCGTCCTTTGGTCAGCGGTAGGTTCGGATCGAGCTCTGGTGCCATCTCACCGGTGGCCACTTTGCGGTTGCGCACAGCTGCGGAAATCTTGGAGCGGATGCGATCCTCACCCGGCATTTCATCAAACCCGACGATGGGTTCGGGGTCGACCAGTTCAGGTTCGGGCATCGGTTCGGGTCGGCGGATCAGGCTGGGCATCCGCGCCAGCAGACCGGTCTTGGCAGGTTCGGGTTCGTCAAATTCCGGTTCTTCAAACACCGGATCAGCATATGCCAAATCGTCATCAAACATGGCATCTGCGGCTTCGGCGCGGGCTGCTTTACGCTCCTCCCACTGAGCACGGCGGTCACGGGCGGCTTGCGCCGTCGCCGAGGCACTGCGACCCAACAGGTTCATCAACATGTCGTAAGACATCACGAGGCCCAGCAGGAATGCCCGCACCCCTTTGCGGACATCCGTTTTGGTAAAGCCCAACACAAATACGCCCAGCGCCAGCATCCCGGCAGCCATCGCCAGTGACATCAACTTAACCAGGAAATGCGAGGAGATTGGCAGCAGTGTCAGCAAGGCCCCCATAACGGTGTCACCAAACAGACCGCCTAAACCAAAGCTATGGGTCGCGCGCCATGCCTCGCCCGGCACCAAGGTTGCAGCGTAGACCGAGACGACCGAAATCCAGATCGGGGCAAAAATCAGACGGGCCACCGCGCGTTCCTCGCCGAAATGCCCGGCAAAGCGCACTCCCCAGCCGATCAGCACCAGAGCAATGCTCCAGCTGCCCCATCCAACAATCATGAACAGCGGCGCAGCGATCGAAGCGCCAATTCGCCCCATCCAGTTCTGCACCGGCGCGTCGGTCGACACCATCCAGTTCGGATCATCCGGCGTGTAGGACCAAATCATCGCGGCCGACGCCAGCCCCAGCAGGATCAATGCGATCCCTATCAGTTCCTTGCTGCGCCGTTCGATAGCGGCCTGAGTCGTGCTGTCCAGCAATGGATCGCGGTTGCGCGCGTTATATGATGCCATTTTGCCCTCGTACCTCACGAATAGATGCAGTCTCGGAGCGTGATCAGCCCCTGCCGCAACTCTGTTTTTGGGGCCACCATTGCGACCCGGATAAATTGCTCGCCCGGGTTTTGCCCCGGATCACCTTGAGAAAGATATGCGCCCGGCAGAACCCGTACGCCGGTCTCCTGCCACAGCTTCAATGCGGTTTCCTCGCCGTTCTCGACCGGCAGCCACAGGAAAAACCCGGCTTCGGGCGGCATGTAACCCTGCACATCGGCGAAAACCTCATCCGCGATGGTGTACTTTTTCTGATAGAGCGCACGATTTTCGATGACATGCACTTCATCTGCCCAAACTTGCGCGGCAGCAGCCTGCAACGGCAGCGGCAATGGCGCTCCGGCGTAGTTCCGCAGCTGCTTGACCCGTTTGATGGTTTCCGGCCCCCCTGCGATCAGGCCAGAACGTAGCCCGGCCAGATTGGATCGCTTGGACAGTGAGTTGAACAGGGTAATCCGTTCCGGGTCTGCGCCTAGTTCCTGTGCAACCGTCAGTACGCCCGTTGGTGCATCATCGCGGTAGATTTCCGAATAACACTCATCCGCGAAGATGCGGAAATCATAGGTCTCGGCCAGTTGGATCAGTTCAGCCCAGTAATCGCGAGAGGCCACAGCCCCCTGCGGATTCGCTGGCGAACAGATATAGGCCGCGACCGTCCGGTTTAGGACGTCCTTGGGCAGCCCCGCGTAATCCGGCAAGTGGCCTGTGGTAGCGGTGGCGGGCACAAAAACCGGCTCAGCCCGAACCGACAGCGAAGCCACCATGTAAACCTGATAGAACGGGTTCGGGCACAGAATAACGGGCTTTTCACCGTTCTTCTGTTCGGGACACAGCGCCATGGCCGCGTTGTACAACCCTTCGCGGGTGCCATTCAGGGCCATTACATTGGTGTCGGGGTCCATCTTCACGCCATAGCGACGGTTGATCCAGCCAGTGATCGCCGACCGCAGCTCGGGTGAACCCTCGTTGGGTGGATAGCCCTGAAACCCGGCCGCGTTTGCCATGATCACGTCGGGCACCCATTTCGGGAAGTCGTGCATCGGGGCGCCAATGGTCATGTGAATCACTTCGCCACCCGGCTGATGGTGATCCAACAGGGTGCGAAGACGCGGGAATGCATATTCCGGTAGGTTCGAAAACCGCTCGGGGAAATTCATAACTACTGCCTCAATACCGGGATCATTTTCGCCCCGTTTTTTAGTCAGACTACAGACCGCGCCCTGTTTCGTCCAGACAAAGAGACGGCGAATCAGGGGATTGTGGCATTCAGGCCAACGCTGCCTCGGCGGCCGATCCAAGCCGTAACAGAGCCTCTTCCGAACCCGGATAGCCCATCATCATCAGCCCGCAACCCGGCGTTCCGGTCGGCAGAGTCAGCGCCGTCAGCCCCATCAGGTTACCAATCCGTGTATTGCGCAGGGCCAGCAGGTTTTCGGTCACGTAGTACTCGTGATCCTTCATCAACCGGTCGAGATTCGGGGGCAAGATAGGCGCTGTCGGGGCCAGAACTGCATCGAATCCGGCGGTCGCGGCGTCCCACGCTGCACGGCTCGCCTTCAGCTTTGACCACGCGGCGATATAGTCAGCTCCGGTGGCGTTTCTGCCTGCGCGAAAACGTTCCAGAATCTCGGGGTACATGGCATCGGGATTGGCTTCGATCACATCGCGCCACAAACCGTAGGCTTCGGTGGTGTACAGAATGCCGGACAATGCCATAGCATCCTCAAGCTCTGGCACTTCCAGCGGCACGATCTCGGCCCCGGCCTCACGCAACCGCTCCACGGCATCATCGAACGCTTTGCGCGGTGCTTCCCGCAGATCGTCACGGGCCACGTTCTGAAGGTTGGCAAAGCGGCGACCCTTAAGGCTGGCACCACGCAAATCGGGCGGGCTGCTGCCCTCCAGCAAAGCAAGCATATGGGCTGCATCCTCAACCGAACGGGCCAGCGGTCCAACCGTATCGAACCGCAGACACAGGGGCACCGTTCCCTCAAGGCTCACGCGCCCTGCCGTCGTTTTCAACCCAACCAGATTGTTCCAGGCGGACGGAATCCGGACCGACCCGCCGGTATCCGACCCGATCCCGCAGGCCGCCAATCCCCAGGCCACCGAAGCGGCAGCACCGGAAGACGAGCCGCCAGACACGGAATCCTCGTCGTCTACGCAAGGTGGCGTTCCGGTGACCGGGTTCAGACCCAGCCCGGAAAAGGCCAGCTCGCTCATATGCGTCTTGCCCAAACAGACCGTTCCCATCGCTGTGGCATTGCGAACTACGACCGCGTCCATTTCAGGAACGCGACCTTTCAGCAAGGCCGACCCCGCCTCGGTCGCGGTACCCGCCGTATCGAACAGGTCCTTCCAGCTGATCGGTACACCATCCAGCAACGAGCGGCGCAACCCCAGTTTCGCCCTCTCCTGCGCGGCCAGAGCTTCGGCTCGTGCCCGGTCATGGGTGATGCGGGCATAGATTCTTTCCAGATGTGGATGCGCGTCGATGGCGGCCAGATAAGTCTCGGTCAACTCAACCGGGTCGATCTGCCCCATGCCAATACCCCGGCCCAGATCACACGCCGTCATGGTCAGCCAGTCCTGCATTCCCGCCCCCTTTGAAAAAATCGCCTTCACGGACGGTAGCGACAGGACTGCACATGGACAATCCCGAAAGGGCGCGCATATTGCAGCCCATGGAACACAGCTCGGATATCCTGATTGTAGGCGGCGGCCTGAACGGCCCGGCCCTGGCATTGGCACTGGCGCAAACGGGGCATTCCGTCACCGTGATCGACGCATTGGCGGAGAAAACGCGCAAGAGCGCCGCCTTTGACGGGCGTGCTTACGCGTTGGCGCTGGCCTCACAACGGCTGCTTGACGCGACTGGTGTCTGGGGTCGGATCGCCGAGCATGCCCAGCCCATGCTTGAGATAAAGGTGACCGATGGCCACGCCGGTGCCGGGCCATCCCCTTTCTTCATGCATTTCGATCATGCCGAGATCGAAGAAGGCCCGATGGGATATATGGTCGAAGATCGCCACCTGCGCCGCGCGTTCCTGGATGCGATGGCAGACGAAACAGGCATCAAGCAGATCAATGGCAAGACCGTAATCGCGCAGGACGCCGATGCGACCGGGGTCACTCTGACGCTTGATGACGGTTCACAGGTCACCGGAGGTCTGCTTGTCGGCTGCGATGGACGCCGCAGCGGAACAGCCGCACGCGCGGGGATCAAGCGCTCTGGTTGGGATTACGGTCAGACAGCGCTGGTCTGCGCCATCGAGCACGACCTGCCCCACCACGGAATCGCGCATCAGTTCTTTATGCCGCCCGGCCCATTGGCGATTCTGCCGCTGACCGGCAACCGCAGTTCAATCGTCTGGAGCGAGCGGACCGAGATGGCAAAACGCATTAACGCCATGTCCGAGGCGGATTACCTTCAGGTCCTGCGCCCGCGCTTCGGTGATTATCTGGGCGATATCCGCCTGCAGGGCGACCGGTTCACCTATCCGTTGAACCTGACCATCGCCAACTCTTTCATCGGCGACCGGATGGCACTGGTCGGAGACGCCGCACACGGGATGCACCCTATTGCCGGACAGGGGCTGAACGCTGGCCTTCGCGACGTCGGTGCGCTGGCCGAAGTTCTGACGCTGGCCGGGCGGCGGGGCGAGGATATCGGCTCGCTACTGGTGCTGGAACGCTACCAGGAATGGCGGAGGTTCGACACTGCCGCACTGGCCATGGCGACGGATGTATTCAACAAGCTGTTTTCCAACGACAACCCAATCCTGCGCTTAGGGCGCGACATCGGGATGGAGATTGTCGGCTCATTGCCCGGCCTGCGCCGAGGCTTTGTGCGCGAGGCCGCGGGACTGACCGGAGACCTGCCAAAACTGCTGCAGGGTCGCGCGATTTAATCCAGCTCGCGCGCTTCATCCACCAGCATCACCGGGATGCCGTTGCGGATGGGAAACGCCAAACCGGCGGCCTTAGACACCAATTCCTGCTTTTCGGCGTCGTAGCGCAGCATGGTATGTGTCTGCGGGCAGATCAGCGCCTCAAGCATGTGACGGTCAAAAGGGTGTTCGGCTTCGGTCATTGCAGTTTTTCCTCACTCGATCCGCCGCGCATGGCGAATTCGATCAGTGTTACAAGTGTCTCGCGGCGTGTGCGAAGGCAAGGCGCCTCAAGCAGCGCCTGTTTTTCTTCGGGGTCGAAATCCAGAAGCATGGACAGAGAATTGACCAACAGCTCGTCATCTGCGTCCTTCAGAGTGTCCCAGTCCGTGGACAGCTGACGCGACGAAAAAAACCGTTCCAGCAGCATCAGGAAATTCGAGCGATCAAATCGGTCATCGTGTTCCGCCCTGCCAAGATCCCGGTCAAACCCGCCCCACGAAACAGAGCAACGCCGATACGGTGTAAAGGCGTCCAGTTCTGCCCGGATACGAAAACGCGAAATCCCGGTCAGCGTGATCAGATAGCGGCCATCTTCGGTTTCGGAAAACTGCGTCACGCGGCCCGCGCAACCAATCTGGTGCAGCTTGCCCTCGTTGCTCTGGCACGGGTTCGGCTGCACCATACCGATCAGACGCTCCTGCGTTTTCAGGGCGTCGTCCAGCATCTGAAGATAGCGCGGCTCAAAGATATGCAGCGGCAAGCGCGAGCGGGGCAGCAGCAGCGCCCCGGGCAATGGGAAAACGGATACCGTTTCCGGCAGATCAGCGGGATGCATCATGTACCCGAGTGTAGCTCTGATCCGGAATTAGGCAAATATCATCGAGCTGAGTTTTCGACGCCCGTTCAGAACGATCGGATCATTGGGCTTAAGTGCATCGAAGATCGTGAAAAGTTGTGTCTTAGCGGCGCTGTCACTCCATTCACGGTCACGACGGAACAGTTCAAGCAATTGCGCAACCGCCTCTTCAACTTCGCCATTTGCATGCAACGCCTGCGCCAGGTCGAAGCGCGCCTGATGATTGTCAGCGTCCGCGTCGACCGCAGCCTTCAGTTCACCCACCGGACCTGCGTCGGCGGCCTGTTTGGCCAGTTCAAGCTGGGCATGGGCTGCCTCAACTTCGGGCGAGGTCGAAATTTCCGCGGGTGCGCCGTTCAGAATGGCTTCTGCCTGCTCCAGATCGTCGGACGCGATGTGAGCACGAACCAAACCGCCATAAGCCGCTGCGTGGTTCGGATCTTCACCAAGAATGGCGGCAAAAGTCTGCGCGGCATCAACTGCTGCACCTTCGGCCAACATCTCTTCGGCGGCCTGAACCGCGTCATCCAGCTGCCCGCCGGGGCTTTCGCCGCCCGCCGCTTCGATCACTCGATCCACAAAGGCCTTGATCTCAGATCCTGGCACGGCACCCTGAAATCCGTCGACCGGTTGGCCCTTGAAAAAAGCATAGACAGTCGGAATCGACTGGACGCGCATCTGCGCCGCAATCATTTGCGCCTCGTCAACGTTGATCTTGACCATCTTCACCGCGCCTTTGGCGGCGGTCACGGCCTCTTCCAGCAACGGGCCAAGGGTTTTGCATGGGCCGCACCAGGGCGCCCAGAAATCAACGATGACTGGGGCTTCCTGCGAGGCCTCGACGACGTCGGCCATAAAGGTGGCCTCGGATCCGTCTTTGATCAGATCGGTGGCATCAGGTCCGGCTGCGGCGTTCAGAAGGTCCATGGCATTCACTCTTTCGTTCGAATTTGGGCTCTATATGCAATCACAAAGGGCAGAAACCAATAGTAGAGTTGCGTGGTCAAAGGTCGAATGTCGCGAAGACCGGCGCGTGATCGCTGGGTTTTTCCCATCCGCGCGCATCACGCAGGATGCGGCTGGAGTGTCCCGCGTTGGAAATATCAGGCGTCGCCCAAATGTGATCCAACCGCCGCCCCTTGTCTGCAGCGTCCCAATCCCGCGCGCGATAGGACCACCAGCTATAGAGCTGCCCTTCGGGAATATCCTGACGCGTGATGTCGACCCAATCGCCTGCATCCTGTGTTTCGGCAAGCTGCTCAACCTCGATCGGAGTGTGCGAGACGACCTTGAGCAATTGCTTGTGCGACCAGACATCATCTTCGCGCGGGGCGATGTTCAGATCGCCAACCAGAATAGACTTTTCGGGCTTTTCGGCATGGAACCAGTCGCGCATATCTGTGAGGTAATCGAGTTTTTGGCCGAACTTCTCATTTTTCTCGCGATCCGGAATATCACCACCAGCGGGCACGTAGAAATTGTGGATCGTCACACCGTTTTCCAAACGCCCCGCTATGTGGCGCGCGTGCCCGAGCCCTGCGAAATCCTTGTCGCCAACCTCTTCCATCGGCAGGCGCGACAGGATCGCGACGCCGTTGTACCCCTTCTGGCCACGCGCAACCATGTGGGTGTAGCCCAGTTCGGCAAAACCTTCGGTCGGGATTTTCTCGACCGGAGACTTGCACTCCTGCAGGCACAATACGTCCGGCGCTTCTTCCTGCAGCAATTTCAGCACGATGGGCTCGCGCAGGCGGACCGAGTTGATGTTCCAGGTGGCAAGGGTAAAGGGCATGGGCAGGAATCCTCTGACGCGATTGGCGCAGACTAGCTTGGTGTGAAACCGGGTGCCACGGGAAAAATGCCCATCGGAATTTAACGCCAAGGGGAACCTGCCAGCTCGCTTCCGTCTCGGGAAATCCTTTACATAATACACATATTTATTATCATGAATTTTTATATATTCGATACTCTGGGAGGGGACACCCGTGAAGCCGATTGGGTCGAAGATACTTGTTTCTGCGTGGATATGCCTGTGCTCTGCACCCGCCTTTGCGCAGTATTTCGGACACGAATACGAGGGCAGCCAGGCTCCGATCCGGGAGGGCGAACAACCCGTGATCCCGCTTGATACGGAAGATCCGACCTACAACGCGTGGCGGACCCCGCTGCCAAGCTTTGATGGCACAGAACGGGCCGATGGACCGATTGACCTGCAACGGTTCTATGGGCAGGGCTTCATGCAGATACCGACGTTTTTGCACCAACCGATTGCTTTAACGCCAGCAGACCTAGCCGCGGGTGAGGTCGATGTTGCGATCATGGGCGCTTTTACGGATATGGGCGGCGGAATGCGCGGTGCATCTCACGGTCCAAACGCGGTCAGGGCATCGTCGATGTATTTGGGGTACGGTGCGCGGCAACCGCATATGCATGTGATGGTTGATCCGCTTCAGGACATGACCGTTGTCGATTATGGCAACGCGCCGAACGACATGATGAGCACCGAACGCACGATCCACTCGGTCCGGTCCTTTGTTCGTCAGGTCGCCGAAGTACAACATGAGAACGGCACCCGTGTCATTCCGTTTATCGTCGGCGGCGACCATTCTCTGATGTATGCGGATGTTGCCGCGCTGGTAGATGTGTACGGCAAGGGGAACGTCGGCGTGGTCCATTTCGACGCACATTATGATGCTGGTAAATACGGGCTGGGCCACCTGATCAACCACGGTATGCCGGTCTATCGCCTGATCGAGGAAGGGCTGGTTCCCGGCAAGAACTTCATTCAGGTTGCATTGCGCGGCTATTATCCGGACGAACGCGCGTTTGAATGGATGCGCGAGAACGGATTTCGGTATCACACAATGGCCGAGATCGAAGATCGTGGTTGGGATGCGGTGATGGAAGATGCCATTGCCGAGGCCAAAGATGGCCCGGAGTACATCTTTGTGTCATTCGATATCGACACGCTTGATCCTGCCTTTGTTCCCGGCACCGGAACGCCTGAGCCCGGCGGGCTGATGCCGCGTGAGGCCTTCCATATCCTGCGTCGTCTCTGCGCCGAAACCAACCTTGTGGGCTTTGAACTGGTCGAACTGTCCCCTCACATGGACCCGACATATGTGTCCGCGCTGAACGCCAATCGGCTGCTGCGAGAATGCCTGACCGGTGTCGCCATGAACAAGCTCGGGATAACCGAGCCCGATTATCGCAGCCCGCTGACTGTCACGCATGGTCAAAACGACAATTAAGCTGCGGGTCTATTCAGCCCTCGCGCTTGCCCTGCTCGGCTCGCCATCCTTGGCCGAGCCGTTGCAAGTGTCCTGGACCGACCTACAGGAAGGGCGCCCACAAAGTTGTTCGGCTGTCCTTGAGACCTATCTTTCCAATCCGAATTGCACCGGAAAGGATATGTCGGACCGGATGCTGTCCTTGCAACTTGCCGAATGCACGCCGGGAAACACTGACCTTGATGGCATCACAATCCGCATTGCGGGCTACGCCCACCCCGTGGAGTTCGAATTCAGGAACGTCCAACGCTTTCTGCTGATTCCGCCGATGGATCAGGATTGCCGGCATCCGCTTCCCCCGCTTCCCGATCAGGTCATCACGGTCGAATACGCAGAAGGGATCGACATAACGGCAGACCCCGTATGGATCACCGGCCGCTTACAGATTCGGCCCAGCGGGAACGAAATTGCGCCTTCGGCCTACAGAATCAAAGCAGTGAACGTCACAACAGCTACGATTCCGGATGTGACGACCTCTGAATGAATACCATAGTATCTGTTCAGATATGCGCCTGCGATTTCAAGGCGTAGCGCTTGATTACACTTCGAAAAAAAGCCGGGCCATAAGGCCCGGCAGTCCAACAGGGAGGTGCATGTCATAACCCGGACATGCGCGGGTTGGGAGTAATCTAATTACACATCCAGAGTATCACTTTGACCCATGTCAATCCAGTCAGGGTTACGAAACCAGGCGATATCCACCGGACTCTGTGACCAAAAGGCGCGCATTCGATGGATCGGGCTCGATCTTCTGACGCAGGCGATAGATGTGGGTTTCCAGCGTGTGCGTCGTGACGCCAGCGTTATAACCCCAGACCTCGTGCAGCAGTACGTCGCGGGCAACCACGCCATCGGCCGAGCGATACAGGAACTTAAGAATATTGGTTTCTTTCTCGGTCAGGCGGATTTTTCGGTCTTCTTCCGTGATCAGCATCTTCATGGCCGGTTTGAACGTATACGGCCCCAGCACAAAGACCGCGTCCTCGGACTGTTCATGCTGACGCAGCTGCGCGCGGATACGGGCCAGCAGGACCGGGAACTTAAACGGCTTAGAGACATAATCGTTGGCGCCTGCGTCCAGACCAAGAATGGTATCCGCGTCGCTGTCATGGCCTGTCAGCATCAGGATCGGGCTTTTGACACCTTGCTTGCGCATCAGGCGGCACAGCTCTCGCCCATCGGTGTCCGGCAGGCCGACGTCCAGAATGACCAGATCGTAGATTGCCTCGCGTGCCCGCTCCATGGCAGATTGGCCGTCTGCCGCTTCGAACACGTCGAAATCCTCGGTCATCACAAGTTGCTCGCTGAGCGCCTCACGCAGGTCTTCATCATCATCCACCAGCAGGATTTTCTTGAGCTGAGCCATGTCCGGTCCTCCTAAGCCTTTTCCACCATTTGCGTGCGGAAGATGCAATCAACAAGATTTACTGCAATCGTCTCACGCCCTCGTGTCTGACGCGTAGGAATTGTTTCACATTTCCCGCTGATCGGGTTAGACGAAGGCTGGAACGTTACAGGGTAACTAAATGAGTTTGATCCCCGATATTTCGGAATTGCTGGCGCGCGCCCGCGCAGATTTGCGCATGGGCGTTCCGGTTGTGCTGACAGACGACAGCGGATTTAGCGTATTGGCAATAGCGTCGGAAACGCTGAGCGCGCAGAGGCTTGCCGATTTACGGAGCCTGGAAGGTCAACCTGTGGTGGCAATCACAGTCAGACGGGCGGAAACCCTGAAGGCGCGGGCCTATGATGGCGATCTGGCACGCGTGATCATTCCCTCAGACACCGATATAACCTGGGTTCAAGCTGTGGCCGATCCATCCGATGATCTGAACACCCCGATGAAAGGCCCGTTGATGTCCGAGCGGCAGGGCAATGCCAACCTGCATCGTATTGCAATCGCATTGACCAAGTCCGCTCGGTTGCTGCCCGCAGCCGTCGTGGTTTCTATTGAGGATGGGCGCAACTTTGCTGCAACCCATGGCCTGACCTGCATTGACCATACCCGCGCCGCGCCGCATCTGGCTGACCGCAGCGCTTTGCACGAGATCGCTGCGGCACGTTTGCCAATGGAAGTGTCCGAGGCGGGTCGCCTGCACGTGTTCCGTCCCGAAGATGGCGGAGAAGAGCATTATGCCGTGGAAATCGGGCGTCCGGACCGAAGCAAGCCGGTATTGGCCCGTTTGCACTCGGCCTGTTTCACAGGCGACCTGATGGGCAGCCTGAAATGCGACTGCGGCCCGCAACTGCGTGGCGCGCTGGCGCAGATGGGGGCCGAAGGCTCTGGCGTATTGCTGTATCTCAATCAGGAAGGACGCGGCATTGGCCTTGCCAACAAGATGCGTGCCTATTTCCTGCAGGATCAGGGTTTTGATACAGTCGAAGCCAATCATCGGCTGGGTTTCGAAGACGATGAGCGCGATTTTCGGCTGGGGTCGGACATTCTCAAAGAATTGGGTTTCAACTCGATTCGGCTGCTGACCAACAACCCGGCGAAAATCGCGATGATGGAGAAGACGGGAATCGCCGTGACCGAGCGTGTACCGCTCAAAGTGGGTGAAACGGCTCATAATCGCGGGTATTTGGCAACCAAGGCTGCAAAATCAGGCCACCTTCTGTGACGCCCGATGATCTTGTTCTGACCCCGCGCGGCGTCCGTTTTGCCGGACGTGTCTTTCCCTGCTCAATCGGTAAAGGCGGGTTGACCGACAACAAGCGTGAAGGTGACGGAGCAACGCCGACCGGGGTGCATCACGTCGTCGGCATGCTGTATCGACCGGACAGGCTTTTGGCACCGACCTCATGGGCAATCCCTATAGGTCCTGGCGATCTTTGGTCGGACGACAGTGACGATAGCCAATACAATCAGATGGTCAGTTCGCCTTACGCGCATAGCCACGAAAAACTGCGACGCGCGGACCCGCTATACGATCTTGTGCTGATCACCGACTGGAATTGGCCAAATGCGGTACCGGGCCGCGGATCGGCGATTTTCCTGCACCAATGGCGGCGCCCGAGTTACCCGACCGAGGGCTGCGTCGCGTTTCGCCGCGACCACCTGCATTGGATTGCCCGCAGAATAGCCCCCGGAACGCGCCTGATTATCCCTCGGATTTAACCCGTTCGCCAAAGATCGCGGACCCAACGCGTACATGCGTGGCACCCAGCGCTATCGCTTGTTCGAAATCACTGCTCATCCCCATCGACAGGCCCTGCAATCCGTTGCGCTCGGCAACCTTGGCCAGCAATGCAAAATGCAGCGAAGGTTCTTCATCAACCGGTGGAATCGCCATCAACCCCTGAATCGGCAGGTCCAGAGACCGGCATTCAGAGATAAAAGCGTCCGCATCAACCGGCATGACACCGGCTTTCTGTTCTTCCTCTCCGGTGTTGACCTGGATGAACAGATCAGGGCAGTGACCAACTTCCTGCGCAAGCCTCGCCAGAGTCTTGGCCAGTTTGGGGCGATCCACCGAGTGAATCGCGTTGAACAACTCCATTGCCTGCCGGGCTTTGTTGGTCTGCAACGGCCCGATCAAGTGCAGATCGATGCCAGAGAATTGCTCCATGAAGTCCGGCCATTTTCCTGCCGCCTCCTGAACCCGGTTTTCGCCGAAACACCGATGCCCTTGTTCCAACACATCCTGAACACGCTCATTCGGTTGAACCTTTGAGACCGCGATCAGTTTCGTCGATCCCGCAGGCCGCCTGGCGGCGGATTCGGCTTTGGCGATGCGGGCAGTAATGTCGTGCAGCGACATGGGTTTCCTCTCTCTGCTTTGGGCGCAGAAAAACACCAAGTCGGCACAAAAGAAAAGGGCAGGTCCGAAGACCTGCCCTTAAACTTTGCGGTTTAGATCAACTTAGAAGTTGAACTGAGCACCGAAGTCAGCACGCATACGGCCGTCTGAGCCGCCGGTTTTTGCTTCACCGATACCACCGCGCAGCGATGCACCGCCGCCCAGGTCGTAGATGGCGCCGATACCGATGTTGCGGGTATCTTCGTCAGCCGAACCGTCACCGTAAGCGAAGGTCAGAGTGGTTGCAGCGCCGATGTTGTAGGCCATCGACAGACCGTATGCGGTGCCGTTTTTGGCGGCGTTCACAACGTCATCGTCTGCAACAAACAGGGTACCCGAGAAGTCACCCCATTCACCACCAAGGGTCAGAACGGTCAGCGACTGCTTTTCGCTCGAAGCGTCTACGTTCGCCTTGGTCTGACCGTAGGCCAGAGCAGCGGTGATGTTGTTGAAGGTGTACGTTGCGCTCAAATCCCAGCGGTCGCCATCCTGCGCAACGCCATCAATTGCGAAAGTGCGCTGGTCATAGGACGCGCCGAATGCGAAATCGCCAACTGCATACTGGAAGAACACAGCGTTCGCGCCCGAACCGGTCGAGGTATAGCTCAGGAAGCTGTAGTCAACGCCCGAGTACTGGCCAATGAAGCTTTCCAGGCCAGGCTCGTTACCGTAGTAGTTTGCCAGGTTGTCGAACGAACCAGCAACGTTGCCGGCGTCAACACGCAGACCACCGTAGATGACCGAGAAACGCGCGCCGTTCAGGCCAGCAGAGCCGGCTTCGCCGTTGCCGGCGTTTTCGTCAGCCTGCAGACGAACACGAGCCGAGAACTCAACGCCGCCGTCGGTTTCTGCAACACCGTCGATGTTCAGACGGAAGCGCGAGACCAGGATGGTGTTGTCGGTGTCGACGGTTGCGGTGCCGGTTGTCGGCGGAGTGGTCGTGGTGTCGATGTTGGTCACGGAACCGGTGCGGTCCTCTTGGTAACCAATACCAAAACGGCCGTAGCCGCTGAAGCGAACGTCGGCTGCTGCAACACTTGCGGTTGCGATCAGCGCGGTCGTTGCGAAGAGAACTTTTTTCATCTTGTTTCCCTCGGTTTCAAAGTTTTTCTACTCGACATATGCCTCAGCACATGTCTCAGCACGGGAACCGTTTCGCTCTTTTTGCCCCCTTCACGCAAGCTTGGCTTAAAATTGAACTACGCATTGACCACAAATTGGTGCAAGGATGCCACAGTCGATTTTCGGGGCCGATCTGCGCACCACTCCGAACATATGTAATAAGAATAGGGTTGTTGCTGAACTGGACCTTGTCTAGGAGTAACACCTGACAAAGTAGACCAAGTTAAACAGGACCTGTCGACAATGCGCCTGCAGACGATTTTCGGTTTGATCATAATGACTGCTGCCGTGTCGGCCTGCGGACAGAATCAGGGTGCTGCCCCGAATCCGGATTTGCTCGCTACAGATAGCACCCGCACAAGCGAGCGCGAGTTGAACGATCCGAATCGCACGACCATCTGGGATTTGTTCGACCGCGGCAATGCCGAACAGATCGTGAATGTGAACCGTTACCTTTGGGCTGCGTCACTGGATGTACTGAACTTCCTTCCTGTGCAGGAAGTCGACCCCTTTACCGGCGTCATCGTAACCGGTTACGGCACTCCACCGGGTGGCGGGCGGCAGTATCGCGCAACCGTTCACATAAGTGACCCGGCGCTGGCCGCCCGGTCCCTGTCGGTTGCACTGCAGACCAGCGGCGGCGCTCCGGTGAGTGCCGCGACGACGCGGGCGGTCGAGGATGCGATCCTAAATCGCGCACGTCAGTTGCGCATTGCAGACAACAAGCTCTAGCCACCCGCCGAAAATCACAATATTACCACGCCGGGTTCATGCCCGGCGTTTTCATTTACGAAGGACCGCACCATGTCGCGCTACTCGGCCAACGAAATCGAAGCAAAATGGCAGGAAGCCTGGGACAAGGCCGGGATCTTCACCGCCCAGCACAAGGCGGATAAGCCGAAATACTATGTGCTTGAGATGTTCCCCTACCCGTCGGGCCGTATCCATATGGGGCATGTGCGCAACTATACGATGGGCGACGTGATCGCGCGGCACAAGCTGGCTACAGGCCATAACGTGCTGCATCCGATGGGCTGGGACGCGTTCGGGATGCCTGCGGAGAACGCCGCGATGGCCATTGGCGGCCACCCTAAAGACTGGACCTATGGTAATATCGCCGACATGCGCGGGCAGATGAAGCCACTGGGCCTGTCGATCGACTGGTCCCGAGAATTCGCCACCTGCGACCCGGAATACTATGGCCAACAGCAGGCCTTGTTCCTGGATATGCTCGATGCCGGGCTGGTTTACCGCAAGAACGCCGTGGTGAACTGGGACCCGGTCGACATGACCGTGCTGGCCAATGAACAGGTGGAAAACGGTCGCGGCTGGCGGTCTGGCGCATTGGTTGAGCGCCGGGAGCTGACGCAGTGGTTCTTCAAAATCTCGGACTATTCCGAAGAACTGCTCGAGGCGTTGGATACGCTGGACAACTGGCCTGCCAAAGTGCGCCTGATGCAGGAAAACTGGATCGGCAAGTCGCGCGGCCTGCAATTCGGGTTCGAACGCACTGATGGCGAAGAACCCATCACCGTCTATACGACTCGCCCCGACACGTTGCTGGGCGCGTCTTTTGTCGGCATCTCGCCGGATCACCCCATTGCAAAGCAGCTTGAGGCCGAAAACCCCGAAGTTGCCGAGTTTGTTGCCGAATGCCGCAAAGGTGGCACCACGGAAGAGGCCATCGAGACTGCCGAGAAACTGGGCTATGACACCGGTATCCGCGTCAAACACCCACTGGACCCGAGCTGGGAGCTGCCGGTCTGGATCGCGAACTTCATTCTTATGGATTACGGCACCGGCGCGATCTTTGCCTGCCCGGCGCATGACCAGCGCGACCTGGATTTCTGCCGCAAGTATGGCCTGCCGGTCGTGGACACCTTCTTCGCGCTGAATAACGGCACGCCGGTCGACAAGATCGCATTTGTTCCGCCCAAGACCGAGAAAGTCCGCTGGGTGAACCATTTTGCCGGTCTGACCGAGGCGACGGGTGACGAAGCGATCAACGCCACCGTCGATTTCGCGGAAAAAGCGGGCTGGGGCGAAGGCGTCACCAAATATCGCCTGCGCGATTGGGGACTTAGCCGCCAGCGCTATTGGGGCTGCCCGATTCCCGTTGTTCACTGCGACAGCTGTGGTGTGGTGCCTGAGAAGAAAGAGAACCTGCCGGTTCAACTGCCCGACGATGTCACGTTCGACAAACCGGGCAACCCACTGGATCGGCACCCGACGTGGCGCGATTGTGCCTGCCCGAAGTGTGGTGCGCCGGCCAAGCGCGAAACCGACACAATGGATACCTTTGTCGATTCCTCCTGGTATTTCGCCCGTTTCACCGCCCCGCGCGCTGAAACGCCAACCGATCTGACCGAGGCGGAATACTGGATGAATGTCGACCAGTATATCGGCGGGATTGAGCACGCGATTCTGCACCTGCTCTATTCGCGTTTCTTCGCGCGGGCGATGAACATCACAGGCCACCTGCCGAAAAAGGCGATCGAACCGTTCGATGCGCTGTTCACCCAAGGCATGGTGACGCACGAAATCTACCAGACCCGCGACGCAAATGGTCGCCCGGTCTATCACCTGCCCGAGGATGTGACCGACGGCAAACTGGTCGACGGCACCGAGGTCGAGATCATCCCCTCTGCCAAAATGTCGAAATCCAAAAAGAATGTGGTCGACCCGGTCAGCATCATCTCGGCTTTCGGCGCTGACACGGCCCGCTGGTTCGTGCTGTCCGATTCGCCGCCCGAGCGGGACGTGGAATGGACTGCTTCGGGGGCCGAGGCAGCGTTCAAGCACCTCAGCCGCGTGCATCGCATCGCCTCAGAAATCGCAGAATCCGATGTGCCTGCGAATGCCGAGGACGAAGCGCTGCTGCGCGAGATGCACAAAGCGATCCATGACGTGACCGGCGGTGTGGAATCCTTTGGCTTCAATGCCTCGATCGCCAAGCTTTATGCTTTCACCAACACACTGGCCAAATCCAAGGCGGGTACGGCAGCGAAACGCGAAGCCGCCAAGACGCTGGCGCAACTGATGTCGCCCATGACCCCGCACCTCTCGGAAGAGCTGTGGCAGTTGCTGGGCGGCGAAGGGCTGGTGGCTACCGCGCCATGGCCAGTTGCCGATCCGGCGATGCTGGTCGATGACACCGTCATCCTGCCGATCCAGATCAACGGCAAGCGCCGCGCGGAAATCAGCGTGGCCAAGGATCTGGCCAAGGACGAGGTTGAAAAAATCGCGCTCAGCACCGAAGCTGTGCAAAAGGCGCTGGATGGCGCTGCACCGAAGAAAGTGATCGTTGTACCGGGCCGGATCGTAAATGTCGTCGTTTGATCGCAGAACTTTTTTGCTGATGCCACTGGCGCTCGCCGCCTGTGGCTTTGAGCCGGTCTACGCACCGGGCGGGGCCGGATCGGTCCTGTACGGAAGGGTTGCCGTTTCCGCACCAAATACAGTCGCCAGCTATCTTCTGGTCGAAGACCTGGAACAAAAACTTGGTCGCAGCGCCTCATCGGGCAGCGAGTACAATCTGGACGTTTCGGTATCGACTGCGACCTTGGCAGCAGCGATCACAACCACGAACGAAACCAACCGCTATACGATAAATGGCACCGCGAACTATTCGCTTAGATCGAATGCGACGGGTCAGATCGTTGCCTCGGGCACTGTGACAGACTTTGTCGGGTATTCGGCGGCCGGTTCGACAGTTTCGACACTGGCGGATGAGCGGGACGCAAACCAACGCCTGATGGTGATTCTGTCCGATCAGATCATCAACCGCCTTTACGCAACCCCGGGCCTGACCGCATGAAGCTGAGCCCGCGCGAGGCCGAGGGGTATTTCTCCAAACCCGACGCGAACAAGACCGGGCTGCTGATTTACGGCGCCGATGCAATGCGGGTAGCGTTGAAGCGTCAGCAGGTGCTCGCTGCGCTTCTGGGCGCAAATGCCGAAGAAGAGATGAGACTGACCCGGCTTCCGGGTGGCGACCTGCGCGGTGATCCCGCCTTGTTGCTGGATGCCGTCAAAGCTGTGGGTTTCTTTCCCGGCCCCCGCGCCGTGTTTGTCGAAGACACAACTGAAACCGCCGCCCCCGCGATCATCGCCGCACTGGAAGACTGGGTGCCCGGAGATGCGCAGATCATTGTCACTGCCGGGCAGTTGAAAGCCAGCTCCAAGATTCGCAAGGCATTCGAGGCGCATCCGTCGACCTATGCCGTCGGCATTTACGACGACCCGCCCTCGCGGGCCGAAGTAGAAAGGGTTCTGTCCGAGGCCGGGTTACAGAACATCCCGCGCGACTCGATGTCGGCGATTACCGAGCTGGCGACGAGCATCAGCCCCGGAGATTTTGCACAGACGATTGAAAAACTGTCGCTTTACAAACGTGGCGACAGTTCTGAACTCACCATCGAAGACATCGACGCCTGCGCGCCCCGCTCGACCGAGGCCGCTCTGGACGATGTTCTGAACGTGGTCGCAGAAGGCCGCGCGGGCGAGATTGGGCCGTTGATCCGCAGATTGCAGTCGCAGGGCACCAACGCCGTGAGCCTGTGTATCGGCGCGACCCGGCATTTCCGAACGCTTTACGCCTGCGCATCCGACCCTGGCGGTGCCGCGCAAGGAATCGGTAAGTTGCGACCGCCGGTTTACGGCAAACGCCGTGACCGCATTCTGCGGCAGGCCCAGGGCTGGGGCGCACCCAAACTGCAAACCGCTTTGACGGTGCTTACGGACACGGACCTGTCGCTACGTTCGGCTGGCCAAACTGCACCTGCCATAGCCCTGGTCGAGCGGGCAATGATCCGCCTCGCAATGCTGGCAAAGACCCGCTAACTGGCCCGATCAAGCCACTTTGCAGCGGCGCGTCCGGCCCAGCGACCGGTCGCCAGACAGGCCGTCAGCAGGTATCCCCCGGTTGGAGCCTCCCAATCCAACATCTCGCCTGCGCAAAACACTCCGGGAAGCGCGGTCAGCATTAGCCCTTCATCTAGCGCCGCGCGCGGAACTCCCCCAGCGGTGGAAATGGCCTCATCCATCGGACGCAGGCCAGCATGGAGAATCGGCAAGCGCTTGATTGCACTCATGTCTTCCGAATGCGGCACGCCACTGCGCTTAATCATTTCGTGGAACAAGGCAACTTTCTGCGGAGACAGATGCAGTGACTTCTTGAGCCACTGGGACAGCGTCATTTTCGGTTTCTTCGACGAAAAGCGGCTTTTCAGTGCATCTGCATCAAGATCGGGCGCCAGATCGACAAACAACGGCGCGCCTTCGCGCAGGGCGGGTGTCAGGGAGTATAATCCGCCGCCTTCCAGCCCGTTCGCAGACAGTGCGGCCTCGCCCCGGCTTTCCAATTCCCCGGCCGTCCAGCGAACCGATTTCAGCGCGGCGCCGAAATGGGGTTGCATATGTGGGCTCCAATCCACGGAAATCGCTGAATTCGCAGGCGCGAATGGTGTGAGTGACACACCCTTGTCTTGCAATAGCGGCGCCCAAACTCCATCAGAGCCCAAGCGGGACCAGCTTGCCCCGCCCAGCGCAAGTACGGTCGCATCCGCCTCGATGCTCTGCCGACCGTCGGGTGTATCGAATATCAGCGCGGTGCCATCCCAGCCGACCCACCGCCAACGGGTTCGGACCTGCACGCCAGCCTCTGCGAGCTGGGCCAGCCACGCGCGCAGCAGGGGGGAGGCTTTCATTGACGTTGGAAACACGCGCCCGGTCGAGCCAGTAAACAACTCTTGCCCCAGCCCCTGCGCCCATGTCTTAACACCCGAGGCATCAAACTCAGCGATCATTGGGCGCAGCCAGTCAGCAGCCTCTCCGTAAGACTGCAGCAGGGTTTCGAAAGTTTCGTCCTTGGTCAGGTTCAGCCCTGACTTCCCCGCCATCAGAAATTTGCGCGCAACCGATGGCTTGGCTTCGGCTACAAGGACATCGTGCCCGGTATTGGCAAGCTCCTCGGCCGCCATCAGGCCCGCGGGTCCTCCTCCGATCACCATTGCCTGTGCCATCCATGCCCTCTTGCCTTTCGCGCCACCCGGCGCAACTTTACCTTCGTCATGACGAACAGCGATCCGATCTGCCCGCTCTGCGACCGCCCGATCCCCAATGGGGGCGGCAGCCTGCACCATCTGATCCCAAAACTCAAAGGGGGCAAGGGCGGACCCACGGTATTGTTGCATCAGATCTGCCACAAAGAGGTCCACGCAACCCTCACCGAAGCCGAACTGGCCCGCGACTTTCACACGGTTGAGGCTCTTCGCAGCCATCCCAGATTGGAGAAGTTCCTGAGTTGGGTTCGCAAACGCCCGCCCGGGTTTCGTTCGAAAGTCCCAGGCAAACGACGTGGCCGTTGATCAGCCGGGGTTCACCGGATCGCCGAATGCGTCCCGTGTTGGCGCCTCAAGGTCCTGAACCTCCAATCCCCGATAATCGGGAGCTTTGGCAAATTGCGCACCCGCGATGTGCTGGAATTCCAGCGTCGTATAGGGGCGCTTCCAGAGCCATTCCCGGTTTCCAACGGCCCAAAGGTCCGGGTTCGGCAACACGTCATCGGTGAATGCATAAAAGTGGAGGTCAAACCCATATTGACCGACATCCTGCATCGACAGCAGGCGCATGCCTTGCGCTCGACAAAACGCATCTTCGGCAGCGATGTCACCGGTCCTGAGAGTTATCTGGCCGACTCGGGCTTGCGCAAACGGGGCGGCCGGATCGGCGGCGTGCTCTGGTCGGTTGCCTTCGAAGCCATGCTGAAGAAGTTCAATGACGAACCCTTCGGGATCTGACAGATGACACATATAGCCGATGTCGAGGAACTGCTTGGGTTCCGAAACCTCGACGCCTTTTTCACGCAAAAACGCGGCGGCAAGATCAACATCAGGAAGTGTGATGCCGATCTTCCAGTATCGTTGCCCTCTGTCGTGGGTGTACCCGCCACCACCCGGCATCAGCAACAGATCGGCATCCTGCCCGTCATAGCCGACGCGCAGGCTTACCCCCTGCGCTTGCGCCGTCATTCCCAGAACGTCGACATAGAACCTGGCCAGACGTTCAGGATCGGCGACGCGCAACCGCAAGCCAGAGAGCCTCATCGGCACAACTCGGCGATTCCGGCGGCGATGTTGGGATCGGCGACGACGCTGTCGGCAACCAGTTCTCGTGCCGTTGGCATCAGGGCCTCTGGCGCAACGATACGATCCACCAGCCCAAATGCATAAGCCTCATCCGCTGTGATTTTCTGACCGGCCATCAGGATCATCTTGGTGCGCGATGGCCCGATCAAGGCCGCCATGCGGACCGGGTCCGAAGGTTGTGGCAGAAAGCCCAGCTTCATCACCGGGTAAAAGAACTTGGCCGTCGGAACCGCAATCCGGACATCACAGGCCAGCACCATGCCGTTGGCACCCCCGGCCAGAGTGCCGTTCAACGCCGCGACGGTCATGCACGGAAGGGCGGCGATCGCACCGGACAAACGTTCCCACACGTCGGACGTGGCAAGCCCCGTATGCGCTTCGGCCAGATCGGCACCGGCACTGAACACCTTGCCCGCGCCGGTCAGGATCAGCGCGCGAGCCTCGGTTGCGGCTTCAGCGATCTCGGCCAGCTCGGTCAACATCGCCCCGGTCAGCGCATTGGCTTTGCCCGGGTTGTTCAGAGTGACGATCCAAAGCCCGTCCTCTTTGTTCAGATCAATCACGTCAGTCCAACCCTTTGTCGAATATCCTCGCGCCGCAACGAGATTTCAGTGCCCAGAAACTCATCGGCGTCCGGGCTGCACATCCACAGCAACGCCTTCGCGGGCCAGTCGGCGGGGATATGGTCACTCCAATCCAATTGGCTGACCGCGTTGATGCCGCTAGCCTTGATCACCTTCTGCATCTCGGTAGCCACCGTTCCTGGTGAAAGGCCCATCGCGCGAATGCCATGTATCGATTCCTCAAGATGCAGGCATTCCGTCATCATCTTTGCGCCCGCTTTCGACGCGCAATAATGGCTCCACGCCTCAACCGGGTTCGAAGCCGCGCCTGATGAAACGGTCAGTACCGTTCCACCGCCGGCCGCACGCATGATCGGCAGAACGGCCCGCATTCCATAGAAAACACCCTTGAGGTTGATGTCGATTGCCTTGCTCCACGCCGCGACATCGGCGTTAGACAGGTGAAAGATCGGATCAATGACACCGGCATTTCCGATCAGAACGTCCAGACCGCCGAACCGACCAACACAATCGGCAACGGCCTGTTCCACCTGCGCAAAATCGCTAACGTCGCATTCCAGCGCGATTGCGGTGTCCCCCAACGCGGCGGCCAGCGCGTCGATCTGATCGCGACTGCGGGCGACCAGCGCCACGTTTGCACCCGCTGCGGCAAATACGCGCCCTGCCTCGGCTCCGATGCCCCGGCTGGCCCCAGTTATCAGTACGGTTTTCCCCTGCATTTGGTTCCTCTACCTCCATCGGTTTGAAATTGTGTGAATCTCTACCCCGTCAATGGGGAAAGGGTCCAGTCCTTGCCCCTTGACGCCCGCCGCCACAAACACGACGATGCCCGCAAAATTATCTAGAAGGGTACTGTAATGTCCGTTTTCCTCCGCCGCAGCTGTGGCGCAGTTTTGGCTTATGCCGTTGTCACGCAGGGTGCACTTGCCGATCTTACTTCTCAGGACGTCTGGAATGACTGGAAAGCCTACCTGAACCAGATGGGCTATACCGTCGCGGGCGAAGAAACCGTCGCCGGGAATGTCACGACGATTGCCGATATGACCGTTTCGATGGATCTGCCGGAAGAAGATGTGACTTTCCGTATGGTTGTTCCCGAAATGACCTTGACCGAAAATGGCGATGGCACGGTCAACATTGGATTTCCCGACAATTTCCCTCTGACCATGTCTGGTGAGGGAGACGGTGACGAGTTTTCCCTCGAAATCGACTATTCCCAAACCGGTCTGAACATGGTCGTTTCGGGTGATCCGGACGAGATGACCTATGACTATTCCGCCGATAGCATTGGCATCAAGCTGGACGGGCTGAATGTCGATGGCGAAGCGATGCCCGAGGACGTTCTGGCCGTGAATGTGGCTATGACCGATCTGGCCGGCAGCTCGCGGATGAAGATCGGCGAGAACCGCGATATCGACCAGAAATTCACCGCCGGTGGCCTGACCTACGACCTCGCGTTCGCCGACCCAGAAAGCGAGGACACGGGCAAGATCGACGGCTCCATGAGCCAGTTGACCTTTAAGGGCACCAACGTCATCCCCGCGAATTTCGATTTCTCGAACCCAGAGGCTCTCTATTCCGACGGTTTTTCGTTCTCCGGCCTTTTTACCTATGGCTCGGGACAGACCGCGATTGCGGGAACCAGCGAAGGAGAGGCCTTTTCGGTGGGCAGCGAATCCCAGGGCGGTAAGTTCGGCGCCAGCATCGACGCCCAGCGCCTGGCCTACGACGTCGAACAGAACAGCTCGAAAGTTGCGGTGACAACGGCTGAACTGCCCTTCCCGATCGAAATCGCTATGGAAAACGCCGGTTTCAAATTCGAAATTCCGGTTCAGGAATCCGAGGAAATCCAGCCATTTGGCTTCGCGATGAACCTGACCGACTTCACCATGTCGGATGTACTGTGGAGCATGTTCGACCCGGCAGGAGCCTTGCCGCGTGATCCGGCAACAATATCGCTGGACACCACGGGAACCGCCAAGGTGCTGATGAACTTCTTCGATCCCACCGTTGCCGAAGATCTGGAGTTTTCCGACGAAGTACCGGGCGAGCTGCACTCTCTGAAGATCAACGAATTGCTGATTTCGCTGGTCGGGGCCAAGCTGACGGGCGAGGGTGACTTCACCTTCGACAACTCCAACACCGAAGAGTTTGATGGCATGCCCACACCTACCGGCATTGCAAAGTTGAAACTGGTGGGTGCCAACGCGTTGATCGACAAGCTGATCGGGATGGGGCTGGTCTCAGACAGCGACGCGATGGGCGCCCGGATGATGATGGGCCTGATGGCGGTACCGGGCGAAGAGCCCGACACGCTGAATTCAGAAATCGAATTCACTGGTGACGGCCAGATTCTGGCGAACGGCCAGCGCATCAAGTAATCAATTGGGAAGGCGGTCTCACCGCCTTCCCCAACTCTCGTCCGAAATGACGAAACACGGCACGGAACCAACAGTGCCAACCGACAACTCAACACAATTTGCTCAACCTAAAATAGCCGCAGGCCTTGCGAGACCAGCGGTCCAAGGCTAGGTCCAAGGCACACAGACCGGAGGCCTCATGACCCGCACACCTGAAGAAATCAGCCAGAACCTGCTGGACGCGGCCCGCAAAGCGGGCGCCGAAGCGGCGGATGCCATCGTGCTGGATGGCTCTTCGGTTTCGGTTGAAGTACGCGGCGGGGCGCTGGAACATGCGGAACGATCCGAAGGTACGGATCTGGGGTTGCGGGTGTTTCTTGGAAAGCGGCAGGCGATCGTTTCAAGCTCTGACAGTCGCCCTGAAACGCTGAAGGCTATGGCTGAACGCGCGGTTGCCATGGCTGCTGAAGCGCCGGAGGACCCGTTTACTGGCCTTGCCGCACCTGACCAGCTGGCAAAGGACTGGGACATCGAAGCGCTGGAGCAATTCGATCCGACGCCCGAACCTTCGGCAGAAATACTGTTGTCGGATGCACTGGCCGCCGAAGCCGCCGCTCTGGCCGTTAAAGGCGTGTCGCAAGTGTCCGACGCCGCGGCTGCGTACGGAACGCATCGCGTGCATTTGGCGGCCACGAATGGCTTTTCCGGAGGATATTCCCGCAGTAGCCGCTCGACGTCCTGCGTCGCCATCTCGGGCGAAGGCACGGGGATGGAACGCGACTATGACGGCGACAGCCGTACCTTCCAAAGCGACCTGCGTAGCCCTGAAGAGATTGGCCGCACCGCAGGCGAACGCGCCGTGGCGATAGTCGGGGCGCGAAAGCCCGCGACGGGCACTTTCCCCATTCTGTTTGACGAACGCATTTCATCATCGCTGATCGGCCACCTTCTGGCGGCCAGCAACGGCGCAGCCATTGCCCGTGGCGCATCATGGCTGAAGGATAGTCTGGGAGAGCAGGTTCTGCCTGAGCACCTGTCGCTGATCGAAGACCCGCATCGCCCGCGCATTTCGGGCTCCCGTCCCTTTGACGCGGAAGGTTTGCCAACGCGGCGCAGAGCGATTGTTGAAAACGGCGTCCTGACCGGCTGGACCCTGGATTTATCGAGCGCACGCAAGCTGGGCATGACTTCTACAGGCAACGCGGCACGCGGCGTGTCCGGTCCGCCTTCGCCTAGCAACTGGAATCTGAGCCTGACCCAGGGCGACCAAAGCAGGGCCGATCTGCTGCGCGATATGGGAACGGGGCTGCTGGTTACCTCGATGATCGGGTCGACGATCAACCCGAACACTGGCGATTACTCGCGCGGAGCATCGGGCTTTTGGGTTGAGAACGGTGAAATCACCCACCCGGTCAATGAATGCACAATTGCAGGCAACCTGCGCGACATGCTGAAACGGATCATCCCTGCAAATGATGCGCGCCCGTACCTGTCTCGCGTGGTCCCCTCGGTGCTGATCGAAGGAATGACACTTGCCGGCAACTGACCTGCAACTGCTGATTGACGCCGCATTAGAGGCCGGCAAGATCGCCACACGGTATTCGGGCAGCACGGCGCAACGCTGGGACAAACCCGATGGTGCAGGCCCGGTGACCGAGGCCGACCTGGCCGTGAACGCGATGTTGGAACAACGCCTGCCCGCTGCACGACCGGGCTATGGCTGGCTTAGCGAAGAAACCGAGGATTCGGCGGACAGGCTGTCTAAGGATCGCGTGTTCATCATCGACCCGATTGACGGAACCCGCAGCTTTGCCGAAGGGTCAAAAACCTGGGCGCATTCTCTGGCGATCGCCGAGCGGGGCGAGGTAACAGCGGCGGTGATTTACCTGCCGTTGCGAAACCTGCTTTACACAGCGGCCAAAGGTCAGGGCGCGACGCTCAACAACGACCCGATCAGAGTGACCGAACGCAGTGATCTGGAAAGCGCCGAAGTTCTGGCCGCGAAACCGAATTTGCAACCCCGCCACTGGCGTCAGGGACAGGTCCCGGACTTCAAACGGAATTACCGGCCGTCGCTGGCCTATCGCATGGCCCTCGTCGCGCAGGGCCGGTTTGATGGGATGATGACGCTCAGACCCAGTTGGGAGTGGGACATCGCGGCAGGCGATCTGATTATCCGCGAGGCGCACGGCGTGTGCTCGGACCGGCAGCGCGAGCCCCTGCGGTTCAACAATGCGCACCCACGCCTGAACGGAGTGATCGCTGCAGGTTCAGGTGTTTATGGTCTACTGTCCAAACAACTTGAACCGGAAAGCCCTGGAATCGCACCATGAGCAAGCCACGCTCATTAAGCCTTGCCGCCTATCGCGTGCTGTCCTGGGGTATGCAGAATGCCGCAAACCAGCGCGATATCCCGCGACCTGATGGCGAGGTTTTATGGCTTCACATAAACGCGCGCGAACGTCACCGCGCCACTATCGATTTTTGCCAACGGCTGCAGCAAGTGCGACCCAACTTATCCGTGGTTCTGACGGTTCCTCCTGACGCCGATCTTAGGCGGTGGGCAAGTTGCGGCTATCCCCTTGTCAATCTGCCGTCCGAACATACCGGGGCTGCCCGCGCCTTTCTGGATCACTGGCGGCCAAACCTCGGAATTTGGGTTGGCGGTGGGTTGATGCCAAACGTGATCACGCGCGCCGATGAACGCGGCATCCCCCTGATCCTGATCGAGGCTGAAGCCGACGTGAAAGTCGCGCGAGGTGGGCGCTGGTTGCCGGATATCACCCGATATACGATTGACTGTTTCCGAACGATTTTGTGCACCACGCCTGAATCCGCCCGGCAAATCCGCCGGCTCGGCATCTCTTCGACCAAGGTCAAAGAAGCGCCACCACTTCATTTCAGTCCGAATCCGCGACCCTGGCCCGAAGACGAACTGATTGAAGTGAACCATGCGCTGTCCGGCCGCCCCGTCTGGCTGGCGGCATGGGTGCAGGACAAAGAATTCATCTCGGTTCTTAGCGCCCACAGGCAGGCCATGCGGATGTTGCCCCGGCTGGCGTTGGTGCTGCATGTGGCGGACATCACAGAGGCCGGGCCGCTGCACCGGCGGCTCGAAGCCATGGACCTGCGCTGCACCAACTGGGACGAAACCGGTGTGGTCGAGGATATGACACAGGTAATCCTGTCCGCCGTGCCCGAGGATCTGGGTCTGTGGCAAAGGGTGTCCCCGGTCACCTTCATGGGCAGTTCTCTGGAGCGCGGCGCAGGCGGGCAGGACCCGCTAATCGCAACAGCGCTTGGGTCTGCCGTGATCCACGGCCCGTTTGTGCACAGCCATCAGCAGTTATACGATCAGCTGGACCGGGCAGGCGCAGCATGCACAGTCAGAACCGCGACCGAGCTTGGCGATGCGGTTGTCGAGCTTTTGGCACCAGATCAGGCCGCCAACATGGCGCTGGCCGGGTGGCAAATCGTAACCGAGGGAGCGCCACAAGCGGACAATCTGATCGACATGGTGCAAGATTATCTGGATCAGCGGAGTGCAGACGATGAGGGCACCTGATTTCTGGAATACATCACCGGATCAGTTGGATCTGCGTGCCCGGATGCTGGCGCCTTTGGGACGTCTCTATGCTGGGGCAACGGCCCGCCGGGTCGCGTCAGACCCCGGAATGAACCCCGGCGTTCCGGTCATCTGCGTTGGCAACCTCAATGCGGGCGGCACCGGGAAAACTCCAACCGTGATCTGGATGATCGAGCAGCTGCGCGACGCCTGGCATGAAACACATGTCGTGACACGTGGCCACGGCGGTTCACTGGAAGGGCCGGTCCGTGTGGATCCCGGCAAACATACGGCTGCGCAGGTCGGAGATGAGCCGCTTTTGCTGGCAGCATTTGCTGATGTCTGGGTCGCCAAAGACCGTGCGGCCGGGGCAAAGGCGGCGGCGGATGCCGGAGCCTCGGTAATTGTGCTGGATGACGGGTTTCAGAACCCCTCGGTGGCCAAGGATTTCTCAATCATCGTTGTGGATGCGGCTCGCGGGTTCGGGAATGGCCTATGTCTGCCAGCCGGACCGTTACGGGAACCGGTCGATGTCGGACTGCAACGCGCCGATCTTGTCCTGTCGCTTGGCGATGCCAATGCTCAGGCGGAATTCGCTGAACGTTGGGAACAGAACCTGACCGTACCTCACGCAACCGGTGCTGTTGAACCGCTGCAAACCGGCATGGATTGGAGCGATACGCCCGTTCTGGCCTTTGCGGGCATTGGCCATCCCAAGAAGTTTTTCGACACTCTGCGCCAGCAAGGTGCCACGTTGCTGCGGGCCGAGGCATTGGACGATCACCAGCCCCTGACACCTGCGCTGATGACACGGCTTGAAAATGAGGCGCGGCTGTTGGGTGCACAGATGGTGACGACGGAAAAAGACGCCGTGCGTCTGCCCGCCGCGTTTCGCAGCAAGGTCATCACCCTGCCTGTTCGTCTGAAAGTAGATGAGGCCGACAAGGTCCGGGATATGCTGATGCAGATCGCCCCGTCGCCCTGAAAAGCGACCGGCCCTGATCGAGCCGGTCGCGAAAGCGCTTAGCTGCCAAGTTCGTCTTCGATCAGTTTCTTGAAGTCATCGTAGGACTGGTTGTCGACCTTCTTGCCATTCACAACGAAGGAAGGCGTCGCCTGAACGCCGTCACGTTCGGCGTTGTCCTGGTACCACGCCACAAGCGTCTGCGCCCGGGTTCCGTCCTGCAGGCAGGCTTCAAGCTGATCATTGTCGATACCGGCCAGACGGCCGATCTTGCGAAGCTCGTCGACGATCTCGGCCGGGCCACCGGCCTTGGTCCATTCGGACTGACCTTCATAGATCAGGTCCGAGATGCCAAAGAACTTCTCGGGCCCGCCGCAGCGTGCAACCATCGAAGCCCACAAGCCATAGCGGTCAAAGTAAACCTCGCGGTAGATGAACTTCACCTTGCCGGTGTCGATAAAGTCTTTTTTGAGCTCTTTAAACGCGCCGTTGTGGAAATTCGCACAATGCGGGCAGGTGTAAGAAGCATACTCGATAATCTCAACCGGCGCGTCTTCGGCACCCAACGTCATTTCGACGATGGTCGAGGTGTCCAGATCGGCCTCTTGCGCCTCGGCGCTGCTGATCAGCGGATAGGCGGGGTTGGAATTCGACAGCGACAGCCAATAGCCGCCAGCGGCCACGGCGACAGCCGCACAAATTCCAGTTGCAATACGGCTCATTTCTCAGCCCTTTCTCAGCGTTTTTGCTTGGATAAAACGTTACGGCCCAGACGTTCAAGGGCTGCGCGCAGGTCACCATCGTGAACCCCCTGCGCCGTCCGATCCGCCTCGGCTGCTATTTCAGGTTCGATCTTGGGTTTCGCTTGCTTCGGCTTGTGGTCGAAACTGGCCTGCCCCTCGGCAAATCCTGTTGGAGCGGTCTGGGTGATGCGCACCCGGCTGATGGCGTTATAGCCATAAACCGCATTCACCTTTCCGCGCAGTTGTTCCTTTTGCATTTCCAGCATTGGGGCTTGCGGGCCTGTGGTCAGAACGGTCAGCGTCGCACCGATTCCACCCTTGCCGTAACCCACATTCACTGGCCTCGCGATGGCGGCCATATCCTGACCCACGATCTCGGCCCAATGGGTCAACAGGCGGGATACGGCAAAACCCCGGCTTTCCCCGGCGCGCCGAATCTGGTCGTTCAGCAATGTCGCGGTGCGTTTGAACCCGCGGGTCGAAGAACGTCTGCGCTGCATCTGGTTTCCAACTTCTGCACCGCTATTGTAAAGGGCATACAAACGGGCGCCAGCGAAACCCGACAAGGAGATAGATAAAACTTGCGTGACACCGGTGATTTTGACGTGAGCGGCGCGTTGCTGGATTGGTACGACCGCCATGCCCGCACAATGCCTTGGCGCGTAGGTCCGGCGGACCGGGCGGCGGGCGTGCTACCCGACCCTTATCGCATCTGGTTGTCCGAAGTTATGCTGCAGCAGACCACCGTTGCCGCCGTTCGCGACTATTTTCTGCGCTTCACAACCCGCTGGCCGACGGTCGAGGCGCTGGCCGCTGCCCCGGATGATCAGGTGATGGGCGAATGGGCCGGACTGGGATACTACGCCCGTGCGCGAAACCTGCTGAAATGCGCCCGAGTCGTGGCGGATGAGCATGGTGGAAAGTTCCCCGACACCTATGACGCGCTTTTGAAATTGCCGGGTATCGGCCCCTACACGGCGGCCGCGATTTCAGCCATAGCATTTGATCGCTGTGAAACGGTGTTGGACGGCAATGTCGAACGGGTCATGGCCCGCCTTTACGACATCCACCTCCCGCTGCCGGGGTCGAAACCGCAACTCAAGGACCTTGCCGCCAATCTGACGCCGGCCACGCGCCCGGGTGACTACGCGCAAGCGGTGATGGATCTGGGTGCCACGATCTGCACCCCCAAATCCCCGGCCTGCGGTATCTGCCCCGTACGGGATCCCTGCGCATCGCGGGTGGCCGGAACGCAGGCCGATCTGCCGCGCAAGACGCCTAAAAAGCCAAAACCTACCCGATTTGGACATGTGTATATCGCACGGCGCATTGATGGAGCTTTGCTGCTGGAACGCCGCCCGGACAAAGGGTTGCTGGGCGGCATGTTGGGCTGGCCAGGGTCAGAATGGTCCGAGGCTCCGGTTGAGTTCCCCCCGTTTCCGGCGAACTGGCAGATGCTGCCGGGCGAGGTTCGCCACACGTTTACCCATTTCCACCTGATTCTACGCATCTGGACCGCCCCCCTTTCGTGTCAAACGGACCGTGACGACCTGATCGTCATGGAAAAACACGCATTCCGCCCAAGTGACCTGCCGACTGTCATGCGCAAGGCCTATGACCTCTGGCGCTCGACGTAACCCATTGTACGCCATAGCGTTGTGGGGCTAGTCTGCGCGCAGTTGATCGGAGCCAAATGATGATCGCATCAGACAATCTCTCTCGTTGGCAATCGGCGTCGCCGTTCTGGGTGTCTTTCCTGCTGGTCCCCGTGATCTGGTCCACCGCATTTGCCGGTGGCTGGTGGGTGTTGCTGGTGCCCATGTCAACCTGGTGGGCCTTTGCCGCCCTGGATCGGCTGACCGGCCTGAATTTGGACAACGCCGACCCGGACACATCGGATGGCACGCTGAGATGGTACATCCTGCTGACAAAGGCCTGGGTTCCCGTTCAATTTCTGACTTTGTACGGTCTGATTTGGTACGCAACCCACACGGATCACCTGTCGACACTGTCCAAGGTCGGCCTGTTCTTTGGAATGGGTGTGATTTCCGGCACGATCGGGATCAATTACAGCCATGAACTGATGCACCAGAAGGGTCGGTTCGAGCGGTGGTTGGGTGATATCCTGTTGGCGATGGTGCTGTATTCCCATTTTCGGTCCGAACATCTGCTGGTTCATCACCGTTATGTCGGCACTCCGCGTGATCCGGTCACCGCGCGCTACAACGAGGGTTTCCACCGGTTCTACCCTCGTGTCTTGTGGCAATGCCTGGTGTCCGCCTTCCAGGCAGAACGGGACAAGCTTGCGCGCAAACGGCGTCCGTGGACCGACCCGGCAAACCCATTCTGGCGCTATTGGGCGCTGCAGGCGGGCATGCTTGCGCTGGCGTTTGTTGTTGGAGGTTGGCCGGGCGTTGCTCTGTTTCTGGTCCAGGCCGGTGTCGCCATTTGGCAGCTGGAGCTCGTGAATTACGTCGAACATTATGGCCTGACCCGCAAACACTTGGGTGAAGGCAATTACGAGCACGTCCAGCCGCGCCATTCCTGGAACGCCTCGCAGCGGGCATCAAACTGGCTGCTCATCAATCTGCAACGGCATTCCGACCACCACTACAAACCCAACAGGCGCTTTCCATTGCTGCAACACCACTCAGAGGACGCGGCCCCCCAACTGCCTTACGGCTACCCCGTGATGACCGTCGCGGCGATGATCCCACCACTGTGGCGTCGCGTCATGAACCCCAAAGTTCGGGCATGGCGGCGCCAATATTACCCCGAAGTCACCGACTGGAAGCCCTACAACAAGTCGCTAAACCCTCTGCCCCGTTCCTGACCGCAGCGCGTGCCAACGCGCTGCCCGGCCCAAAGGGATGGATCGCATCTTTGATGCGACACAGACCGGCGGGAGAGTTCTGCTCTATTTCACCCAAACATCCATCCTGTTTTCGACACCCCGAACCACTTGATTTTCGTGTTTGGCAAACTCTGCCGTCAATTCCGCGACGTTATCGCCTTCCTGCATCACCTGCGTACGAACCGCATCGCTCAACACCACGCGCGCGCCAAGCTCGCGTGTCATTGCCTCCAGCTTGGCCGATACATTCACTGCATCCCCGATGACTGCAAATTCCAACCGGTTCGCCCCGATATCTCCCAATACCACCGAGCCGTAGTGGACGCCGATCCCGACATGTATCTCGGGCTCGCCGGCGCGTCGCCGTTCCAGATTCCAACGGTCAATCACGCCCACCATGTCGCGCGCGCAGGCCACTGCGTTGCTCGCATCCAATGGTGTCGGCACCGGGGTCCCAAACGTGGCCATCAGCCCGTCGCCAAGGTATTTGTCCAGCGTTCCGTGATGCCGAAACACCTCGGACTCCATGCGCGCATGAAAACCGCGCAGCACCTCAATCACTTCGTAAGGATCGCGACCAGCGGCAAATTTGGTGAAGCCAACAATGTCGATGAACAGAACGGCTATGTTTTCCTTGCGGATTTGCTTGAGGGGCTCGTCATTCTGGCTCAGCTCATCGACAACATTGGGCGAGAAATACCGCGACAGGTTTGCGCGTTCTCTCTCCAGCCCCGCATTGGTCATCAAGAGCCGGTTAAGACGTCGCATTGAGATGCCAAGCGTGACCGCAACCATCATGAAAACGATGACCTGCTGAATGCGCAGCTCGGGCATAAAGCTGTTGGGGTCCAGCCATTCGGCAACATCCGGATACCCGGTCAGCGCCTCGGCTACACGTTCGCTGATGCCGGGGATTGGGGTTGCCACCCACCAGGCGATCACCCAGCCTGCGGTCCACATCATCAATGTCCATGATCCGATGGCTACAACCGTGCGCCATGAATAGGCCAAGGTGCCTGCGGCCAGAATGATGAAGAAATACTGGAAGTTGTCGAACCGGTATTGCATGGCCAGCGGTCGGACATCATCGCTAAATGGGTTTGGTACGATCATCCCCAGCGTCATGATCAGCAAATCAACGAAGATCAGCAACAACTCGACCCGCGACTGCCCGACCCTGCCTGCGCGCCGGATCAGCCAGCCATTTGCGCAGATGAGCAGCAGGATGAAGTGATACCACAACACCTCCCATTGCGGATTCAGGAAGACCAGCAGAATGCCGGTCAGGCCCATCGCGATCCAGCGCGCGCGGACGGCCAGCTCCAGCCCTTCGCGCTTGTGCCGTTCCAGCGCAGCCTCGGTGTACTTGTTTTCCAGATCGTACACATCCGGCTTGGTGATCGAGAACCGTTCAAGACGGGATTCGCTGGCTGTGGTTTCCGACATGGCCGAGGCTCCTTCCGTGCGCAGCAGGGCAAGAAATCTCATATCGACGCTGAGAGGGCAACAAAACAAAAGACCCCGCCGTGACCGGCGGGGCAAGGCTTAGTGCCTTGTGTCAGGCCACAGGCACCGGCGGTGTTCGTAAATCAGTTGTGCATCTCTGCCCGGATCTGCTGGCGTAGAACGTCGATCGGAACCGTCTTGCCGTCGCGCTTGAAGCACCAGTAGGTCCAGCCATTGCAGGACGGTGCGTTTTCCAAGTGCGCGCCGACCTGATGGATCGAACCTTTGACGTTTTGCCCAACCAGCGTGCCATCCGCACGGACCTTGGCCTTGTGGCGCTGGTTCATGGAATAAAGCTCCTCGCCCGGGCGCAGCATGCCGCGTTCGACCAACTGGCCAAAGGGCACACGCGGCTCAGCGCGTTTGCTGGCGCTGACTTCCAGCGCTTCGCGGTCGAATTTGCGCACCTTCGAGATGCGCTTCTCGGCGACCTTGCGATAGCTTTCCTCACGCTCGATCCCGATGAACTCGCGGCCCAGCATCTTGGCAACGGCACCGGTTGTACCTGTGCCAAAGAACGGGTCCAGCACGACGTCGCCCGGATTGGTCGAGCCGATCAGGACACGGTGCAGCAGCGATTCCGGCTTTTGCGTTGGATGAGCCTTGTCGCCGTTTTCATCCTTGAGGCGTTCATGGCCGGTGCAGATCGGCAGCACCCAATCGCTACGCATCTGTACGCCTTCGTTCAGCGCCTTCAGAGCTTCGTAGTTGAACGTGTACTTGGCACCTTCACGCTTAGACGCCCAGATCATTGTCTCATGCGCGTTGGTAAACCGCTTGCCTCGGAAATTCGGCATCGGGTTCGATTTACGCCACACGACGTCATTCAGAATCCAGTACCCGGCGTCCTGCAGAGCCGAACCAACGCGGAAAATGTTGTGGTAAGACCCAATCACCCAAATCGCGCCATTCGGCTTGAGCAGACGATGCGCGGCCTTCAGCCATTCGCGGGTGAACTGGTCATAGACGCCAAAGCTCGAGAACTGATCCCAGTGATCGTCGACCGCATCCACCTGGCTGTTGTCCGGGCGGTGCAACTGGCCTTTGAGCTGCAGGTTATAGGGCGGATCCGCGAAAATCAGGTCAACCGACTCCGCAGGCAGACTGTTCATCACGTCGATGCAGTCGCCAGATAGAATCGTGTTTAAAGGGAGCGCGGTTGCGCCCTTTGTCTTGGTCGTTGTCATATCTCTGCCTCAAGTTCCACGGCGCTTTTGCGCTCATTTGGTTGAGACAAGGATGAGTCAAAGTCGATTCGCCGTCAATTTCTTTTTTGAATCAGCAGCTTACGATTTACTCTTGATACAAGATATTGTGTACCGGTTTGAACGAACGCCTATGATGTGGGGTCACGCCGAGATTTTGCAGTGCTTCTCTGTGTTGTTTTGACGGATAGCCCGCATTCTTTTCCCATCCATAGCCGGGATGCTGTTGCGCCAAATCCACCATCAGTTGATCGCGCCAGTTTTTGGCGATGATCGAAGCTGCCGCAATCGACACCGAATGCGCATCGCCTTTGACGACCGCCTGCGCTGGGATCGTCAGACCCCGCGGGATCATATTTCCGTCGATCAGCAAATAGTCCGGCGGCGGGTCCAGCGCCGCAACCGCGCGCTCCATCGCCAGATGCGAGGCCCGCAAGATGTTGTGTTCGTCAATCTCGGCAACCGTAGCCTCGGCTATGGCGAACTCGGCCCGGTCGCGCACAGCAGCGTCCAATGCAACACGCCGTTTGGCCGTCAGCTTCTTGGAATCGTTCAACCCCTCGGGAATATCTTCGGGGTTCAAAATCACGGCCGCTGCGACCACCGGCCCGGCCAAAGGCCCGCGGCCAACTTCATCCACACCAGCAATACGCAGATATCCTTGCGCGACTGCCGCCTGTTCAATTGAATAATCAGGGTTTGTCATGCCCACCGAAAACCGCGTTTCGCGCCCCATCGCAAGACAAAAAGAGAGGGCGGCTTGCGCCACCCTCTCCTGCACGGTGCTTCTGTGGCACCGCTCCTGCTCGAAAGTGATTACTTGTAAACGACGCGGTATCCTTGCTGGCGCAGGCATGCGGGTTCGTATGCCCGCTTCACCTTTTTGCCATTCCAGAAACCGACCTTGCACTCTTGCGGCAGGCTATTGGCATGTTTGTAGTGCTTCTTGAGGCAGCTCGGTGCCAGAAGCGGATGGTTGTTTGAATAGGCGTTATAGGTGCGCAGACATTGCTGTGGCAGGTCGTACCGCGCAACGTGTTGCGGCAGGGGGCGCACTGGGTAACTGGGCTGGGCCACATACGGCTGCGGCGTGTAGGTCTGTTGCCGCGTCGTCCGGTTCTTGCGCTTTTCCTGATTATAGTAATGAACCCCGGCGCCAATGATCGCGATGGCGGCAAGCCCCCCAAGGATATCCTTGGCATCCGCCGCCCGCGCCTGCGAGACCGAGACGCCCGTGATGGTAATTGCAGTGGCTACGATTAATGCGATGAACTTGCGGTGCATGGTGCGTGTCCTTCCTGATGTTTCGGGGCGATCCGGGGCAGACCGCAAACTTGATGCCCCGAAACTGGGTCCACCCTCCTCAGACAAGCAATAACGGGCGGTTGTTATCGGATATCACGCGCCTCAAACCCCTTAGGTTATTGAATATCGGGCCAAGCCATGCGCAGGATGCGGCCTATGAAACCGATCCTCTCTTCTCTGGCCGTTGCGGCCCTGATATCGCTTGGAACCGCCGCGTCGGCCGAGTGCTATGCGGATTACAAGGCCAAGCAGGACAACCCTCTGCGGCTGCACTACGGTGTGATGCAGGTTTCGGCCTGTGACAAAGGCCAGGCCCAACAAGAGGTCTCGCAACGCCTCAAGGCGTCGGGCTGGACCTTGTTGAATGTGATGTCCGTCTTTGGGCCGGAAGGATTGGAAAAAAGGAAGGCCAATGCCGGACAATTCTATCTCCGTTACTGAAGCCAGACGGTCAGGATCAAGACTGGTTGGTGCGGGCATTGCGGCGATCATCCTGATTCTTGTCACAGCCGCCGTTTTCCTGTTCTGGACCCTGCCGGACGCCAACGCCTTCAATGCGCGCGTGGAGCGGCTGTTTGTCGAAAGCGACCTGACCTCACAGACCGAAATCCGGTTGTTGGAGATTCTGGCTCAATCCGGCACCGCCTTTGCCGACACTCTGTCCAGCTATCGCATGGTGATTTTCGTGCTGCTGGTCTTTGCCAGCGCCATGCTGGTAACGGCGCTGGTGTTTCTGGTAATGCTGGTGATGTTGAACCGCCGGATGGCCCAGATCGAACGCACTGGTATTCAGGTGACATCCCTGCTGATCAGCCGCGAGGAGAACACCGTTTACCTGAACAACATGGATTTCAAGCTGACCCCGGCGGCCATGGAAACCCTGTCTGTGCTGGCGGAATCCCGGTTGGATGACGAAGTGCTGTCTGGCGCCCAGATCGAAGGGGTGATTTCCGGCAAGGACGCTGCTGATTGTGACGAGGCCGCCGGTGCCACACGGATCAAACGGCTGCGCGATGCTTTGGGCAATCAGATGGTCAGCGAGTTGCTGGTCAAGAACATCGCCAAGAAAGGCTATATGCTGTCCATCGAAAAAGATGTGATTCAGATGGTCTGAACCGACCTTACCGCACAGCTATCGTGCGGTAAAAATGCCGAGACCCCCTCTTGGAAAATCGCGTCCCAGGGCCCATCCTATAGGGACCCGTGCCAGGGAGGTTGATTATGAACGTCCACGCCACACCAAGAACCAAAGGCTATGGGATCTCAGTTGAGCGGTTGAACGGTCGGATCGCGATTTACCGGGATGAGACCCTTTTGGCCGAAAGCCATAACGCCAAGGTCATGTATGAAACGCGTCTTCCGCCGACGATCTACATCCCGCGAGCAGACGTGCATGTTGATCTGAGCGGCGAGACCGAATTGCAGACCTTTTGCCCTTTCAAGGGCACCGCAACCTATCACGACGTCATCCTTGACGGTGAGCGGCTGGCCAACTCCGTCTGGGCCTATGAAGAAGCCCTTCCCGAAAGCGTCGCCATTCAGGGGCATATCGGGTTCATGCCCAATGCCTATACCAATATTGATTTGGGCGACAACCACCTGCGAGAGCCCGATGACGGCAATATCAGCGGCCCTCTGATCGACTGGCTGATGCGGGGCGCGTCCGAAAACGATACCCCAGAAGGCTTCACCAAAGCACTGGCCGAGAAAATGCTGGAACATGGCATCGCCATTCAGCGTCTCAGCATCCTGACTTGGTCCTTGCATCCGTTGATCGCGGGAAAACACTACATCTGGGAAAAGGGCGAGGCTGAAATCTCGACCAATGTTCCCACTTATGAAATCCACGATCACCCGGCCTATATCAACAGCCCCCTACGACATGTGTCCAACGGGCTGGGCGGTGTGCGCCAGCGATTGAACGCCGAAAATCCGCAAAACAGTTTTCCGATCATGGAGGATCTGCGGGCAAAAGGCGCGACCGATTATGTGGCCATGCCCCTGCGATTCTCGGATGGGCGCACCAATGTCCTGACCCTGACCTGCGATCATCCGGACGGCTTCACCACGGAAAACCTTGGGCTGGTGTTCGAATGCTCTTTGGTGATCGCCCGGTTCTATGAGGTCTTCATGCAGCGCGAAAACGCTCAGGTGCTGCTTGAAACCTATGTGGGCAAACGTTCGGGCGCGCGTGTGCTGGGCGGTGAGATCCGTCGCGGTGACGGCGATGAGATTGATGCCGCTATCATGTTCTGCGATCTGCGCAACTCGACCAGCCTGGAAGAACGGCTTGGACGCGAGGCGTATATCAACCTTTTGAACGACTTTTTCGAAACCGTATCAGGCATCGTGCATGATCACGGGGGCGAAGTTCTGAAATTCATCGGTGACGCTGTTCTGGCCGTTTTTCCTGCGGGCGAGGACTCTATCTCTGCGCGCAGCAACGCCCAACGATCCGCGGTTGAAATTGTTGAAAAGCTTGGAGAACTGCGTCAATCAGGTTCCGACACCCATTGCGATTGCTCGATCGGTGTCGCTTACGGACGCGTGACCTACGGCAATGTCGGCTCGCGTGAACGGCTGGACTTTACAGTGATCGGACAGGCCGCGAATATCGCCGCACGTTTGGGGGAATACGGTAAAACGGTGAACCAAAGGATCGTCGTCTCTGCGGATATCTTGCCAGCGTGCGCCAATGCTCTTCCGCTTGGGGACGTCAAGCTCCACAACGTATCACAACCCGTTGAATGCTACGCTCTCAGGACCTCGGCAGACACCGTTTTGAACGCCTGACACGCACGATCCATCGGTGTTTTCCAACCAGACTGCGGTACAAACTACGGGCTTCCAAATCGGCGACCAGCGTCTGCTGAGACCATGAACGAAGTGCGTCACCCCCCCAGCAGAATCAGTGCGGTCTGCGCAGGAGAGATCGTGCTTTCCAGCTGCGCAATCTGACTGCGGGCTAGAAACTGATCCGTAAGCCGCTCTATTGCCGCTTCATCCTTGAATTGGCCCAGATCATCGGACCCGGTCAGTCCTGACAACCTGTCCTTGAAGACTTCAAGCTGTCTGTCGATGTTCAGTTGGCCAAAACTGGACGGCAACCCAAGCGCCGTTTCCATCATGCTGCGCAGCGGAGGCAAGCTCATCAAATCGAACCACTTGGTGTCTGTGCTGCCAACTTTTGCGGCGAGGTCGCTCAGCGCATGTTGTGCATACAATGCGATCCGCATCGTTTCATCCGACACGCCTACCGCGACTTCGAAACGGGACACCACGTTGTCGCGGGCGACTTCCTCCATATTTGTAATCAGCCCGGTCTTGCGCACCTCACCCGGCCCTAGCCCAAACGCGTCGGAGAACTGTCGATACCTTTTGTCGGACAGGCGGTTTGACAGAGCATCTTGGGCCTTGGTTCCATCAGACAGGATTTTCTGGATGAAATAGCGGTTATCCAGATCGGACTCTAACCCAAAAGCGCCCAGCGCGACTTGTAGCAACCGGCGGTCGGCCACCAGATCCTCTGCCGTTTGGACCTTTTTTATGTTCTCCAGAAAGTACTCGCTGTCCCTTTTGTTGACGGCGGAGGCGGAAAAACTGTCGATCTGCGCGTCATATGTCCGCTGCAGGATCCGCCAGCCGACGATCCCGCCCGAAGGTATGACCGGCTGGAACGTCATTGCTGATAGGCCATCAGCCGTTCTTCGCGCGGCAACAGCGCACGCAGGGCCTTGAGGCATTTGTAGTATTGCTCGGCCAGCAGAGCTTCAGTTGCCTCAGCCAAAACCCTGCGACTGTCCGCATCCGTGAAGACCTGGCTCAGTTCCTCAACGCGCCGCAACAGCTGTTGGCGCGCCCGGTCAGGTTCCATATCGCCCGACAGCACCAACTGCGCAGCATAGCATACACGTCGAACAGGCGTGTTCACTTCGTCCGGATGGATGGCGTCCCGCAAGCGAAGGACATTCGCCTCGGGCGTCATGATCGAGAACCGGCTGCGACGGTCTCCGTTTTCCACGACCACACCATTGATCAAAACCCGCTCTTTCGGCGCTAACTTCAAAACCAACCCTGCCATCAGGTGGCCCCCATTTGCCGCAGACCACGCAGAACCGCCATGTTGATCTCAAGCAGAGGTTCAACCGACGCTTTGTTGCCCAACACCTGACTGCTGTGTAGTTCTGTAAACTCAGCCAGATAGAAAATCCGTGCCCGCAATTCATTGGGCAACGCATTATCCGAATCCGTTACGCCGCTGGCCAATACCGTCCAAAGGCGACGGTTTTCGTGCAACGCCTGAACGAACCCACCAAAATCGGATTTTTGCCGGGCGGCGGCGGCCTTGAGACGGCGTGTTATTTTTGAAATCGCTTCGTATTCGGTATCGCGCGGTGTGCGTGTTGGCGCAGCGGTCTGTGCGTATGCGCGTTGAGCAAGGGCTTGCGGTGTCACTTGAAATCCTTCCAGTAATCCGCCACTCGGCGGTCAGTATCGGGGCGCGTCGCCGCGCCCCGACCAAGTTCCTGAACTTAGCGGAACAGCGACAGGATCGACTGCGGTGCCTGATTGGCAATCGACAGCGACTGGGTGGCCAGCTGCTGCTGAACCTGAAGGGCCTGCAGACGTGCCGAAGTCTCTTCCATATCCGCATCGACCAATGAGCCGATACCGGATTTGAACGAGTCCGCCAGGTTCGAAATAAACTCTTTCTGGGTCTCGATCCGGCCCTGAGCCGAACCGAAGGCTGCCGATGCGTCGATCGAGGTGTCGATCAGAGTTTCAATCGTAGCCAGTGCTGCCGTTGCACCCGCACCGGTGGACACATCCAAGCCCGCCATAGCACCCAGACCACCCGAACCCGCATTCACGAACTGAGCCGAGAACGACACGTCACGACCAGTGTTGTTCGTGATGGCCAAAGTACCCTGTGTACCCGAGTCGTACCCAACGGTAAGACCGGTGATGCCCATCTCTTCGATTTTGGCTTTCAGTCCTACGGCGACGATATCGCCGGTGGTGGTCGCGGCGGCGTCTGCCGCTGTCACGGTGTAGGACACGACTTGATCGTCGATGGCAACGACCACCTTGTCACCAGCGGCAAAAGCACCACTGGATTCATCGGTCACCAGCGCGGTTGCCGAAGTGGCGGTGTTTGCAATGGTCGCACCGACGCGGTCATTGCCGGTGGACGAGCCGGTCGAACCGTCGAATACCGCCTTGGTCACATAGCCACCGGTCGACAGGTTTTGCCCGGCCACACTGATCGACGAAGCCGTCACACCGCCCGCGTTGTCACGATCCAACGAAGCCAGAATGGATGCAGACCCGGTCGATCCGTCCACAAGGTTCAGACCGTTGAACTGGGCGGCCTTCACCACCGAGTTGATCTGCCCCTTGAGCGCAGTCACGTCCGCGTTGATCTTGTCGCGATCAACGTTTTCTTCCTGCGCCGCTACGATTTTTCCTTTCATCTGGTTCAGCAGGTCGGTGACGGTTTCAGACGCGTTTCGCGCAACCGCAACGGTGGATTCACCCAGTGCGAGGCTGTCCTTGATCGCGTTGAAGCCTTTGACATCCGATTCCATGACTTTGGAAATCGCCCAAACGGCCGAGTTGTCTTTTGCGGTTGCAACGTCCTTACCCGTCGAAATAGCGTTCCGTGTCGCCCCGAGGTCCTTGTTGACCGACTTGAGTGTTTGCAGCGCAACCATCGCGCCATTGTTTGTCAGAATGCTGGACATTAGCTTTCTTCCTTTTCCGTTCGGGCCCTTTGCGCCCATGCTCACCCCGCCACTCGTGCGGGCTTTGACGTCTTTCTGATCGGTGCGATCCGCCGTCGGGCTGTTCGCGCCACCTGCTGTTTCCAGGTGCCCGAACACCTTTGACGCCGATCCCCTAACGGAGTGCTAAAGCGGGAAGGTCAGAAATTTCGCATTTGAATCAAACCTATAACTATGCCCGTTTTTCCAACTTCACGTGTTGTCGTACGGCGAATCCGTTGCGCTGCCCGTCCGCCCCATAGGTGCTGAATTCCTGTCGCACGCGTCGCAATTCGGCCATGCGATTGGCCACGGCGCGAATCCCGTCAGCGGCGCTGTTCAGCAACGCCTGGTTCCGCTCGACCTTTTTCCGCAGGCGAATTAACTCATCACTGTCCAAGACTTCGAGATCGTTGATCGCGCCAATCAGCTTTTCCTTTTCCGGCGCCGTGTGGTGCAACCGGTCCAGATCTCCCTGAACAAGTGCGGTTCTCTCTAGTTCCAGAACCTCTTCAAGGGACTTAATCAGATTTATCTCAGGCTTCGTCGGCAAGGGTTTTCTCCATCATGGACTGGAACAGAATTTCGGACAGACCGACGCCGCCGGTTTTGGCCAGCTCTCGGGCCTGGTGCTGAACGAGAAACGAGGCGAACTGATCCTCGCCCGCACCGCCACCAAAGGTCTGCCGTGCTTTGCCCAGCCCCGCTGACTTCAACATTTCACCAAGAAACGCTGCCTCCAGCTCGACAGCCGCAGCACGAAGTTTCTCAGATTGTGAGGGCGCTTGAGCCAGTGGAAGGGTCGCAGAAACCTTCATTGCTTTCTCCGAAATTTGCATCGAACTTTCTTGATCAAAGGCGAAAGCGGTTAAAATAAACGTAACTTCCTGCGGGCAAGTTTCAGGTCACACAACCGGAGCCGGAGCAAAATGCCCAATCTCATTTCTGTGGTGACAGCCTCGCCGACCGCAGCCACAAAAACCCAAGCGACCGTTAATGAACCGGGCGAAGACGCCGGCGCAGATTTTGCCACCGTGTTGAAGCAACACGGCGATGCGCCTAGCGATGAGATCGCGGCCCCGGATCCCAAGATTAAAGAAACAGACGATGATACAGAGGCTGAAGACATCGACCCAAAGGGGGAGGCAGAAGTCCTTGTCGATCCCCCGCAGGCTGATTTGCAGGTGGCACAGAATGCAAAGCCAACCTTGGCCGAACCTGTCGGCCATGCCGTACAGGCAACTTCGCCTGACCTGAACGAACAGATTTCGGAAGCAGACGGACGCCCCGACACACAAGTAAGTTTCGTTAAGCCGGACTCGGAAAACCAAAACGCGCGAAAGGTCACTCAGAACTCTCGGAAAGACACGGTTGAACATTTTACACCTATCCAATCTTCAGAAGGGCAACCAAGACCGGAACCAGTCAAATCAAAGTTGCAAACCCCTGAAACACCCGCAAGGGAGGTGGTCGGCCCGACCGTGAAACCTGCGATGGACCGGCAGGAAGCGCAGCATTCGCCTGCACCCATTTCTACGCACCAGCCGAAACTCACGCCGGACCGAGCGCTGAGCATCGCTCAGATGCAATTATTCGCCCTCGAAAAGTCCCGCACGCAGAACGACGCACAAATAGCGCTGGACGTGGAAGAAACCCAACCGCTCAGAGATTCTCTGCCCGTTTCGACCAGCAGGGACGGCGCGCAGACGACTCATTCTTTGACAACGACGGCCCGCTTGGAAACGGCTCGGGCGATTGCGGGGCAAATGGCGGCCGTCATTAATGCGCAACCGCAATCCGGAGTCGTCGAGATTGCGCTAAACCCTGAAGAACTGGGTCGCGTTTCCATCGTATTGAATGGCCGAGACGATGGCCTGCACATGACAATTGCCGCGGAACGCCCCGAAACCTTGGACATGATGCGCCGGCACCTTTCGGTTTTGGAAGAGGAGTTCAGAAATCTCGGCCTCGGCGATCTGTCGTTTGACCTCGGGACGCACTCGGACGCCAGACAGGATCGCCCCAACTCCGAGGCAGAATTGTCTGCAGAAACAGCTCAGGCCCTGGACCCACAAACCAAGGCCCCACCCCTTTCAAGAACCGGCCTCGTCGGCCGTATCGACATGAGGTTGTGATCATGATTACGCCCACCCAACAGAACACCCAAACCCCTGTGCAATCGCAAAACGCGAAAACGCAAAAAAGCACGGGGCTGGCGTCGGATTTCGAAACATTTCTGAAAATGCTGACCGTGCAGGCCCAGAATCAGGACCCGCTAAAGCCTTTGGATGCGTCGGAATATGCCTCGCAACTGGCGCAATTTTCGATGGTCGAGCAACAAGTTCAAACCAATGATATGTTGTCGGCGCTCAGCCAAACTCTTGGTGGCTCCAATCTTGATAAACTCGGCAAATGGGTCGGCATGAACGTGCGTGCGCCATCGGCTTTCAACTTTGAAGGCGAACCTGTGGACCTGTTTGCCAAGGCCGAGCCCACGGCGAACAAAGCAGTCATGGTCATCCGCGACAGCGACGGCACTGTCGTCGACCGCCTTACCGTTTCAACGACCGACACGAGAACAGTCTGGGCAGGTAAGGGTAGCGACGGCCAGCCTTTGGCGGCGGGCAGTTACTCGGCGACGCTGGAAAGCTATGACGGGGACAAGTTGCTGTCGCAACAGTTGGCTGCCGCCTACAATCAGGTCGTCGAAGCTCAGGTTGCGGAAAATCAGGTGATGCTGACGCTGGCAAGCGGCCAAGTTGTTTCCGCCACGACGGTGTCGGGGGTCAGAGCCGAAGCTTGATCTGCAGGGCGCGACAGGCCAAACCTTGGCAAAATCGACTCACTAACCCAACTGGTGAACCCGCTGCCTGCCCCGACTTGCCCCCCACCTGATCTTATCGACGCCCTTCGTGCCCGTGGCCTTGTCAAGCCCGGCGCGGAGTTTCAGACGTTGTATGGGGGGCGCACCAACCAGGTCTGGAAAGTACTGGGCGGCGGCGGTGACAAGGTTCTGAAACTGTATCGCGCAACGCCGCGCAATCCCCTGTTTCGCAACGACCCAGACCATGAAGCGCAATGCCTGCGCGCCTTGGAACCAACGGGGTTCGTTCCGCGCCTGCGCGCGACCGGAGCGCATGACACGGGCAATTGGGTATTCTACGATCACGCCCCTGGATCGCCTTGGAAAGAGGGGCCGGAGGATGTTGCGAAGTTGTTGCGTAAACTGCACAAGCTCGATGCCGCAGTTCGGGTGCCGGACGGATGCAATGGCAGCGCGGATCTGTCTGAGCACACAGAGCGCATTCTGAGCGAATGCCGGTCGGACACGCGGGCCCGCCTGGCACAGCTATATCCGGCAGGTCACGTTGCCCCGACCGCGCGAACATGCCTTATTCACGGCGATACGGTAGCGGGAAACATTCTTGTCTCACAGTCGGGCATGACCCTGATTGACTGGCAATGCCCAGCTAGGGGCGACCCTTGCGAGGACATCGCAATGTTCCTGTCGCCTGCCATGCAACGGCTATATCGGGGATATCCACTCAGCCCGGCGGAAGAAGAGCGGTTTCTGGCCGCCTATGATCACCCCGAAACGGTCGCGCGATTTACCGAGTTGCGCCCTTGGTATGCTTGGCGCATGGCGGCCTATTGCCTTTGGCGCATCGAAAACGGGGCCGCGGATTATGCTGTGTCGCTGGAGCTGGAAGTCGCCGTGCTTTAAAGCGACCAGAGATCAGCGATCGCCATCGCAGCATAGGCTGGCGGCATCAGCGCACGTCGCCACGCCCCAAGGGGAAACCGCGCTGGAGGCTGCGTAATCGGTTCGGGCAGTTCGTCTGGCTGGTTCAGGACCATGCGTGCAAGGGCGCGTCCGCAGTATGTCCCCATCGCGACACCATTCCCATGATAGGCGAAGGCGGCAAATATGCCCGACTGATTGGGTACTGGCCCGGCATAGGGCGTCAAATTTCGGGACAGGCAAACCATTCCGGACCACATGTGGCTAACTTCTACGTCCGCCCATTCCGGGAACATGCGCCGAAAGTCTTGCTGAGCTGTTCTGCGAATTGCGGCCTCAGCCTTGGGCGAAGACCGCAACCCACCGCGCATACCAAACAAAAACCGCCGGTCGGGCATCAGGCGGAAATAGTGCAGCAAGTTTCGGGTGTCGTAACACATCTGATCCGAAGTCCAGCCCTGCGCCTGCAACTCGGGCTCAGACAGGGGCTGCGTCACCAGAACAGTGGACTGTGCGGGCATGTACCGGCCCGACAACCATTGCGGAACGTCTTCGCTGGAGTACCCGTTGGTGCAGATCAGCACGTTCGCAGCGCGGATAAGTCCCGTTCCAGTCTGAACTTCGAAGCCGGCTTTCGTCTTTCGGATGCTTTCAGCCGCCGTTTTCTGAAAAAGGCGAGCGCCTTGAGATTCCGCAGCAGAGGCGAGCCCAAACAGGTACTTCCTGGGGTTCAGGCCAAACCCGACCGGATTGGTGTACCCGCCGTGAAAGTCACCCCCAAACCCCAGCCCCAGCAATTCGCCTGCTTCGTGCAAGATGCCCGAGTCTTCGGCTGTACGGCGCAGCTTTTCCATCGCCCGTGCGGAATGCGCCAACTGGGTTTCCCCGTTTGAATGCGTATCGGCGTCGATCTGGTGTGTCTCCAGCAGATCGGCAACCAATTGGACAGCGTCACCTTCGGCCTGCTGGTATGACTGTGCAGCGTTCAAGCCGAATTGCCGGACCATGGCCGAATGGCTCAGCTTGGACCCGCCAAGGCAACAGAACCCGCCGTTACGGCCTGAAGCCCCCCAGCCTGGGGTCGCAGCCTCCAATACGGCGACGAATGTACCGGCCTCGGCCAGATGCAGCGCTGCCGAAAGGCCCGTGAACCCGCCGCCTAAAATGGCGACGTCTACGCTCAGATCGCCATCGAGAATTGGCCAATCCGGCGCCGCAATCGTTTCGTCCCACCAGCAGTTCTGCCGCGGCCCGGGGCCATAAGTGTAATCCGGGAACAGACGCTTCATTCGGTGCGCGCAGCGGCAAGTTCATCCTGTTTTTGCCGCACCATTGCCCGTTTCGTGACCAGAGAGGCGGTGATGACGCCAACCGTTACGACCGCAATCATGATGGTTGACAAGGCGTTGATCTCGGGACTGACGCCAAGGCGTACGGCCGAGAAAATCTTAATCGGCAAAGTCGTCGCCGACGGGCCCGACGTAAACGACGCAATCACCAGATCGTCCAGAGACAGGGTGAACGCCAGCAACCAACCCGAAATTACCGCAGGCGCAATGATGGGCAGTGTCACAAGACGAAACGCCTGCGCGGGCGAACAGCCCAGATCCAAAGCGGCTTCTTCCAATGACTTATCAAAAGTCACAAGGCGTGAGGACACCACGACTGACACGAAACACATCGAGAATGTGGTGTGCGCCAGAACGATGGTCAGAATGCCCCGGTCCAGTCCGATGCCGATAAACAGCAGCAGCAGCGACAGACCCGTGATCACTTCGGGCATCACAAGAGGCGCGTAGATCATGCCGGAAAACAGCGTGCGGCCAAAGAACCGCCCGCCGCGCACCAGCACATAAGCCGCAGCCGTGCCCAAAATAGTCGCCAGCGTCGACGAGAACACAGCCACCCTGATTGTGACCCAGGCCGCGTCCAGAAACGCTTCGTTCTGAGCCAGTTCACCGTACCATTTGGTTGAAAACCCCGCCCATACTGTGACCAGTTTGCTTTCGTTGAAGCTGAAGATGATCAGAATGACCATCGGGATGTAGAGGAACGCGAATCCCAAAGTCAGCGAGACCGCGTTGAACCAGCTCATCCTGTTCATTGCTCAGCCTCCGTCTGTTTCTGCTGGTTGCGCTGGAACAGCACGATCGGGATCACGAGGATCAGCAGCAAGACCACGGCAACAGCGCTGGCCACCGGCCAGTCGCGGTTCGAGAAGAACTCTTCCCACAGCACTTTACCGATCATCAGGGTGCCGGAACCGCCGAGCAAAGAAGGGATCACGAATTCACCGATCACCGGGATCATCACTAGGAAACAACCTGCAATGATGCCGGGGCGAGACAGCGGAATAGTCACCAGCCAGAACGCCTGAATCCGGGAGCAGCCCAAGTCCTCGGCCGCTTCGATTAGCGACCCGTCCATACGCTCCAGCGAGGAATAGATCGGCAGGATCATGAACGGCAGATAGGTGTAGACGATGCCGATATAGACCGCCGTGTTCGTGTTCAGAATGGTCAGCGGGGTCGAGATGATACCCAGCCACAACAAGATCTGGTTCAGATACCCTTCGTTGGACAGAATACCCATCCACGCGTAGACCCGGATCAGGAACGAGGTCCAGAACGGCAGGATCACCAGCATCATAAGCGTCGGGCGCCATTCCTCTGGCGCACGGGCCATACCGTATGCGATGGGATAGCCCACCAGCAGGGTCAGCGCCGTCGAGATCAGGGCGATCTTGACGCTGGACAGATAGGCCTTCCAATAGAGATCATCCTCGGTCAGCCAGACATAGTTTTCGAAGTCCAATTGACTGAAGAAGCCTTTGATTCCCGCCCACCCCTGCGACAGGTCCAGCGTCGGCGTGTAAGGCGGAATGGCTAGCTCGGTATCCGAAAGTGAAATTTTCAGGACGATCAAAAACGGCACCAGAAACAGCACCAGCAGCCAGACATACGGAACGGCAATCAGAAACGCGCGGCGCATCAGCTTGCCAGCAAAACCGCGGCGGTTGCTGTCCAGGACAGCCAGACCGGGTCTTCCCATGTAAACGACCGGCGCGAGATACGGCGAGTGTTGGCCGTCTGTGCCTTGATAATCGTGCCGTTCGGCAGTTCAACGTGATAGGTGGAGAGATTGCCCAGATAGGCGATGTCGTGAACCTTGCCCTGCACCGCATTGATGGCATCTGCCGGGCGGTCTGCCGAGATCGTCACTTTTTCGGGCCGGATCGCAAGGTGACAGGTCTGTCCCTGCGAAAACCCGTTGGCCGAGGTCGCCGTCAACGGCGACTGCCCCTCGGCCCAGTCGATCTGATAGGTATCGTCACCGTTGGACGAGGCCCGGCCTTCGATGATGTTCACATCGCCGATGAAATCCGCGACATAGACCGAGTTCGGGTTTTCATAGATGCGGTCCGGTGTTTCCACCTGCATCAGCCTTCCTTGATCCATCACGGCTACGCGGCTGGCAACGGTCATAGCCTCTTCCTGATCGTGGGTCACGATCACGAATGTTGTGCCGGTCTTTTCCTGGATATCCATTAGCTCAAACTGCGTGTCCTGCCGCAGTTTCTTGTCCAGCGCGCCCAGAGGTTCGTCCAGCAGCAGCAGTTTCGGTGCCTTGGCCAGAGAACGCGCCAGTGCCACCCGCTGACGTTGACCGCCCGAGATCTGGTGTGGTTTACGGCGGGCAAACTGTTCCAGCCGGGTCAGGCGCAGCATTTCTTCGACGCGATCCTCAAGGTCATGCTTTGGCATGTTGTCTCGGCGGAGACCGAAAGCGATGTTTTCCCAAATACTTAAGTGCGGAAACAGCGCGTAGGACTGGAACATCATGTTCACCGCCCGTTTGTTCGGTGGCACAGGGTCGATGTCCTGGCCGCCCAGCAGAATATGCCCTTCGGTCGGCGTCTCGAACCCGGCCAGCATCCGCATCATGGTGGTTTTGCCGCAGCCGGACGGACCCAGCAGAGCAAAGAACTCCTTTTCGAAAATGTCCAAAGACAGGTTGTCGATGGCCGTGAACCCACCAAAACGTTTGGTTACATTCTGGAATTGGATCAATGGTTTCGCCTGTGGATCTTCCCACGGCGCAAAGACGGTAGTGTTCAAAACGGCCCCCGTTAGACAGTCTGATTGGAACAGCAAGGCGGACAGGCCGCCTTGCTCAGATACTTCGGATCAGGTGCCCGATTTGATCTTGGTCCACATGCGCGTCACCACGCGCTGTGTTTTCGACGGGTAGGGCGTCGTGATGTAGAGATTTTGCATTGTTGCATCATCCGGATAGATCGCAGGATCGCCGATCACGTCTTCCTCAAGGAACTCTTGCGAGGCCTTGTTACCGTTGGCGTAGTACACATAGTTCGAGGCTGCCGCCATGTTGTTGGCGTCCAGAATGAAGTTCAGAAACTGGTGCGCGCCATCCGGGTTCGGAGCATCTGCCGGGATGGCCATCTGGTCGAACCACATCAGCGAACCTTCGGCGAAGGGATGGTATTCGATGTTCACACCGTTGTCCGCCTCGGCTGCGCGGTCCCGAGCTTGCAGAACGTCACCCGACCAGCCAACAGCCACACAGATGTCACCGTTTGCCAGCGCATTGATGTATTCCGAACTGTGGAACTTCTGAACATGCGGACGGACACCAGCGAGGATTTCTTCGGCCTTACCAATCACGTCGGGGTCGTGGCTGTCCGGGTCTTCGCCGATGTATTGTAGAACCATCGGAATGATCTCGGCCGGAGCGTCAAGGAAATGCACCCCGCACGAGGCGAGCTTTTCCATGTTCTCCGGTTTCAGAACAAGGTCCATGCTGTTCAGGGCAACGTCTTCACCCAGCGCTTCCTTGACCTTGTCGACATTGAGGCCAAGACCTGTGGTTCCCCACATGTAGTTGATCGAATAGGCGTTGTTCGGGTCATACCCAGAAGTGCGTTCCTGAATGACGTCCCACAAATTGCCAGCGTTGGACAGTTTGGCTGAGTCCAACTCCTGAAACGCGCCAGCCTGTATCTGACGCTGAAGGAAAGTGCCCGATGGCACCACCACGTCATAGCCCGAGCCCCCGGCCAGCATCTTGGTTTCCAGTACCTCGTTGCTGTCGAACACGTCGTAGATAAGGGTCAGGCCCGTCTCTTCCTCGAATTTCTTCAGCAGTTCTTCGTCGATGTAGTCGGACCAGTTATAGACGCGCACCTCTTCGGCAAAGGCCGCCGAAGTCCCCAGCGCGACGATTGCCGTCAGCGTCAGCGTTTTGATTGACATATTTCTCTCCCTGCGAATGTACGGGTATTTTCCCTTTTTTTTGGATTTGATCAAGTTTTGCGTTTTTGCTCGATCCATCGTATGGTTTCACGAGGTCAGGCTTCTGGCAAGACAACACCACGGGAAACAGGGTAAACCACTTGGATTTGATCAAAAATAAAGCATCCGGCGCCCATGAGAGTGAAGGAAAGAGACCGGCGCATGAGCAGGTGTACCAAACCCTGAGATCACAGATCATGTACGGGGAACTGGTCCCTGGACAGCCCGTCACGATACAAGGTCTGACTGATTCGCTTGGGGTCGGAATGACTCCGGTGCGCGAAGCAATCCGGCGGTTGATTTCGGACGGCGCGCTTATGTTTCAGGGCAATCGCCGCGTCAGCGTTCCGCTGCTGTCCAACGCCGATGTTGAACAGATGATATTCGCAAGAATATCAATAGAATCAGAGCTTTCTCGCCGCGCAACTGCCACCGTGACACCCCTAGACATCGACCAGCTTGAGCGGCTTGATCAGCGATTGGATCAGACCATCGTAGATGGAAATGTCAGCGGCTACCTGCGTTTGAACCATCAGTTTCACGAAACGCTCTATGCACATGCGGATGCTCCGATTCTCAACGATTTGGCCGAGCGGCTGTGGTTGCGGTTTGGCCCTTCCCTGCGCGTTGTATGCGGGCGATTTGGCACTCATAGCTTGCCTGACCGGCACAAGGACATCATCTCGGCTTTGCGCGCGGGGGATGCCGAAAATGTGGCGAAAGCGACTGCACAGGACATTGAACAAGGGATGGAACTGATGTCCGACGCTTTGACAGGCGATTGATTCAGTTCGATTCGATTGACAGCACAAAATTTGATCATATTGTGACGAGCAACCGCTTTTGCAGGAGATTCTCTGATGTCGACCATCACCAATCACATGCCGACCGCCGAGTTGCAGGCTTTGGATGCGGCGCATCACATACACCCGTTTTCTGCCAACGGATCGTTGGGCAAAGAAGGCGCGCGGGTCATTACACGCGCAAAGGGCGTGTACCTGACGGACAGCGAAGGCGAAGAGATTCTGGACGCCATGGCCGGTCTGTGGTGCGTCAATATCGGCTATGGCCGCGACGAACTGGCCGAGGTCGCCGCGCGCCAGATGCGCGAATTGCCCTATTACAACACGTTCTTCAAAACGACCCACGTTCCGGCCATCGCCCTAGCCGCCAAAATTGCAGAGCTGGCGCCGGGCGATCTAAACCATGTCTTCTTTGCCGCCGGCGGTTCCGAGGCGAACGACACCAACATTCGTCTGGTACGGACCTATTGGGCTGAAAAAGGCCAGCCTGACAAGAACATCATCATTAGCCGCAAGAACGCCTATCACGGGTCCTCCGTAGGCTCAGCATCGCTGGGCGGTATGGCAGGAATGCACGCGCAGGGCGGCATTCCGATCCCGAACATTCACCATATCAACCAGCCGAACTGGTGGGCCGAGGGTGGTGACATGGCGCCCGAGGATTTCGGCCTGGCTCGTGCGCGTGAGCTGGAAGAGGCCATTCTGGAACTGGGCGAAGACCGCGTCGCGGCCTTCATCGCCGAACCCGTGCAGGGCGCAGGTGGCGTGATCGTAGCCCCAGATACCTACTGGCCCGAGGTTCAGCGTATCTGTGATAAATACGACATCCTGCTGATCGCGGATGAGGTGATCTGCGGCTTTGGCCGCACCGGTAACTGGTTCGGTTCCGAAACTGTCGGCATCAAGCCGCATATCATGACCATCGCCAAGGGCCTCAGCTCGGGCTATGCGCCAATCGGCGGGTCTATCGTCAATGATGAGATCGCCGAGGTGATCGGTGGCACCGAATTCAATCACGGCTACACCTATTCCGGCCACCCGGTTGCTGCAGCCGTTGCGCTGGAAAACCTGCGCATCCTTGAAGAAGAGGGGATCGTCGAACACGTCCGCGACGTGGCCGCGCCCTACCTGAAGGAAAAATGGGAGGCACTGGTCGACCATCCGCTGGTCGGTGAGGCCAAGATCGTTGGCATGATGGCCTCGATCGCACTGACACCGGACAAGGCCAGCCGCGCCAAATTCGCGTCCGAGCCGGGCACGATCGGATATATCTGCCGCGACCGCTGCTTTGCCAACAACCTGATCATGCGGCATGTGGGCGACCGGATGATCATCTCTCCCCCGCTGGTTCTGACGCCTGCAGAGATCGACGAGATGTTCGTGCGGATTTACAAGTCATTGGACGAGGCGCATGCCGAAATCATCGCTCAGGGGTTGATGAAGGCGGCGTCATAAGCCGACGGTTTGGACTGGAAGGACACAAGGGGCGGTTGGTTCGACAATCGCCCTTTCTTCAACTCGAAGTAGAATGACGTCTTTACAACTGCTAGATTTCAAACTTAGCTCAGAGGCATTCGATTTAAGAGCTTTTAATTCCAATGTCCGAGAAAACACTGGCCAATCAAAAGAAACCAATTGTTGCACCGTGGGTCAGAGTCGTACTGCTAGTTTATCTTGTGCTTACCGCTCCGCACGTCATCCTATCATTCTTTTCAGTACAGTATTTTCCGTCTCCTGACTGGTTAATCAAAGCTCGCACTTTCGACATTGCTTTGAGCGTTGCCGTACTATGCTTTATTAGCGTCGTGTGTTTTAGACTGTGGATGAACCAAAACTCTGCATCCGCCAAGTCAAACGTCTTTTCGCAATGGTTTTTATTCTGTTTTTTTCCGGTTTGGTTTGTCCTTTTGGACGGCGCCGGGCCGGTCACATATGGATTCCCGATAGTAGTTTCCACTTTAGCGGGACAGGAAATCGAATTGCCTTACACCTCAGACTGGTATGGCGGTTCTGGGCCAGACGGCCGTTGCCCATACTCTGTTGCGCTGGAAGGCGTGCCGTCACCTTGGCACAGGCTTTGCAATCTGTCTGAGGAGCTCGCCACCACCGTAGAGCCCGGTGATACGATCCTTGTGTCGGGCACAGGGACCAGGATGGGTTTGTTTGCCCATGGTGCAGAACTCCCGACTGACAGATAGAATATCATCTCGGGGCAGGTGCCGTTAAGTCACCGCAGCCGTTCCAGCAGTTTCAAGCTGGCGTACCCATCCGGCAACAACCCCTGCGCCAATTGATACGCCCGAACCGCATTGACCGTGTTCGGCCCGGTGCGCCCGTCGATGCCTTGCGTGTCGAATCCAGCGTCGGTCAGGCGGGTTTGCAGTTCCTTCTTCTCAGTGAAGCTCAGTATCTGGTCTCCCCGCGGCCAATCAGCCTGAAACGGTGTGCGTCCGGCCAGACGGTCGGACAGGTGGCCGATTCCAATTACATAGGCGTCGGCGCCGTTGTATTTTTCAATCACGCTGAAATTGTCGAAGATCATCAGCGCAACACCCTGTCCTCCGGCGGGCAACAGGATCGCCGCTTGGCCATGATCCGAAATCGGAGCGCCACTCATAGACGCCACGCCGCGTGCGGCCCACTCCGACGGCATCAGCGTGTGATCCCGCCTCGCCGTGGAATAGTCGAACCCTTTGGGCAATGTCACTTCAACACCCCAGGGCTGCCCTTTGGTCCATCCATGCCGCGCCAGATAGGCCGCCGCCGAAGCCAGCGCATCAGTCGGGTCGTCCGACCAGATATCGCGCCGACCGTCGCCGTCAAAATCCACCGCGTGGTCGAGGTACGATGTCGGCATGAACTGGGTGTGCCCCATCGCTCCGGCCCAACTGCCCACCATGTTGATTGGACTGACATCGCCTGCCTGAACGATCTGCAACGCCGCGATCAACTGGGTTTCGAAAAATTGCGCCCTGCGCGCATCAAAGGCCAGCGTGGCCAGTGACCGGATGGTGTGATCGTTGCCTCGAAACGTTCCAAAAGACGTCTCAAGCCCCCAAATCGCGGTCACGACTTCTTTTTCAACGCCAAATTGCGCTTCGATCTGGGTCAACGCATCGCGATGACGCTCTAACCCGGCGCGGCCATTTCTGACCCGCGAATCCGAGACCGCAGAGTCCAGATATTCCCAGATTGGTTTGGAAAATTCCGCCTGATTTCGGTCTCGCTTGATGACATCCCTGTCATAAGTCAGGCCGGCCAGAGACCGATCCAGCGTTGAGGTCGATATCCCCTGCTCGACCGCTCTTTCCCGAAAAGCTCCAAGCCACGCCTGAAATCGCGCGTTTCCTTCCGTTGACACCCGGTGCTCCTTAACTGAGGGCCGCAAGACCGGCCGGATGGACACGACCACACCTGCCGATGCCAATTGTATGGTCTGTGACCCGCTCAGCGAGTTGATTGATTCCGCCTGCACAATGGATGCCCATAATGCGGCGGTCATGACGCCACCTATGCACTTACGCATTCCGAATTTTCCTGAGTACTGCTCGACCTCAGGATAACGCAAAACCGGAAATTTCCAAAGCGCTCAGCTTTCGTTCTAGCAATCATTTGCTTCTCGCTCGGCGCGGATTTGGGCTAAAGCCTCGCGTAGTAACGGCACACGGTTTGGCCTAAAGCTTTCATCCGTAACGGACATTTCACGAATCCGATCCAGCCGAAAAAACCGGAAATCCTCTCTCAGATGGCACCACGACAGCATGACACTGGAGCGATCCATGTACACGATGCTTAGCGGATTGACCTTTCTGCGGGTGTCGTCACCCTTGGCGTCCGTGTAGGCGAATTCGATCGTGCGTTCATCCCAAGTAGCTTGCCGCAAGTCAGACACGTCGATTGTCGGCTTTGCCGGACGGTCAAAGCGCGTCGCGGTCAGTACCGCGTGACTCAGGCGATGGGACTGGCGTTGCGGCAAGCGACCCTGCAGTTTGCGCAATGCATTGCCGGCCGCTTCGGCCAGCCCTGGATCGCCAATGGCTTGCACCTCACGCAGGCCCAGAACCAACGCTTCCAGCTCATCGTCGGTGAACCCGAGCGGCGGCAAAGTTGCGTCTTCGATCAGGGTAAAACCAAACCCAGCCTCGCCGTCGATCACCGCCCCAAGCCCACGCAACGAATCGATATCGCGGTGCACGGTGCGGGGCGAAACACCAAGATCCTGCGCCAGTTGTTGGGACGTCTTTGGCGACGGACCAGAACGCAAGGCTTGCATCAGCTGGAACAGGCGGGCGGTACGGGACATAATGCAGCCTACCTTAAACCTAATGCCAATTTCTGTCATTAGACTGATCTAACCGTTTGGCACCCCAATCAAGGAGCCGACGATGCTGACCCTTCTGACCTACCCCTCCGCCTTTGGCCTGTTCAGCGCCAGCCCCTTCTGCGTGAAAACCGCCTATATGCTCCAGCACGCCGGCCAGCGCTGGCAGCGGTCCGACATGCTGGACCCTCGCAAGATGCCGCACCAGAAACTGCCCGTTCTGCGCACCCCGGAACGGCTGGTCCCCGACAGTGATCTGATCCGCGACTGGCTCGAGGCGCAGGGTGCGGATTTCGACAAGGGATTGACCGACATACAAAAGGCGCAGTCCCGTGCGCTGATCCGCATGGCAGAAGAGCATATCTATTTTCAGATCGTACTGGATCGCTGGGGTAACGACGAAGTCTGGCCGGTTCTGCGAAAAACCTTCTTTTCCGTCATTCCGGCATTGATCCGAACGCCCGTGTCGAATTCCATACGCAAGAAAGTCGTCAATGGTCTGGGGTTTCAGGGTGTCAGCCGTTTCTCACCCGCGGAACGCCAAGACCGACTGGAACGGGACCTTGAGGCGATATCCGCCTATCTTTGGCAATCGCCCTACTTGTTGGGCAACCAACCAACCTCGGCGGATATGAGCGTCGGCCCCATGCTGGCCGCCATGCGCGCGACGCCGGCGGATACACCACTGACCCGGCGGATAAAGCAGGATAACCTGCTGAACAGCTACATAGATCGAATGGAACAGGCGATTCCGCTGTCATGACACCCTTTGACGACCCTGCCGTGGAGGCCGCTTTTGAGGCATTTCCCAAGGACACCCGCACGGGTGTTCTTGCCCTGCGTGAATTGGTGCTTTCAACTGCTGAAACGCTGCCCAAGGCGAACCCATTGCAGGAGGCGTTGCGTTGGGGCCAGCCCGCCTATCTGGCCCCCAAGGGATCAACCATTCGATTAGGAGCGCACAAATCGGCATCTTTTGCCCTGTTCGTGCATTGTCAAAGCCGGTTGATGGGCGATTTCACATCAGCTTTTCCGGGCGAGGATCGGATCGACGGGAATCGGGCAATCCTGTTCGATGACCCGGATCAGATCGATGAAACCCGTCATGGCTGGCTGATCGCTCGGGCGCTGACCTATCACCTTTGACGCCGCTTGCGTTCGACCTTGCGCTTGATCTTGTCTTTCTTGCGCTTGGTACTGACTGCCTTGCGCCGCGTGCCCCGCTTGGCAGGCCCGCGTCCGCGCGGCAGAGCCTGATCGTCGATGGACAGTAGCTCCAGTTCCAACCCACCGGTGACGGGCGTGGCTTCGGTCAACCGAACCGTGACCCGCTGACCGATGGCAATGATCAACCCGCTGTCTGACCCCATCAATGTTCCGGCTTCGCGGTCGAAATGGAAGAACTCGCGCCCTAGCGACCGGACTGGCACCAGCCCATCCGCACCGGTTTCATCCATCTTCACGAAGGCACCAAAGCGGGCGATGCCGCTGATGCGACCGCTGAATTCATTCCCTACTCGCTCACTGAGATAGGCGGCGAGGTAACGATCCGTCGTATCCCGTTCGGCCATCATTGAGCGGCGCTCGGTATCCGAGATATGGGTGGCAGTTTCGTCCAGCCGCGCGATTTCATCCTCGGTCAGCCCGTCCTTGCCCCAGCCATGGGCCGAGATCAGCGCGCGATGCACGATCAGGTCGGCGTAGCGGCGGATGGGCGAGGTGAAATGCGCGTAGTTGCGCAGTGCCAGACCGAAATGGCCAAAGTTCTCGGGGTTGTAATAGGCCTGCGCCATCGACCGCAACGTCGTCAGGTTGATCAGTTCCGCATCCTCAGTCCCAGCGGCGGCGTTCAACAGCGCGTTCAGGTGACGTGTCTGCAGTACCTGCCCCTTGGCTAGATTCAGCCCCGCCGCTTGCGCAGTCTCGCGCAGGCTTTCAAGTTTTTCAGGCGCGGGTTCTTCATGCACTCGGAATAGCAGCGGGCGGCGCTTGGCGATCAAAGTCTCGGCCGCGGCGACGTTCGCGAGGATCATGAATTCTTCGATCAGTTTGTGTGCGTCAAGGCGTTCACGGAAGGCCACGCTTTCGACCTCACCCTTGTCGCTGAGGACGATTTTGCGTTCGGGCAAATCCAGTTCCAGCGGCTGACGTTCTGCCCGCGCTTTTTTCAGGGCCGCATAAGCGGCGTAGAGCGGCTTCAAAACAGGCTCTAACAACGGCCCGGTGCGGTCATTTGGGTTGCCGTCGATGGCTTCCTGCACCTCGGCATAGTGTAGCGACGCGGCCGAGCGCATCAGGCCACGTACAAAGCGATGGCCGGTCTTGTTGCCGTTCGCGTCAATCTGCATCCGAACAGCAATACAGGCACGCGGGACGCCTTCGTGCAGCGAGCACAAATCGCCCGACAGACGATCCGGCAGCATCGGCACAACCCGGTCCGGGAAATAGCTGGAGTTGCCCCGCTTGCGGGCCTCACGGTCCAGCGCGGTGCCAGGCTGCACATAGGCGGCCACATCGGCAATCGCGACCCAGATCACATGACCACCCGGGTTCTTGGGGTCGTCATCGGCATGGGCATAGCAGGCATCGTCATGATCCCGTGCGTCTGACGGGTCGATGGTCAGCAGCGGCATGTCCCGCAGGTCTTCGCGCCCTTTCAGACCAACGGGTTTGGCCTTGTCGGCCTCGTCAATAACCTTGTCCGGGAAATCGTCTGGAATGCCATGCTGATGGATGGCAATCAGCGAGACCGCCTTGGGTGCAGACGGATCGCCCAGCCGTTCCACGATGCGGGCACGCGGCAGACCCATGCGGTTCTTCGGTCCGGCCTGTTCTGCTTCAACCAGTTCGCCGTCCTTCGCACCCAGTACCGCACCGTCTGCCACCAGCCACTCCGTCTGGCCGGTCTTGTCGATGGGCACAATCCGCCCACCCTCGGCCCCTTTGCGGAAGATACCCACGATCTTGCGCGGGTTGGTCCCGATCCGGCGGATCAGGCGAGCCTCGTAATTATGGTCTTCTTCATGCACCACCGTCAGGCGGGCCAGAATGCGGTCGCCCTCGCCCAGCGCGGGATCACTGGCGCGGGCGACGATCAGAACGATCGGCTCGACCCCTTCGCCATGCCACTCCAGCGGGCGCGCGAACAGATCGCCATCCGCGTTAGGCGCCTTCACCTGCAGCACACTGACTGGTGGCAAGCGATCCGGGTCACGGTAGCTGCGCTTGCGCTTTTCCAGATGCCCCTCGGCCTCAAGCTCTTTGAGGATACGTTTCAGATCGATCCGATCCGCGCCTTTGATACCAAAGGCTTTGGCGATATCGCGTTTCGAGGTCAGGGTGGGGTTCGCCGAGATCCAGTCGAGGACCTCCTGCTTGGTGGGGATGCGAGTCATAGTTCCGGCCTATCACGGGGATGCGACGGCGTCATGACCAAAAAGCGGCGGGCTGGGTCAGGTTTTCAGATCCGAAACCGTATCCACGTCACGCAATTGATCCAGAAACGCCACGCGACACCCAGGAACCGAGGCCAGAGTATCGGCCAGAGCGTATTCAGTCGACCAGCGAACATCTTGAAACAGGCTTTTCGGCAGCGGCCTGTACCGCTGCGCACCGACCAGCCAATAGCCACCATCCGGTGCGGGGCCAAACACCATTTGCGCGCGCCCCAATTCCTTGAACGCCCGCGCAATGTGCGATGGCGTAATGCCGGGAATGTCAGCTCCGATCAGGCAGACCGGACCTTTCGGCATGCCGCGCAACATCCGCTCCATACGATCGCCCAGATCACCCCGCCCCTGCCCCGCGCGCGGCAGGTCTGCGGGCCAGATGCGGCTGGTCAGACCTTCTTGATCAGGGGCAACGGCAAGCACGATCTGCCAGCGCGGGTCTCGCAGACGACGGATCAACGCACGCGTTTGCCAGCGAAACCACCAGGCCGCGCCGACCATACCGATGTCGCGCCCCAACCGGGTCTTGACCCGGCCCGGGCGTGGCTCTTTCACCATTATGACCAGTGTGCGCTGCATCGATCAGGCGAAATAGTCCCGCAAAATACGCGAGTAGATCGCCTTGAGCTGTTCGATTTGCGCAATCTCGACACATTCGTCCACCTGATGCATCGTTCGACCAACCAGCCCGAACTCCACAACAGGGCAGTGGTTTTTGACAAACCGCGCGTCCGATGTGCCGCCCGTTGTCGACATCTCGGGGCGGATGCCGGTTTCCGCCTCGACGGCTTGCGCGACCAGATCGGACAGAGGACCTGGTGGCGTCAGAAAGCTTTCGCCCGAGATTTTGATGCGGAGGTCGACATCGACGTCATAGGCTTCGGCGACTGCGCGTGCCTCGGACTGAAGCCATTCGCTGAGGCCTGCGCCCGAATGCAGGTCGTTGAACCGGATATTCACCGCGCCACTGCATTGCGCGGGGATTACATTGGTCGCAGTGTTGCCAGTGTCGATGTTCACGACGGCCAGTGTCGAGGCATCAAAGTGGTCGGAGCCCTGATCAAGCTCGTGGCTGGCCAGTTGATGCATCAGCCGCGCCATCGCAGGCAGAGGGTTCTTGGCCCGATGCGGGTAGGCGGAATGCCCCTGAACGCCGGTTACGGTAAACCAAGCGGTCATCGAGCCGCGCCGCCCGATCTTCATCATCTCGCCCATTGTATTCGGACAGGTCGGCTCGCCTACCAGACAGACGGACATTTGCTCGTTGGCCTGGGTCATATAGTCCAGCAGCGCCGTGGTGCCGTCCACCGCGTCGCCCTCTTCGTCACCAGTGATGGTCAGGATCACGGCCCCGTCCGGGGGGGTTTCACGTACAAAGTCCATCGCCGCTGCCGCGAATGCCGCGACACCCGATTTCATGTCGGTTGTGCCTCGGCCAAACATCACGCCGTCACGGATTTCGGCGCCGAATGGCGGCGTTGTCCACGCGGCCTCATCACCCACCGGGACGACATCGGTATGACCGTTGAACCCAAAGCTGCGCGCGTGCCCCTTTTTGCCCCAGCGGGCAAACAAATTGCTGACGTCACCGCGATTAACACGGGTGCATTCGAACCCCGCCTCGGTCAGAACGCTTTCCAGCAAAACAAGCGCGCCACCTTCGTCGGGTGTGACCGATGGGCAACGGATCAGGTTTGCCGTCAACTCGACCGGATCTGTCATTATCTGCCCCCTTTGGTTGGTTCGCGCACAGATTCAACGAATTGTCCGGCTTGCCAACCCCTTCCCGACCGAATTTGCCAGGTTTTTCTCTGCGCGCCTCAAGATGACGCCCCAATAAAACATAGATGTTTACCCTGCGGCCACCTTGCCGCCCGGATCAAATCTGCGTTAGAGGGCCGCGAAGCAGGTAAGTCGACGATGAAACGCGCCATTTTCGGATTGATCTGCCTGACTTTCGCCGCTCTCGCACAGCAAAGCCAGGCTCAGACGCTGACGGTCGCCACGGTGACCCGCCCCCCGTTTTCCTATGTCGAGGACGGGGCACAGACCGGTTTTTCAATGGAACTGCTCGAGGCGTTGGCGGAATCGCTGAATTGGGACTATTCGGTAAACCGGGTCGAGGCGTTCGGTGACATGTTGGGTGCGGTTCGGAATGGGTCCGCTGAACTGGCAATTGCCAATATCTCGATCACGGCGGCGCGGGAAACGCAAATGGACTTCAGCCAGCCTATCTTTGAGGCTGGCTTGCAGATCATGGTGCCGTCCGATGCCGTGCGCACACCCTCGTTGTTGCATGCGTTACTGTCGGTCGAACTATTCATCGCCATCGGTCTGGCCTTTGCCATCCTTTTGGGTGGCGGGATGCTGATGTGGGGCTTTGAACGGCGCGCCCAGCCCTATTTTGACCGCAAACTGAACGAGGCCTGGTTCCCATCCTTTTGGTGGGCCCTGAACCTTGTGGTAAATGGCGGGTTTGAAGAACGCATGCCGCGCACGCCGTTTGGTCGGCTGCTGGGTGTCGTTCTGGTCGTATCCTCGCTGTTCATCGTGTCGGTCTTCACGGCCCGTATCACGTCGGTCATGACCGTAGATGCGATCAGTGGCAGCGTGAATTCGGTAAATGACCTGTATGGCAAGCAGGTCGGTACGATCTCGCAATCAACAGCAGCCAATTTCCTGAACCGGCGCGAGATTGAGTTTTCCGGCTATGAAAACCTGGACGACATGCTGACGGCGTTCCGGGAGAAAGAACTGGACGCCGTCGTTTTTGACGCCCCGATCCTGTCCTATTTCGCGTCGCATGAAGGACGCCGGATCGCGTCCATGACCGGTGGGGTTTTCCTGCGTGAAAACTACGGGATCGCATTCCCCACGGGCTCACCTCTGGTCGAGGACGTCAATCAGGCCCTGCTCGCGCTGCGCGAAGACGGAACCTATGACGACATTTACCGCAAGTGGTTCGGAGTACGGAACTAAGCCGGTTCCTCATCCCCGAAAAACGGCGTCATCTGGGCGACGATAACAGCGTTCTCATCCAATGCCCGCTGCATCAGGGCGCGCTCATCGGGATCAATGTCGTGCCCCAGCGCTTCGCGCTCGGCCAAGGTGCCATAGCCCGTGACATCCAGTGGTGCGGTGTCAGCCTGTTTCAGGATGGCGACAGTTTCGCGCACGGCCTCGGCCTCGTCCACTCCGCTGGCAAAGCACATCAACGCGGCCCCGGTCGCACCTTCGGGCAGACCATCGCCCTCTTTGCGGCCGATCTGAACGAGCAATGTGTAGACTTGCTGACGGGACGGTTTCTTTTGCTTTTCCATGCAGGGGGCCATAGCTGCGCGTCTGTCTGCGGTCAAGCAGCCGGGAATTGCAGGACGGCTTCGGCACGTCCATAGTGCCCGGGAAAACTTGTTTCAAACCGCAAAGGAATTTTCATGGCGTATCCCGATTTCATCACGGACTTCCCGGCCCTCGACGTGCCATTCCCAACGGACGTGGTTCAAACCGCGGTCATCCGGTCGGATTCGGGATTGGTGGCATTCTTCACCTTCCTCAAGGATTTCGAACTGCCCCCGCATTCGCACAAGGCGCAATGGGGCACGGTGATCGAAGGTGAGGTTGAACTGACCATCGGCGATGAGACCAAGATTTATCGCCCCGGCGACAGCTACACGATCCCGTCCGGTGTCGAACATGGGGGAACGATCAAGGCCGGGACCCGGGTGATCGACGTCTTTGAAGAACCCGACCGCTATCCGATCAAAGCGTAAGCCAAATACAAAAAGGCTGTAGCGAATTCTGCTACAGCCCCGTTTCTCAGCTGCGATTGACTTAGTCGCGCAGCAATTCGTTGATCCCGGTTTTCGAGCGGGTCTTTTCATCAACGCGCTTCACGATCACGGCGCAATACAGGCTGACATTGTTCTTGGACGGCATCGAGCCCGCAACAACCACCGAATAGGGCGGTACTTCGCCATACATGACTTCACCGGTTTCACGGTCGACGATTTTGGTGGACTTGCCGATGAACACGCCCATGCCCAGGACCGAACCTTCACGGACGATGCAGCCTTCGACCACTTCGGAGCGTGCGCCGATAAAGCAGTTGTCTTCGATGATGGTCGGACCGGCCTGCATTGGTTCCAGAACGCCGCCGATACCAACACCACCCGACAGGTGCACGTTTTTACCGATCTGCGCGCAGGACCCGACGGTGGCCCAGGTGTCAACCATGGTGCCTTCGTCGACATAAGCGCCGAGGTTCACGAACGACGGCATCAGAACCACGCCTGGCGCGATATAGGCCGATTTGCGGACAACACAGTTCGGAACCGCACGGAAACCAGCGGAACGCCATTGGTTTTCACCCCAACCTGCGAACTTGCTGTCCACCTTGTCCCACCAACCGCCGGCCTGCGGACCGCCGTTCTGGATTTCCATATCCTTGATGCGGAAGCCCAGCAGAACCGCCTTCTTGGCCCACTGGTTCACGTGCCAATCACCGCTCTCCAGCTTTTCGGCAACGCGCAGCGAACCGCTGTCCAGCGCGTTCAGCGTGTCTTCGATCGCTTCGCGCTGTTCGCCGGTGGTGGCGGGCGTGATGGTATCGCGCGCCTCCCAGGCGGCTTCGATAGCGGTTTCCAGTTGCGCGTTGGACATCGGAGGGCTCCCTGCAGAATCTGTTCACGTTTGTTTGGCCTATACGCAACTGCATCTCGTGGTGCAATGCGACGCAGAAGGTACGATTTGCGGCTAGGTTGACCTGTGATCAGCTTGCGCGTCGGATATGGCGCGTCAGAATGGCTGTTGCCGTGGCCGCGTCCTTGCGCTTGAGCGCCTGCACGATCGCTGCATGGTCACTATCAGCGCGGTGCACCCATTTGGGACGCCAATGGGCAAACAGGTGGCGCGCACCGGCTATGTGCAAATCGTCGATGGCGTGCAAAAGCCGTGGCAGCCCGCATGGGGTCAGGATCGAGCGGTGAAAGGCACGATTGCGGGCTTCCCATTCCGGCATCGTCTGTGCTGCGTCGCAAGTAATCCGTGCGTCATCCGCCTCTTTGAGCGCGCCGGGAGTCATGTTCTGCACCGAATGTTGCAATGCCAGCGATTCCAATGCGACGCGCATTTCGACGACTTCCCGAACCTCTGCCGGGTCCAGCGCGGTGACTCGCATCCCGCGGCGCGGTTCACTTTGGGCCAAACCGTGTGCTTCGAGACGCAGCAAAGCCTCGCGTACCGGAACATGGCTGGTTTCAAACGCCTTGGCGATGTGGTCCTGCCGCAACTTTTCACCGGCAAGCAATTCGCCGGTGATAATCTTCTGGCTGAGATTTTGGTAAATTGTGTCGGCGATGGTTGCAGTCATAGATTATCGATAAAATCCTTAACCTGCTTCCACAAGCCGATAATTCACTCAAGAAACGGATCGGGCGAGATATTTCCGCCGCAGACCAGAACCGCGACGCGTTCACCCGGTTCCGGCTGGTATGCGCCAGATGCCAGGGCCGCCAATGCGGTAGCGCCCGCGGGTTCCACAAGAATGCGATGAGTCTGCCACAGAGATTGCTGCGCCTGTGCAATGGCATCATCAGAAACCAGAACCGAGGTCATGCCCTGCGCCATATCGAAACAGATCGACCCGATCCGCCGCGCGCCCAGCGCATTGGCCGCAATGCCAGAGACCGAGACGTCCACCGGCTCGCCCGCCTGCAACGCTGCATTAAGGGCGCAAGAGGTTTCTGGCTCGACCGCCACGACCTTGCGGGAACCGTCAAACCAGGCCAGCGCGCCGGCGATCAGGCCACCGCCGCCGACGGCGACAAGAACAGTATCGGCCTCCAAGCCCTGCCTTTCCCATTCGGCGAAGCATGTCCCCTGCCCGGCGACCGTTGCAGGCGCGTCGTAGGCATGGATTTGCATGGCACCACTTACCGCTTCATGCGCCTGCGCTGCGTTCAGGGCGTTGGCGTATTCGCCCTGCACCACCGTCAGATCTGCTCCCGTCTGTTCGATCAGGGCAATCTTGGACGGCCCTGCAAGATCCGGCACAAAGACCTTGGCCGGGTGGCCCAGCGTTTGCGCGGCATACGCCGCTGCCGCACCATGATTGCCGCCCGAGGCCGCCACAACACCGGCCTTGGGAACATCCAGGCTGAGCAAGGTATTGAACGCCCCACGCGCCTTAAAACTCCCGGTGTGCTGCATGTGCTCAAGCTTCATCTCGATCGGGTATTCCAAACCGGGCAAACGACTTTGAATCACAGGAGTTACCTGCGCATACCCATTGATCCGTTCGGCGGCTGCGGAAATTTCGCGCTTCCAACTCATTCTTGTTCTTCCGTGACTGGCACTCTGCCCGCGAACCCTATAGCTGTTTTAAGAACACGCAAGCAGGGATGCATCACACATGAGAGAAGACCGCCTCAGCCCTTTCCGCGACGCACAGACCGACCGCTCGACCGCGAGCGAGGTGCCGGACACGCCACAGACGCGTTCTTCGGCTTATCGCCTGGCCTTTGCGGATGATGACTTCCTGTGCAGGGATGAGCTGCGCCCCGTGCGCCTGCAGTTGGAATTGCTGAAGCCCGAGATGATCATGTCCGAGCGTGAGATCACCTCGACCATTGTCATGTTCGGTGGCGCGCGCATTCCAGAGCCTTCAAAGAAACACACCGCGCGGACGGACACGCTGGCCGGCTTGTCGAAGTACTATGACGAGGCCCGGGAATTCGCCCGTCTGATGACCGAGAAGTCCAATGAAACCGGCTGCCGGGAAAACGTCATCGTAACTGGCGGAGGCCCGGGCGTGATGGAGGCCGGAAACCGTGGCGCGCAGGATGCTGGCGGTTGTTCCATCGGCCTGAACATCGTGTTGCCGCATGAACAGGCTCCGAACCTTTATGTGACGCCCGATCTCAGCTTCAACTTCCACTATTTCGCGATCCGCAAGATGCATTTCCTGATGCGCGCCCGCGCGATCACCATCTTCCCCGGTGGTTTTGGAACCATGGACGAGCTGTTCGAGTCCCTGACCCTGATCCAGACCGGCCGCATGGAACGCGTGCCCTTCCTGCTGTTCGGGCGGGAGTTCTGGGAAAAGGTCATCAACTGGGAGGCCCTGGCCGACGCGGGCACGATCTCGGACGAGGATCTGGATCTGTTCCGGTTTGTCGACACCGCGCAAGAGGCGGTCGAGATCATCGAGAACTGGGAACCGGCCCCACCCCGCGACCAAATTCCGGGACGTTGAGGCATGACACCCCCCAAGACCGGAGAGATGCTGCACTTGCGCGGCAATGCCCTGAACGCGGGGGAGCCGGTTGCGCTGCCGCTCACCCAAAGCAGCATGTACCACCTGCCCGGTGCCACGGATGGCCTGCCCACCTATGGCCGCGTCGACAACCCAACCTGGCAGCATCTGGAGCATGTTCTGGCCCATCTGGAAGGCGCACCCTGCCTGACTTTTCCGTCAGGTATGGGCGCGATCTCGGCCGCGTTGTTTGCGACGGTCAAATCCGGGGCGCGCATTCTGATCCCGTCCGATGGCTATTATGTGACCCGCCTGCTGGCCGAAAGGTTTCTGTCCAATCTGGGTGTCTCGGTCACAGAGCGCCCAACGACCGCTTTCGATGATGGCGGATTCGACGAATTCGACGTGGTTTTTGTCGAAAGCCCGTCGAACCCCGGTCTGGACATGATCGACCTGCGTTCGGTCGCGGCCTCTGTTCGGGCTGCAGGCGGCATCACGATTGCCGATAACACTACGCTGACCCCGCTGGGGCAACGCCCGCTGGATCTGGGGATCGACGTTGTGGTGGCGTCGGACACCAAGGCCATGGGCGGGCATTCCGACCTGCTGATGGGCCATGTCGCCAGCCGCAACGCACAGATCATGGAGCGGGTCGAGGAGTGGCGACGCGTCTCGGGTGCGATCCCCGGCCCGCATGAGGCATGGCTGTTGCATCGCGGGTTGGAAACGCTGGATGTGCGGTTCGACCGTATGTGTTCCTCGGCGCAGTTGTTGGCCGAACGGTTGGCAGGTCATTGGGCCGTGAAGCAGATTCGCTATCCCGGCCTGCCGGGCGACACCTCATATGCTCTGGCCAAGGCCCAGACCGAACGATTCGGGTTCCTTCTGTCGATCACGTTGGAGTCGGAGACGAAAGCGGAAGAGTTCATCAACGCCTGCTCGATGCTGCGGCCCGCGACCTCGTTCGGGGGCGTCCACAGTTCCGCGGAACGCCGTGCGCGCTGGGGCGACGATGTCGACCCCGCTTTTATCCGCCTGTCTGTCGGATGTGAACCGGTGGAAGAGCTCTGGCAGGCGATCGAGACCAGTCTGAGCGCGCTTTAGTTACTTTTTAGGCTCGCGCAGTTCCTTGAACACGTAGATCGGCAGCACAACACTGGCGATCAGCGCGCCCAGCCAGACCAGAAGCGTCGCGGCCAGCAGGTTGGAGATTCCGCCCACGGTCAGCCCATTTGTGACCAGATCGGTGACCAACAGCCCGACGAAGGTCACGATCAGCGCAATCCCCCCTTTGATCGCGGGTGCTCTTTTCTCGCCCAGCTTCAGGATCAGCGGCTCGGCAATCCACTGCACCAGAGTAAAGACGATCACCACCACGATGAACGAGATCGGCCGGATCGCGAATTCCGGCAACAAAATCGCTGCAAGCAACAACCCGATGGCATTGCCGACCAGCAGGGCCAGAATGGACTTGAATCTGCGCGTCATGGAGGTCTCCGTCAAAAAACAGTTCGAAACATGCAGATGTTAACAGACTCGCGGGAATTTGCGAGCGGATTCAAAAGCCGCTTTCTTTTGGACCATTGAAATCGCATGATAAAACACATTCATCAAGATCAGACCCACCCCCATCGACGAGAGGTGAGATGAGCGACGATCCCTATACCGTCCTTGGCGTCGCCAAAGACGCCAGTGCCGCCGAAATCAAAAAGGCCTATCGGCGCATCGCCAAGGAATGCCACCCGGATTTGAAGCCCGGGGACGCCGAGGCCGAGGCCAAGTTCAAGGCGGCGGCGTCCGCCTATGACCTGTTGAAAGACCCGGACACCCGCGCGCGTTATGACAATGGCGAGATTGATGCCTCGGGCCAGGAACGGCCGCAGCAGCAATACTATCGCGAGTATGCCGAAGCCGCCGGAAATCCCTATCGCGGGCGGGCGGCGGACCCGGACGATATGTCCGACATCTTTGCTGAGTTCATGCGGGGGCGGGGCGGATACCAGCAGCGCACGCATGAATTCCACGCGCCCGGCCACAATCGCAGCTACAGCCTGCAAATCAGTTTCCTGGATGCAGTTTTCGGGGCCAGCCAAAAGCTGACGCTGCCCGATGGTGACCGGATCGAGGTGAAAATCCCCGCCGGTATCACGGATGGGCAAACCATCCGCCTGCGCGGCAAAGGCGATCCGGGGTTTGGTGAAGGTCCTCCGGGCGATGCTTTGGTCACTGTATCGGTGGCAAGGCACCCGGTCTTTGACCGGCAGGGCGACGACATCCATATCACGCTGCCGATCACGATTGACGAGGCCATCCTCGGCGGCAAGGTTCCCGCCCCAACAATCGACGGCGGCGTTAACGTCAGTGTCCCGGCTGGCACCAGCAGCGGCAAGACACTGCGCCTGCGCGGCAAAGGGGTGAAAAAACGCGGCTCGTCGGATCGGGGCGATCAGCTGATCGAACTAACCGTGTCCATGCCCGACAAGATCGATGATGAGCTGAAGCAATTCATGGAGACATGGCGTGAAAGCCACAGCTATGATCCGCGCAAAGGAATGCCGTCATGAGCCTGACCGAAGAACAGCTGATCGCAACCGTCACCCGCCTGACGTCGTCCCGTTTGACTGAATATCTGGCGGCTGAAATCGTAATCCCTGAGCAGACCGAGCAGGGGTTGGTGTATCACACCCTCGACGTAGCGCGACTGGAACTGGCCTGCGAGTTGCACGACCAGTACGAGATGGAACCGGATGCGCTGTCGATGATGCTGTCTCTGATCGACCAGATGCACGGCCTGCGCGCTGAACTGCGCGAGGTTCTGAATGCCGTCGAAACGCAACCCGAACCCATTCGCAAGCAATTGATCGAGGTCATCGGCACAGCGCGATTCAGTCGCAGCTAACGGTCTTTTGGACGCCGGGGATTTACCGTAAAAGGCTCCCTTGATCCAACGCCCGGTACGCTCATGACCCAGTCCAGATCCGAATTGCTGATGCCTGCGGGCAATCTGCGCAAATTGAAACTCGCCATCCTCTACGGGGCGGACGCCGTGTATTTGGGTACACCGGACATGTCGCTGCGCACGAAATCCGAATTCTCGCTGGAAGAGGTGATCGAAGGGGTCGAGTTCTGCCACCGACATGGTCGGCGCGCCTATCTGACGCTGAACCTGTTCTCGCACAACAAGGACATCCCGAAGCTGGACGAATACATCGACACGGTGCGCAAGGTGAAACCCGACGGGCTGATCATCGCCGACCCCGGTGTGTTCCAATATGTCCGCGAACGCGCGCCCGAACTGCCGCTGCATATCTCGACCCAGGCCAATATCTGCTCCTGGCTCTCGGTGAAATTCTGGCAGGATCAGGGGGCCGAGTTGGTGGTTCTGGCCCGCGAGGTTTCCTACCCCGAACTGGTCGAAATCCGCGAGAAATGCCCCGATATCAAACTTGAGGCCTTTGTTCACGGTGCCATGTGCATGACTTATTCGGGCCGCTGCCTGCTGTCGAACTTCATGGCCGAGCGTGGTGCCAATCAGGGCAACTGCGCCAATTCCTGCCGCTGGAACTATGGCCTGAAGCTGCGCCTCAAGGATGGCACGCATCAGGAGTTGCGCATCACCGAGGAAAACGCCGACCTGTTCGAATTTCTACTCGAGGAAGGTTGCCGCCCGGGGGATCTGATGCCCATCGAAGAGGATGATCGCGGCTCGTACATCCTGAACTCGCGCGATCTGTGTATTATGCCGAAACTGGATGAGTACCTGAAGATCGGCGTCGACAGCCTCAAGGTCGAAGGGCGAGGCAAATCGGAATATTACGCTGCCGTCGTCGCCCGCGCCTATCGGATGGCCATCGACGATTACCACGCGGACCCCGAGAACTGGGACCCGAAGCCCTATATGCGCGAACTCGAAACAGTCGGGAACCGTGGCTACACGCTGGCCTTCCATGAGGGTCGCCTAACAAACTATGCGCATGACTATGAACACACGGCCTCAATCGCCCAGTGGGAATATGCCGGTATTGTCACCGAAGTGACCGAGGATGCGTTTCTGGTCGAGGTGAAGAACAAGCTGGAACCAGGCGATGTGCTGGATTTCGTCTCACCCATCTCGCGCGACACAGTTCTGCTGCGGGTCTATGATTTCGAACGCGCCGATGACGGAGCGCGGCTGGACGTGGTTCATGGCAGCACCAAAACTGTCATCCGCATGCCCTTCACCCTGTTCGATCACGAAGATATCGACGACTTGCGTGCCCGGTTCCCTGTCTATTCCGTGCTGCGCAAGGAACGCGCACTGACCGATGAACACTGGAGCCGCATCCGCTTTGACAAGCTGGTGCAAGGGCTGGAAACCTCGGGCCGTGACAACCCCAACGCCTATGCCCGCCGCCGCGACGAGTTGGTGGGAAAGATCGGTGAGGATGGCAACGAACGCCGGTTCAAGACCAACCGCATCGGCACCGAGGGTTGCTGCGGCAAAGGGTGCAACGGCTGCCTGATCTTCTGGCAGGACGAAAAATACGCGTTGGCACGGGAAGTGCTGTCGAAACGCAAACAAGGCGAACAACTCAGCCGCAGCGAAGCCACGGCGCTGAAGTTGCCGGGTGACGCTGTCTGACTGCGCTCAGTTGCCGACGACGTATTCTTCGGGAACGAAGAACGTGTAATCCCGGTCCGCGACCGCTTCGTGGCATTCGTGGCAGTAGGCGACGGCACCTGCACGTGCGCCCATCGTGTCGCCGAATAATGATCCATCCGGCATCACCATGATATAGCGCCAGTCTGCCGTTTCCGGGCTCGTGCCTTCGGGCAGCTTTTCCATCACGAACAGAGCCCCTGGGTGGACGTTGCCCTCATCGGTGACGGTTACACTGTCCTTAGCCAGCACCGACCCCATCGGCAGCTTTTCCCCCTCAGCCAAGGTGCCATAGTTGTGGGCCATGCGATTGGCGTAGCTGTTCACATAGCGCTGACCATGGGTGGCCGAGATATAGGGCGCATCATTAAACAAAGGCCACGCCTGGTAGTTCATCAACAAATCCAACTGTGCGGCTGCATATCCGCGTTCCATCCGGCGTTGCAGGGACTCATATATGCGCAACGCTTCTTCTTTGGTCAGATCCGCAGGATTTTCAATGGCAAGATGTGCGTCCTCGTCCGTGGATTGAGCATCGGCAACCGCCGCAGCAAGGCCCGCTGAAAGCAAAGCCAAAAGAAAGTTTGAAAACAGATTTCTTAATCGCAAAATCATTTACTTGGCCCACCCGGTTCGTAAGGTTCGCCTGAACGCCGCATGTTACGTCTTGAAAAAGATAGCGGCCCTGAACAAACGCGCCACAACCGGATTGCAACTCTCACTGCTTTGTGCGCGAAAGTGAGCCATCCCCATCCGGCTCTGGCCCTGCAAATATATCAAATTGTGCATACAAAAAACAGCGGCCCAAACATTAATTTCTTAATGGGCGTTGCACACAGGTTGTACAGTTCAGCTTTGCAATCCCGCCTCGGCTGCGATCTGTTTACGCGACTTTCGGGCGCGCTCGGTGGCCGATTTCAACTGACCACAAGCTGCCATGATGTCCTCGCCGCGCGTTTTGCGGATGGGTGAGGCATAGCCGGCCTGATAGATGATGTTCGCAAACGCCCGGATGCGATTGTTGGAACTGCGCTTGTAGGGTGCGCCGGGCCATTCGTTGAACGGAATCAGGTTGATCTTGGCCGGAATGTTGTGGCGCTTGATGTGATCGATCAAACGGCGCGCGTCCTCATCGCTGTCGTTCACCCCATCCAGCATCACGTATTCAAAGGTGATCCGCTCGGAATTCGACGCTTTGGGATAGCTCGCCAGCGCTTGCAGCAGCTCTTCGATGTTCCAGCGCTTGTTGATCGGCACCAGCACATCGCGGGTTTCATCTGTCGTGGCGTGGAAGGAAATCGCCAACAAGCAGCCGATTTCCTCAGCCGTCCGCGCGATTTCTGGCACGACACCCGAGGTCGACAGGGTAATCCGACGGCGTGACAGAGAAATCCCCTCGGGGTCCATCGCGATCTTCATCGCGTCGCGGACGTTTTCAAAGTTATAGAGCGGCTCGCCCATGCCCATCAGAACGATATTCGACAACAGGCGCGTTTCGTCCTTGGGCGCGCCGGGCGTCGGCCATTCCTCAAGATCGTCGCGGGCCATCATCACCTGACCGACAATCTCTGCCGCCGTCAGGTTGCGCACCAGTTTCTGCGTGCCCGTATGGCAGAATGAACAAGTCAGCGTACATCCCACCTGAGACGAGATGCACAGCGTGCCCCGATCTTCCTCGGGGATGTAAACCACTTCAACCTCGTGCCCGCCCGCGATTCGGCACAGATACTTACGGGTACCGTCCTCGGACACCTGACGCGTCACGACCTCGGGGATTTCGATCACAAAACTCTCGGCCAGCTGCGCGCGATAAGCTTTGGCAAGGTTAGTCATCTCGGCAAAGTCGCGCACGCCCCACTGGTAAATCCACTGCCAGATCTGACCTGTGCGCATCTTGGCCTGCTTTTCCGGCGTGCCGTGTTCGATCAGAACCGCGCGCAACTGATCGCGGGTCAGGCCGACAAGGTTTACCTTCCCCTCCGGCAATTTGCGGGGGATGGTCATGACGTCTTGAGTGATCGGCGCTTTGGGCGACATGTGGCTATCTCAACGGATTCTGGCTTGGGATGCGCCTCTATATAGGATCGCGCGCAAAGATCAAAAGAAATCGTGACGCTTAATTTGCCATGCGCAGCAATTCGTCCACACGCTCTCGGCCCAGATCCACCCTGCAGGAGGTGATACCAATACCTGTTCCCGATCCACCTCCGAACCAGGCACCCACCGCCTCGCATTGCGCATCGCGGTAAGCCTCCCAAGAGTTCTGCGATGTCTCAAGCGCGGGCTGGGCCACAACGCGGCCTGTCACCTCGTCCAGCTCCTGCGCCGCGGCCAAGGCAAAAGAGTAACTTTCGGCCAGCGCTTGATTCACACGCTCTTCCATTTTGGACACGCAAGCGCCGATCTCAACCTGCGAGCCTGCATCTGTGCATTCCAAGGTGGGATCGGCAAATACGGCAAACGGAGCAAAACAAAGAAGGGCGGCGAAACGCATGGCGGACCTCGTCAATCAGAAATGTCTGTGTTGGCGCAAGGCTAACACAGGATCGCGAAGGGCCCGCGAATTTCTGTCCGGATCAGTTGGTACAGCGCTTTTCGGCGTCTTCAATCGCGGCCGTAAAGCCCAGCAGAGAGAACGTGTCTTTGGTCTGCGTGCCACGCTCGGACCGGGCGGTCAGAACAGCCTCGGTGCCGCGCTTCATGGCTGCGACGACCTTCAGGTCTTCGCCTTCCGTCGCTGGCCATGCCCATTCGCCTTCGGTAATCAGCGCGAATTCGGACCCGTCGATCTCAAGATTCACGGTCGATCCTGCCGCAAAGGGGTAGCCGCCGGTAAAGGTGACCTGACCTTTGACCTCGGCATTCGGGCGGTAGAAGACGAACAACAGAATATCGCTGCGGCGCACGGATACCACACGGCCACCGCGGGTGTTTACGGTTTCCTTTGGGGCGGACACGCTCCAGCATTCGGTGGGATCGTCTTCGACGAAAACGCTCCAATCCGTCTTGGCTGCCACGCGATTGGTGCTGGTCGCCTGCTGAGCGGTTGCGGTTGTGGCCATCCCCGCCACGCACAGGCCCGCGATCATGCGGACGAGTTTTGATCCCATCTGTCCAGCCTCCTAGCTCGACCTAATACCTCATACCCACCGGATATGCGTACGAACTCTGCCGGTTCGTCTGTAAGTTGCGTATTCCGATGATTGTCGACATACACACACTAACGCAGGTTTCGCCACAGGCGAAAGGGCGATTGGCAGATTTTTGCGCATAAAACCGGAGGTCCAGATGACACAGCCCATACCAATGACTGAATTGTGGCGCGGGCCCTTGCTGGAAAGCCTGCATAGGGGGCATGCGGTGATCTGTGATGACACCGGACAGATCGTGCAAAGCTGGGGCGATCCGCAAGCTGTAATCTACCCCCGGTCCTCGGCCAAGATGATACAGGCATTGCCCCTGATCACCTCGGGCGCGGCCGCGAAATACGGACTGAACTCCGAGCAACTGGCGCTGGCCTGCGCCTCGCATAGCGGTGCCCATATCCATACGGACCGCGTGTCGGCATGGCTGGACCACCTTGGCTTGAACGAGCACGATTTGCGCTGCGGTCCGCAGGAGCCGCAGGACATGGCCGCGCGCGACGGGCTGATCCTTGCCGATGATACGCCCTGCCAGATCCACAACAATTGTTCAGGCAAGCATTGCGGGTTTCTCACCGTCGCCCAGCATATGGGAGCCGGACCGGAGTATCTGGAAATCGACCACCCCGTTCAGCAGGCCTGCCTGTCCGCGCTTGAAGAAACCACCGGCGAAACCAGCCCGGCTTATGGGATTGACGGCTGTTCGGCACCGAACTTTGCCACTTCGCTGGTGGGTCTCGCGCGTTCGATGGCGTGGTTTGCGTCAGCTGCCGACCGGTCTGACCGGGCCAGCGACGCGGCTCAGCAGTTGACCGCTGCCATGATCAAACACCCTGAACTTGTTGCCGGTGAAAGCCGCGCCTGCACCGAGTTGATGCGCGCCATGAACGGTCGCGCCGCGATCAAGACCGGGGCCGAGGCGGTGTTCGTCGCCATCATTCCTGAGAAGAAACTGGGGGTCGCGCTAAAAATCACCGACGGCACAACCCGCGCCAGCGAATGCGCAATAGCCGCCATTCTGGTCAGCCTCGGTGTGCTGGAGGCCGATCACCCGGCCACCCGCAAATTCATGAACGCCATACAGTACAGCCGTCGCGGGCTGGAATGCGGCGTGATCCGACCTGCGCCGGGGTTCCCCGGCTAAGGTCATCACATCTCGATCTCGTGCACCTCGGCGACTTCGACCGAACCTGAGCCGTTGACAACCATCGGGCAGCCTTTGGCCATTTGGGTTGCGGCATCAATACTGTCCGCCTTGATGACGGTAAAGCCTGACGCCGGGTTGGCGCCGCCATTGTCAACAACACCGCCGGAGCTGACGGTATAGGACTGACCAACCGGGTTGCCAGGGATGTCCAGCGCTTCGCCCATGTTCTGAAACCAAGCACCCCAAGCGGCCATGGTTGATTCGACTTCGGCGGGGTCAGTCGGTGTACTTCCGCCGTGATAAACAAATAAATACTGTGGCATTGTATTTCCTCCCTGATGAATTCCTAAACCAGCTGCGCCTCAAGCTTGCGCAGCGACGAGGTCCAGCCGGAATTGTGGTTCGCGGCGGCCTCGGCATCGGCCAGTTCACGATGGTCCAGAACCAGCCGCGCGCCGTTTTCTGTTGCTATGACCGCGAAGGTCACATGGCTTTCCGCCCCGCGTTGATCCTGATCATCATGCCAGGCCCAGGTGAAACCGACGGAATTGGGTGGATCAACATGGGTCACATGCCCCGACACCTTGAATGTCTGACCCTCGGCGTTCTTCATCACCGAATACCATGGCCCCGTGCGCGAGAAATCCAGATTATGCTCGGGCACATGCACTCCCTCTGGCCCCCACCACTGCAGCAGCTTGGCGCCATCGCTGATCCATGCAAACAGGTTTTCGGGGCTGGTAGGGAACTCACGTTCCAATTTCAGGTCGGCCATGAATTTTCCCTTTCAATGAGGTCGCCCAGACGATCAAGGCTGCTTTCCCAGAACTGACGTTTTGAAATGGTCCATTCGGCAATCGCCCGCAGCCCATCGGGTTGGATAGAATACATCCGCTGGGTGCCCTGGACGCGCTGTTGCACCAGCCCGGCCTCGCGCAGCACTTTCAGATGGCGCGAGATTGCGGCACCTGACATGCCGCGCCCTTGGATCAAATCACCGGCGGGCAGTTCGCCGTCTTGCATCAGCTGCTCGACAATCGAGAACCGAGTGGAATCGGACAAAGCAGAAAAAGCATTTAACAGTGTGTTCATTATCATTATTTAACACAAGAGTTAAATAATGGAAAGCCCTTAGTCGGCCACAAACTCCGATCGACTGTAGCCTTGCACATACAGCAATGCTGTCAGATCCCCGTGATTGACCCGAACCTCGCATTGCTCGGCAACCGTGGGCTTGGCGTGGAGCGCGACGCCTGTTCCCGCTCGGTGCAGCATCCCCAGATCATTCGCCCCATCTCCGACAGCCAGAACATCTGCCTCAGCCAGACCCAAACGCGCCGTGATTTGTTCCAACGCATCTACCTTTGCCTGCCGCCCCAGAATGGGCCGCAGTACATCACCCGTCAGCTTCCCGTCTTCGGCCAGCAAAGTGTTGGCGCGGTTTTCGTCAAAGCCCAGCGACTCGGCCACCTTCGCCGTGAAAGCTGTAAATCCGCCAGATACCAATGCGGCATAGCTTCCGTTCTGGCGCATCGTGGCGACCAGTTCCTTGCCGCCCGGCATCAGCGTGATGCGTTCGTCCAGAACCTTGCCAATCACCGCCTCATCCAAACCTTCCAGCAATCCGACCCGTTCAGTCAGTGCGCCTTCGAAATCCAACTCGCCATTCATCGCGCGCGCGGTGATGTCTTTGACGCGGTCGCCGACGCCGGCCTCATCCGCCAGTTCGTCAATGCACTCCTGCTGGATCATGGTGCTGTCCATATCGGCCAGCAGCATCTTTTTGCGACGCCCCTCGGCTTGTTGGACAACCAGATCCACGCCCATCTGCTGCAGGTCCGCCCAGACATCCCAGTGGTTGCCCGGCATCTCGGCCAGTGCGAACTCTGCTGCCTCATCCGGGCTGAGCCAAACGATCTCACCCCCACCCCATGCGTTTCGCAAGGACTCGACCAACGAGAGTTCCAGGGTCGGCGCGTTGGGGTTGGTCAACAGGGTGGCAACGTACATGTTCGATCTCCGGCAAGCTCACCTGCGCATATCGCAGGTGCAGCATTTTCGCCAGAGACAGTTTCGAACTAGCCCAAGATACCCGGCAGACGCAGCCCATGTTCACGGGCACAATCCTTGGCGATGTCATACCCGGCGTCCGCATGGCGCCACACACCCGAGGCCGGGTCGTTCCACAGAACCCGCTCCAACCGCCGCGCAGCATCCTCGGTGCCATCAGCGCAGATCACAACGCCCGCGTGCTGGCTAAAGCCCATTCCGACACCACCGCCGTGGTGCAGGGAGACCCAGGTTGCACCACTCGCCGTATTGATCAGCGCGTTCAGCAGCGGCCAATCCGAGACCGCGTCCGAGCCGTCCAGCATCGCCTCGGTCTCGCGGTTTGGACTTGCCACCGACCCCGAATCCAGGTGATCCCGACCGATCACAACCGGCGCTTTCAACTCGCCATTGGCGACCATTTCGTTGAAGGCCAGCCCAGCGCGGTGCCGGTCACCCAGACCAATCCAGCAAATCCGTGCGGGCAGACCCTGAAACGCGATCCGTTCTTGCGCCATGTCGAGCCAGCGATGAAGATGGTCGTTCTCGGGAAACAACTCCTTCATCTTTGCGTCGGTCTTGTAGATGTCCTCGGGATCGCCGGACAGGGCACACCAGCGGAACGGGCCGATCCCTTTGCAGAACAGCGGACGGATATAGGCGGGCACGAAACCCGGGAAGGCAAATGCATTCTCAAGACCCTCATCCTGCGCCACCTGCCGGATGTTGTTTCCGTAATCTAGTGTCGGCACACCGGCGTTCCAGAAATCGACCATCGCGGACACGTGCTGTTTCATCGAGGCACGAGCAGCCTTTTCCACCGCTTTAGGGTCTGTTTCACGCTTCTCGCGCCACTCTCCCATGGTCCAGCCCAGCGGAAGATAGCCGTTGATCGGGTCATGTGCGCTGGTCTGATCGGTGACGATATCCGGACGCATGCCACCTTCGGCCATCCGACGGTAAATCTCGGGGAAAATCTCTGCCGCGTTGCCCAGCAGACCGACCGACTTCGCCTCACCCGCTTTGGTCCAGTGGTCGATCATCTCGAGCGCCTCATCCAGCGTTTCCGCCTTTTCGTCTAGGTATTTCGTGCGCAGGCGGAAATCGATGCTGTCCGGGTTGCATTCGACGGCCAGACAGCAAGCTCCAGCAAATACAGCGGCCAAGGGTTGCGCGCCGCCCATGCCGCCCAGCCCACCGGTCAAAATCCATTTGCCAGTCAAGTCGCCGTCATAGTGCTGACGACCTGCCTCAGCAAATGTTTCATAGGTGCCTTGGACGATGCCTTGTGTTCCGATGTAAATCCACGAGCCAGCCGTCATCTGGCCGTACATCATCAGGCCTTTCTTATCGAGCTCGTTGAAGTGATCCCAGGTCGCCCAATGCGGCACAAGGTTGGAATTGGCGATCAGCACCCGCGGTGCATCCTTGTGCGTCTTGATGATCGCGACAGGCTTGCCGGACTGGACGATCAGCGTCTCGTCCTCTTCCAAATCCTTCAAACCGGCAACAATAGTGTCGAAATCTTTCCACGTGCGGGCCGCGCGCCCGATGCCGCCATAGACCACCAGCTCGTGCGGGTTTTCGGCCACGTCCGGGTGCAAGTTGTTCATAAGCATCCGCAGCGGAGCCTCGGTCACCCAGCTTTTGGCGTTCAACTCGGGGCCGGTTGGCGGATAGATGTCGCGGGTGTTCTTGCGCGGATCGCTCATTTCTGGGCTCCTTGTGCGGTCAATGCGCCCGATAGGGCAAGTTCATTAAGGCGGGTCAGCATCGTTTTCAGATGAGGGCGTAGGTTCTCGGCACGATCTTCACGCCATGTCCAAGGGGGCGTTTCATCCATATAGGCCCGCTGTGCGATCTCCATCTGGACGGCATGGAACCCCTCTGAAGGGCGGCCATAGTGTCGGGTGGTCCAGCCGCCGCGGAAGCGACCGTTCAGGACCGCATCATACCCGTTCGCAGCGGCCGCAACCTCGTGAATGGCCTGCTCAATGGCCGGATCGCAGGTCTGTCCGTCATTCGTTCCGGTATTGAACACCGGTAATTCGCCCTCGAACAGAAACGGGATCACCGAACGGATCGAGTGGCAGTCAAACAGGATCGCCACGCCGTGCGTGTCCCGCACTCTGGTCAGTTCTTCCAGCAAGGCAGCATGATAAGGTGCGTGGTACTTTCGCCGCCTGTCCTCAACCTCATCCTCGGACGGCTCTTGGCCCGGATGCCAGATCGGCTGCCCGTCAAAATCGGTCAGGGGCACCAAGGTCGTCGAGTTCTGTCCCGGATACAGCGAGGACCCGGCAGGGTCTCGGTTCGAGTCGACAACATAACGGTGGACATGGGAGCGTACGACCGTTGCGCTATCAAAAAGCCCTTCATAGAGCCTGTTTATGTGCCAATCCGTATCTGCCAATCCGCGCCCGGTATCATTCAGACGAGTCGCTATTTCGGCTGGTACATGGGTGCCGCCATGGGGTTGCCCCAACACAACAGGTCCATCCCCACGCTGAACGCTGAGGACCTGCATCAGAACAACTCCGGCATCGGAGTGCCCACGGCCCCGAGAATCTCACCCCCGGCCACCAGTTGCTTGGAGGTTTCCAGTTCCGGCGCCAAATAGCGGTCCTCTGCCAGCGGCGGGATATCCGCCCGGAGCCTGTTGATCACTTGCTGCAATGGCTCGCTGGTTGCCAAGGGCCCGCGAAACTCCACCCCCTGCGCCGCGCACAGCAGTTCGACGCCCAGAATGTAGTTCAGGTTCTCGACCATCCGTGTCAGACGTCGCGCACCATGCGCGGCCATGGACACGTGATCCTCCTGATTGGCCGAGGTCGGGGTGCTGTCGGTGACACAAGGGTTGGCGAGGTGCTTGTTTTCGCTCATCAGCGCAGCAGTGGTGACCTCTGCAATCATCAGACCCGAGTTCAGGCCTGGGTCTGGTGTCAGGAAAGGCGGCAGGTCAAAGCTGAGCGTCGGGTCCACCATCAACGCGATGCGACGCTGTGCGATCGCTCCGACCTCGGACAGGGCTAACGCGATCATGTCGGCGGCAAAGCCAACCGGTTCTGCATGGAAGTTACCACCTGACACGATGATCCCCGCTTCAGTCAGCACAAGGGGGTTGTCGGTGGCAGCGTTCGCCTCGATCTCAAGCGTAGCCGCGGCCTGACGCATGACGTCCATAGCCGCGCCCGTGACCTGCGGTTGGCACCGGATGCAATAAGGATCCTGCACGCGGGTATCACCATCCCGGTGGCTTTCGCGGATCTCGGAACCCGCTAGCGTGGCACGCATGGCGCTGGCGGCCTCGGTCTGGCCGCGATGACCGCGCAGAGTGTGGATCTCAGGTTGCAGCGGTGCGGTGGACCCCATGATGGCATCTGTCGACAGGGCCGAAATGACAAGCGCGCTCTGGGCAGCGCGCCATGCTTCAAACAGACCCGCAAGCGCAAACGCGGTCGAAAACTGGGTACCGTTGATAAAGGCCAAACCTTCTTTCGGACCCAGCTCAATAGGCTCTAAACCGACGGATTTCAGCGCCACTTCACCCGGCAAGACCGAACCATTAACCTCTGCTTCCCCTGACCCGATGACGACAGCGGTCATATGGGCCAGCGGCGCAAGGTCACCAGATGCACCGACGGAGCCTTGGGCCGGGATCACCGGCGTAACGCCTTTGGCCAGCATCTGTTGCAGCAGTTTGATCAGTTCCCAACGAACGCCCGATGCGCCACGGCCAAAAGACAGCAACTTCAGGGTCATCATCAATCGGGTCACACGGCGCGACACAGCGGGCCCGACGCCGCAGCAATGGCTGAGGATCAGGTTGCGTTGAAGGGTCGAAGTATCTTTGGCGGCAATCTTGTGGCTTGCCAGTTTGCCGAACCCGGTGTTGACGCCATAAACAGGCTCTACACCCGCTGCAGCGTCCAGAATTCGCCGAGCCGCAGCTTCCACCACGGGTCTGCACGCAGGGTCCAGTGATACGGATGTTTGGTTCCAGTAAACCTCTGCCAGATCAGACAGCGAAACCTGCCCCGGGACAAGCGAGAGGGCCTTCATGCCGAACCTCCGAAAATGCGCGTGTGTAATGGATTGAATCCAATGCGGTAGGACAGTTCTGCCGGGTGCTCGACATCCCAGACTGCCAGATCCGAGCGCTGGTCTGAGGCGATCGTTCCCGTGTCTTGCAACCCGAGCGCTTGCGCGGCGTGACGCGTAACACCGGCCAACGCCTCTTCGGGTGTCAGGCGGAACAGCGTGCAGGCCATGTTCATGGTGAGCAACAAGGACGTCAGCGGCGACGATCCTGGGTTGCAATCGGTCGCCAGTGCAATTGGAACCCCGTACTGGCGTAGCAGTTCAACTGGCGGCACCTGTGTCTCGCGCAGTGTGTAGAACGCCCCGGGCAGCAGTACTCCCACGGTGCCTGCCTGTGCCATTGCAGACACGCCTTCCTCGTCGAGATACTCGATGTGATCTGCAGACAACGCGCCGTACGAGGCCGCCAGCGCCGCGCCGCCCAGATTCGAAAGTTGTTCCGCATGCAATTTGACCGGAAGGTTCAATTCCTTTGCGACATCAAAGATCCGAGCAATTTGCGCCGGATCAAAGGCGATTCCTTCGCAAAAACCGTCTACGGCATCCACCAACCCTTCTTCATGGGCCTGGCGCAGTGTGGGAATACAAACGTTGTCAATGTAGTCGTCCGGGTGCGCTTTGTACTCGGGCGGCACCGCATGCGCGCCCAGAAAGCTGTTCTTTACGCGAAACGGGCGTGCTTTGGCGATCCGGCGCGCAACGCGCAACATCTTAAGCTCGGTATCCGTGTCCAGCCCGTAACCCGATTTGACCTCGATGCAGGACACCCCTTCGGCCAGCAACGCATCCACTCGGGTCAGGGCATCCGCCAGCAGTTCATCCTCACTGGCCAAACGCGTCGCGGTGACTGTGGACAGAATGCCGCCGCCCGCGCGCGCGATTTCCTCGTATGAGGCCCCTTTCAGGCGCATTTCGAACTCGACCGCTCTGTTTCCGCCGAACACCACATGTGTGTGGGCATCGATCAGAGCGGGCGTGATCAGCCGGTCGCCGTAATCCGTCACAGACCAATCGTCATATTTTGCGGGCAGCGCAGTTTTAGGCCCAATCCAAACGATTTTTCCGCCGTCGACGGCAAGCGCCGCATCCTTAACCATCCCGTAAGGCTCATCCCCATGGACCATGGTCGCCACGCGCGTGCTGAAAAGAACAGATTTTTTCACCATGACGATTCTTTTGGGCTCCCTTTGCGATTGGATTTTTCGTATACGTATAAAGGTTTAAAGTCTACACAAAATGGAAATACAATGACGATCCACGCAAAAACCGCTTTGTTAGGCTCTGATTGGGTCAGCAATTTGCGGATAGAAATCGAGCAGGGGCAGATTCAGAAAGTGCAGACCGGAACACCTGCGCTGCGCGGTGACACACAAGTTGATGTGCTGCTTCCGGCACTGGGCAACCTGCACAGCCATGCGTTTCAACGCGCCATGGCCGGCATGACCGAGGTCCGTGCCGCGGGGCGCGAAAGCTTTTGGACCTGGCGCACTCTGATGTATCGATTCCTGGACACGTTGACCCCGAATCACGTCGAAGCCATTGCCGCGCTGGTCTATATGGAGATGCAGGAGGCCGGATATGCCTCGGTCGGCGAGTTTCATTATGTCCATCACCAACCGGGAGGAACGCCTTACGACCGATTGTCCGAACTCAGCCAGCGCGTTTTTTCTGCGGCCGCCCTTTCCGGTATCGGGCTGACCCACCTTCCCGTTCTCTACACTTACGGCGGCGTCGAGCAGCAACCACTAACCGGCGGACAATTACGATTTGGCAATGCGCCGGATCGGTTCTTGCATCTGGTTGAGGAGTGCCGAGCAGCGCTGCCTAATACCGACTCCGTCATCGGGATTGCTCCGCACTCCCTGCGGGCGACGTCGCCTGCAGATTTGCAGAATGTCCTGCATGCCACTCCTGATGGTCCGGTGCACATTCACATCGCGGAACAGGTCAAAGAGGTCGCCGATGTCGAAGCTGCTTTGGGTCAGCGTCCCGTTGCCTGGTTGCTGGACAACGCAGAGGTCGACCATAAGTGGTGCCTGATCCATGCAACCCACATGACGAACGAAGAAACCCGTGCCCTGGCGCAGTCTAGCGCGGTTGCGGGACTATGTCCGATCACCGAGGCCAATCTGGGCGACGGTATCTTCAACGGGGCTGTATACGTCAGCGAAGGCGGACGATTTGGCGTTGGATCAGACTCTAATATAAGGATTTCCCTACCTGAGGAGCTGCGGACGCTGGAGTATTCGCAACGGTTGAGAGACCAAGCACGAACTATTCTGGTCAAGGACGAAGGGTCGGTCGGTAATGCGCTCTACACCGGGGCCGCGTCAGGGGGTGCGCAAGCGTTGGGGCGGAATGCCGGGGAGATCGCTGTCGGTAAACTGGCGGACCTCGTTGCAATCGACCGGACTCATCCCACGCTGTGCGCGTTGACCGACCAGCAATTGCTGGACGGCCTTTGTTTTGCTGCCCCGGATGGGTTGGTGACGGATCTTTGGTCTGCCGGAAGGCACATGGTGCAGCAAGGCCGCCACGTAAACCGGGACAGGATCGTCCCCGCCTATCGGTCAGCAATTGCCGATCTACTAGCCGACGTCTAAACCGACCTATCAAAGAAAGCAGGCACATGACTCAACCGACGGAAACCACCAGCTACAGGGACATCAAAGAAACCGTGCTGGCGCGCATTCGGTCGGGGCGGTGGCGGCCCGACTCTCTGCTGCCGAATGAACAGGACCTTGCCGTCGAATTCTCGTGCACCCGGACCACAGTGAACCGCGCGTTGCGAGAACTGGCCGAGGAAGGGTATCTGGAGCGGCGCCGGAAAGCTGGCACGCGCGTTCTGAGCGCACCGCAACGGCAGGCCCGCTTTACGATCCCAATGGTGCGGGACGAGGTTGAGGCGCTGGGCGGCACCTATCGCTATGCGTTGGTTTCATCGGAGGTCACGAACGCCCCCGATTGGCTGCGTGCGCGTCTTGCCTTAAAGCCGGATCAAAGCGTCATGCAAGTGCGCTGCATGCATTTCAACGGCAACACGCCGTTCCAATACGAGGATCGCTGGATCGTCATCGACTCGGTTCCGCAAGTGGCTGAGGCGGATTTTGCTGCCATCGGTCCGAACGAATGGCTGATCCAAACCGTTCCATTCACCAATGTTGAGCTGAGTTTCCTGGCCAGCCGTGCGGATGAAACAGTGGCGGGGTTCCTGGACGTCCCTGTGGGCGAACCGGTGTTCACGGGCGAGCGTATCACGTGGCTGGAGGGGCAGCCGGTCACTTTCGCGAAGATGTACTTTGCCGCCGGGTACCGCATGACCACACAGTTCTGAGTTTGTCTGCGATTTCCGCTTTACCGTCTTTCTAATCCACGCCAGATTCAGCGCAATTTGGTCCAGTGCGAAGGAACTATGGGATGGGCAACCCTCTGTATGATCGACTGTTTGGTATTCATGCAGGAAAGGACACGCCATTCCTGCATCTGCCTGACGGCCAAATCATCTCCCACGCCGCATTTCTGGACATGACCGCCCGGATCGCCAATGCGTTGACCGGGTTTGAGCTTGAGCCCGGCGACCGGGTTGCGGTTCAGGTGGAAAAGTCACCCGAGGCTTTGGCCCTATACGCGGCCTGCGCACTGACCGGGGTGATTTTTTTGCCGCTGAATACTGCCTACAAATCAGTGGAACTCAGTTATTTCATCGAAAACAGCGGCGCGGCATTGGTGGTTTGCGATACCGCCAGCGAGGCAGAACTGACACCGATCGCTGAGGCGCAAAACGCCAGGTTAGAGACGCTAAACGCCGACGGATCGGGCAGCCTCATGCGCCGGGCTTTGGGAATGCTGCCGGCATTTGCACCGGTGAAGAGGGCCGAGGACGACCTTGCCGCCTTTCTCTATACCTCTGGCACAACCGGACGGTCCAAGGGCGCAATGCTGACTCAGGCAAACCTGTTGTCCAATGCCGAGACGCTGGTCCAGGAATGGCGATTTACCAAGGAAGACGTGCTGCTGCATGCCCTGCCGATCTTTCACACACATGGGCTGTTTGTCGCGACGAACATCATTCTGGCCTCAGGCGGGTCAATGATCTTTCTGCCGAAATTCGATCTGGATGACGTCCTGCGGCTTATGCCCCAGGCAACCTCGATGATGGGTGTGCCGACTTTCTATACCCGCCTGTTGGTGGATGAGCGCTTTACCGGCGATCTGGCGCGGCATATGCGGCTGTTCATCTCGGGCTCGGCCCCTTTGCTAGCCGAAACCCATGAACGGTTTGAGGCGCGCACCGGTCACCGCATCCTTGAACGCTATGGAATGACCGAAACCAACATGAACACCTCGAACCCCTATGACGGTGAACGCCGCGCAGGGACTGTCGGGTTTCCTTTGCCGGGCGTTGAGCTGAAGGTAACAGACCCTGATACGGGCGAAACACTGCCGCAGGGCGAGATCGGCATGATCGAAGTACGCGGTCCAAACGTGTTCGAAGGCTATTGGCAGATGCCTGAGAAAACCGCCGCCGAGTTGCGTGCGGACGGGTTCTTTATCACCGGCGATCTGGGGCGCGTAGACGAGGACGGCTATCTCCATATCGTCGGTCGGGGCAAAGACCTGATCATCTCAGGCGGGTTCAATATCTATCCGAAAGAGATCGAACTGGTGCTGGACGATCAGTCCGGTGTGCTGGAAAGCGCCGTGATTGGCGTGCCGCACCCTGATTTTGGCGAGACGGTGCTGGGCCTTTTGGTGGCAGAGCCTGGTGGGACGCCAGACCTTGATGCCATTCTGTCCAATGTTCAAAACGAGTTGGCGCGGTTCAAGCATCCCCGAAAGCTGATCGTACTGGATGAACTGCCGCGCAATACGATGGGTAAGGTGCAGAAGAGCGCCCTGCGCGAACAGTTCAGGGATCTGTTCGTCAAGAGCTAGGGATCAAAGGCGCACGACCATTTTCGGTTAACAGCCAGCAGTTGCGACCCTCGAACACCGCCGGAACCAGTGGTCGGCCCATCCCGGCACCGCCGTCCAGGTTGATCCGGTTGCCAAGATGCTCGGCCCGTTGGGCGGGCGTGTGGCCGTGGACAATCAGACAAGGATGCGGGCGCGGGTCGTTCAGAAACTCGCCCCGTATCCAAACCAGATCCTCTTCGGTTTGATCCGCCAAAGCGACACCGGGGCGAATGCCTGCATGGGCAAAGAACACCTCTCCTACCTGATGATGTGTCACAAGGCTGTTCAGAAATTCGATATGGGTTTTCGGAACAACATCGCGCACCCGCTCAAGAAGCTGGTAGATGCGGTCATACTCCGAGAATACGACGCCGTATGACGCCAAAGTCTCTGCCCCGCCCAGACGATGATGCAACCAGTGTTCCCCTACCCGCAGTTTGGCCTCGGCCGTGGAGCCATCGTTCAGGAAGCGGGCAAACATCCGGTCGTGATTGCCAAGCAAAAAGACCCAGTTCCGCCCGGCGCGGTGTTCTGCGGACAAGAGGTCCAGAACAGCACGGCTGTCCGGCCCTCTGTCCACATAATCACCCAGAAACACCACGTGGGCGTCCGGCCCACCGTCGGCTTCGATCAGGCTCAGCGCCTGTTGCAGCATCTCAAGCTGACCATGAATGTCGCCGATTGCGTAAACTGGGGAGCTCAAAACGGTGCCTCTAAAAAGTGTAAGCCGCCTTGGGCAGCAACATGCTTGCAGAAAAAAGACAATGCCCGCACTTTTCAAGCACGGGCATCGTCGAAATCACAATTTTTGGACCACAACTCAGGCCACGTCGAACTCCAGCGGTTTGATCTGAGTGAACAGCCCGGTTTCCGCCAATTTCGCCCGCGCTTCGGCCGGAACCGGCTCGTCCACGTAAAGCAATGCGATGGCTTCGCCTCCGGCTTCGGCGCGGCCCAGCGTAAAGTTAGCGATGTTCACGTTGTTCTCGCCCATGGTCTGGCCCAGCGTACCGATGATGCCCGGGACATCCTCGTTCGTGGTGTAGAGCATATGCGCGCCGACTTCGGCGTCGATATTGATACCCTTGATCTGGATGAAGCGCGGCTTGCCATCGCTGAAGACCGTACCGCCAATCGAACGTTCGCGCTTTTCGGTCACCACAGTCACTTTGATATAGCCTTCAAAGGCGCCGGACTTGTCCTGATTGGTGGTCGACAGCTGAATTCCGCGTTCCTTCGCAACGACCGGGGCCGAGACCATGTTCACCTCGGGATTGAATTTCTTCATGATCCCAGCGACGACAGAACAGTTTAGTGCGGCAAGGTTCATTTCCGCCGCGACGCCGTCATAGAGGATGTTGATCGCCTTGATCGGCTCATCCGTCATCTGGCCGATGAAGCTGCCAAGATGACCCGCCAGCTTGATCCACGGTCCCATGACCTTGGCCTCTTCGGCGGTCACGCTGGGCATGTTCAGTGCGTTTTCGACAGCTCCGGTCAGCAGGTAGTTCGAGATCTGCTCAGCCACCTGAAGCGCCACGTTTTCCTGTGCTTCGGTTGTTGCCGCACCAAGGTGAGGCGTGCAGACCACGTTGGGCAGGTTGAACAGCGGGTTGTCCTTGGCCGGCTCCTCGCTGAACACGTCAAAGGCTGCACCCGCAACATGACCAGAGGTCAGCATCTCGGCCAGAGCCGCCTCATCGACCAGACCACCGCGCGCGCAGTTGACGATGCGCACACCCGGCTTGGTTTTGGCCAGATTCTCGCGGCTCAGGATATTGCGCGTCTGGTCGGTCAATGGCACGTGCAAGGTGATGAAGTCAGCCCGCGACAACAGCTCATCCAGTTCGACTTTTTCCACACCCATCTTGGCGGCTTTCTCTTCGCCCAGATAGGGGTCGTAGGCGATGACCTTCATTTTCAGGCCCAGCGCGCGTTCGCAAACGATACCGCCAATGTTGCCCGCGCCGATAACACCGAGGGTCTTGTTGGTCAGCTCGATCCCCATGAACTTGGACTTTTCCCACTTGCCCGCATGGGTCGAAGTGCTGGCCTCGGGGATTTGCCGCGCCACGGCGAACATCATCGCGATCGCGTGTTCGGCGGTGGTGATCATGTTGCCAAAGGGTGTGTTCATCACGATCACACCCTTTTTCGAGGCCGCATCCTTGTCGACATTGTCGGTCCCGATGCCTGCGCGACCGATAACTTTCAGATTGTCCGCCTTTTCCAGCAGGGTGGGCGTGACCTTGGTGGCCGAGCGGATGGCGAGACCGTCATATTGACCGATCACCTCGGCCAGCTTGTCTTTGTCCTTGCCCAGATCAGGCATGAAATCCACGTCGATGCCGCGATCTCGGAAAATCTGAACGGCGGTTTCGCTGAGTTTGTCAGAGACGAGTACTTTGGGAGCCATGTTCGTGGTCCTTGCATGTAATGAGAGATCCGGGCCTGAGGCGGCCCGGTGAAGATTGGAAAGGATCAGGCGGCTTCAGATTGCGCGGCAATCTCGGTCTCGAAAGCCCATGCCAGCCAGGGCAGCATCGCTTCGATATCCTGGGTTTCGACCGTACCGCCACACCAGATACGCAAGCCGGCAGGCGCATCGCGATAGGCTCCGATATCCAGGGCGATGTTCTCGGCCTCCAGCCGCTTGGCAACAGCTTTGGCGAACGTCGCACCGTCCTGAATACGCGGATCGGTGAATTTCAGGCAGACCGAGGTGTTCGACTGCGTTGCCGCGTCCTCGGCCAGGTTGGCGATCCAGTTGTTCTGATCGCAGAACGCATGCACCGCACCGGCATTGGCATCGGCGCGAGCGATCAGGCCTTGCAGCCCGCCAACCGAGCGCGCCCAATCCAGGGCAAACAGGTAGTCTTCGACCGCCAGCATCGACGGCGTGTTGATCGTGGCTCCGGTAAAGATACCGTCGATCAGCTTGCCACCTTTGGTCAGGCGGAAAATCTTTGGCAGCGGCCACGCGGGCGTATAGCTTTCCAATCGCTCTACAGCGCGGGGCGACAGGATCAGCATGCCATGAGCCGCTTCTCCACCCAGCACCTTCTGCCAGCTGAAGGTGGTTACATCCAGCTTGTCCCACGGCAGGTCCATCGCGAAAGCTGCCGAGGTGGCATCACAAATTGTCAGCCCTTGGCGGTCATCGACGATCCAGTCGCCGTTTGGAACCCGCACGCCCGAGGTGGTGCCGTTCCACGTAAAGATAACGTCATTGGCGAAGTCTACCGACGCCAAATCAACCAGTTGCCCATAGTCAGCCGTCTTCACTTCGGCATCGATCTTCAGTTGCTTGACCACGTCGGTTACCCAGCCCGCACCAAAGCTTTCCCAGGCCAGCATCTCGACTTTGCGTTCGCCCAGCAACGACCACAGAGCCATCTCAACCGCACCGGTGTCTGACGCGGGAACGATACCGATCTTGTAGTCTGCCGGAATACCAAGCACCTCGCGCGTGCCCTCAATGGCGGCCTTCAGCTTGTCCTTGCCAACCGCAGCACGGTGCGACCGGCCCAGCGCAGCATCCGCCAGTTTGGTCAAATCAAATGTGGGGGGTTTGGCGCAGGGGCCCGAGGAAAAACGCGGATTAGCCGGCCGCGTCGCCGGTTGTTCGATAGCCATGTGTATTATCCTTCCAGATACACGCCCCTCGTTGGGGAGGGGTGTCCCACGGACAGAGCTATTGCGTGGCAATACGCTCAGCAAGCGGAAAAGACGCTTCTGGTGTCAAAAACGACACCAGAATATGCGCGTATCTGGAACGTGAGTTTCCTATCGGCTTCACGAAGCGAAGCGGACGGTCTCTCCGGTCTCAAGCGCCTCTTGCGCGGCCAGCCCCATCTTCACTGCCCAAAGACCATCCTGCAGTGTCACTTCCGGCCTGGCTATTTCGCCTCGCAGAACTGCCAGGAACCCCTGATGCTGATAGAAGGTCGAACCGTTGTGATCCCCGGCGGCCAGCAAGCGCGGATCGACCGGTATCTCCTTGGCAATCGGCCCCTTCGGGTCGCGAGGGCTGACGATGACCTGCGGCACGGGCGGCTCCCCCAAATGTTCCGGCCAGAAGCGCCCGGGTCCGGGAACCAGCGCTTCGATCTTAGCATCCGGACCAACGGCCGAGATTTCCTCTTGATACCGCGACCCTTCGGCAAACATGCACAACTCTAGCATCGCGCGCGCACCCGAGGCGAAATCTACGATGACGTATCCGTGGTCGAGGATATCCGGTGTCTCACCTTCATACGACTCGCTCAGGTGATTCACCGCCTGCCCGCCACTTGCGGTGACGCGCACCGGGTCAGATTGCAGGATCAGGCGCATGAGGTCGAAGAAATGGCAGCATTTCTCGACAAATGTCCCGCCCGTATTGCGATTGAACCTATTCCAGTTCCCAACCTTTTCAAGAAATGGGAACCGATGCTCGCGGATCGACAGCATCCTGACGCCACCCGTAGCCTCCGCCTCGGCAACCAAAGCGGCGATGGGTGGCATATAGCGATACTCCATAGCCACCCAGATCGGATGCGGATAGTCGCGCTGGACGGCTTCCAGCCGCGCGACATCTGCAGGATCAGTGAACAGAGGTTTTTCGACCAGCAACGGCAAGGGTCGTGTTCGGGCAATCTCTTCAATCTGATCCACGTGCACATGATTGGGGCTGACGATGACAACGCAGTCCAAATCCGCAACCGCCAACAAGTCCTCGACCGACGTGACCATCACCGCATCCGGCGCAATCGCCTGTGCAGCCTTCGCCATCTCGGCGTCCGGTTCGAAAATCGCTGAAACGCGCGTGTCGTCCAGCAGGGCAATATTGTGCAGATGCTCTTGCCCCATCATACCACATCCGATCAGCCCGTAGTGAATGGTCCGGGTCATGCGCAGTTCCTTTTACTTCAGTCGTTGGACATAGGTGGCCCGATCCGGGTCGAACCATGTTTTTGAAAACTCAACCGGTTCGGGTTTTTCCGACCAACTGAACCGTTCGATGTAGCCAACCGTTTCTCCGACTGGCTTGGTGAAATCAGCAGGCGTCCAATCCGGCAGCGCCCCAAGAGAAACCCTGTCTTCAGCTCGCGTTATCCAGAACCCAAGCTGGTGCTGATAGTACCGGTACAACGAGTCGGAGAGCAGGTGCCGATCAATCTGTCCGGCAGATTCGTCCAGCCAGATCTCCTCGACAGCGATGATTGTGTCATTCAGGTAGCGCATCCGGCGCACCCGCGATCCCATTTCAGACGCCCCAAAACGCGGCAGGTCCACAGGCTTTTTCAGATGATCGACCGAGAGGATATCCGCGCGTGGCAACCCGCCGCCTTCGGGTAGTTCCAAGCGAAACATTGCATAGACGCTGTTCTGTGTTCCGGTCTCGCGTATGTAATTCCCGGACCCCTGAATACGCTCCAGCATGCCTTTTTTCTCAAGCTCAGCGAGCGATTTTCGCAGGGTCCCGACCGAAACCTTCAGTTCGGCTGCTAGATCTCTTTCCGGCGGCAAACGCTCTCCATCAATCAGGCGTCCAGCAGCAATGTCGCGGATCAGAAGCTCTGCGATCTGAACATAAACAGGCAGAGCATTCGGGTTTCGGTTGGCTGAGGACATCTTGGGGCGCTTCACTCGGTCGCAGGAAAAATTGATACACCATTGATCTACATCAATGTGATTGCTACGCAAGAGGAAAGTCACAGCACTGCGGAGAGCGAATCAGATGACCATCGTCCCCATCACCTCACCCGATTTGAATGCGGCCGAGGTTTCGTGGTTCGCGGCGCTGTGCTCGGACGATTACCAGTTTCTTGGCGTGCCGGATGGCGATCTGCGATCCAGCTGGGACCACTGCTCGGGCATCGTGAAAGAGGCCGAGGCGCAAGGGTTCCGAAACATCCTCTGCCCTTCGTCCTATCAGGTGGGTCAGGACACATTGAGCTTTGTCGCGGGATGCGCGCCGATTACTGAAAAGATCAACATGCTGGCCGCTGTTCGCTGCGGTGAGATGCAACCCATCATGCTAGCCCGCACCATTGCTACGCTGGACCACATGCTGAAAGGGCGGTTGACCGTCAACATTATTTCATCCGACTTCCCCGGCGAGAAAGCCGACAGCGCCTATCGCTATCAGCGTTCGCGCGAGGTGGTTGAGATCCTGAAACAGGCGTGGACCCAGGATGAAATCAACCATGCGGGCGAGGTTTATAACTTCTCAGGGCTGACGACCGATCCGACGAAACCCTATCAGACCGGCGGGCCGCTTCTGTACTTTGGTGGCTATTCCCCATCCGCCTTGGACCTGTGTGGCGAGCATTGCGACGTCTACCTGATGTGGCCGGAGACCAAGGATCAACTGGCCGAACGGATGAAGGCCGTGCACGCGGTTGCCGAGAACTACAACCGAACGCTGGATTACGGCCTGCGCGTGCACATGATCGTTCGCGATACTGAGGCCGAAGCGCAGGAATACGCGGATTACATCGTGTCCAAACTGGATGACGAATACGGCCGCGCGATCCGTGAACGGGCGCTGGATGCGACCTCACTGGGTGTGGCACATCAGGCCAAGAACCGCGATCTGGCGGATGAGTATGGCTATGTCGAACCTGGCTTATGGACCGGTGTGGGACGCGCGCGGTCTGGGTGCGGCGCAGCTCTGGTCGGATCGACTGATCAGGTCATGTCCAAAATCGAGGAATATCAGAAGATGGGCATCCGTGCCTTCATCTTCTCGGGATATCCCCACATGGACGAAGCCCGCCATTTTGGCAGCCGTGTTATGCCGAACCTGAAAACCTGCTCCCTTCCCGAAGCCTACGGAAGGGTTCCTGCAAATACACCGGCCACACCGCTGGGCAATGGAGTTCGTCGCTGATGCAACGCGTAAAACTATCTGACTCGCTGGACATGAGCCGCCTTGTCTATGGCATGTGGCGGCTGGGCGATGACACGGATACGTCAGTAGGCCATGTCGAGGCCAAGATTCAGACCTGCCTGGATCAGGGCATCACCACATTCGATCAGGCCGACATCTATGGCGGTTACGCGGCCGAGGCTGTTCTGGGCAACGCCCTACGCGCAAATCCGGGCCTGCGTAAACAGATGGAAATCGTCACCAAATGTGACATCGTCGCGCCGATGGGCCGATATGCGGACGCCAAGTGCAAGTACTATGACACCTCACGCGCGCATATCCTGAAATCGGTTGAGACGTCATTGTCAGAAATGGCTATCGATCATATCGACCTGCTGCTGATCCACCGCCCCGATCCGTTCATGGATCATCACGAAACAGGTGCCGCGCTGGACGAAGTTGTCGCCAGCGGCAAGGTCGGCGCAGTGGGCGTGTCCAATTTCCGCCCTTGGGACTGGAGCTTGCTGCAATCGGCGATGAATACGCAACTGGTGACCAACCAGATCGAGATTTCTCTGGGTGAGATCAGCCCCTTCACTAACGGTGATCTTGCCTTTCATCAACAACACGGCCAGCCGGTAATGGCCTGGTCACCATTAGGTGGTGGGTTGCTGATGGCCGGAAACCCTCCGGTCGGTGTGGTTGCGGATGAGATCGCGGTCGAGTTCGGCGTGGATCGCGCCGCCGTCGCAATCGCGTTCCTGCTGGCGCATCCAGCCGGTATCCTTCCGGTTCTGGGCACTAACAATCTGGACCGCATCAAAGGCATTTCCGATGCGCTGAAAGTCAATCTGGATCGCGAGAGCTGGTTTCGCCTGTACGAGGCGGCACTGGGGCATGAGGTACCATGATGAACGCAATCTCAAAGGACATGACACACACCTTCGTCCCGCACAAGGACGACACCCGCACCCTGCGCGATGCCTTTGGCCGCTTTGCCACCGGTGTCACTGTCGTCACCTGCGACAGCGCCGATGGACCGGTCTGCATCACGGCCAACAGCTTTTCGTCGCTGTCTCTGGATCCGCCGCTTGTGATGTGGGCGGGGGACCGCAATTCTCGGCGCTTCCGTTATTTTCACGAGGCGCGCCATTTCAGTGTTCACGTCTTGTCATCCGAACAGGCCGAGCTGTGCTTTGGATGCTCGAAAGACGCGTTTGCGCTTCAGGATATCGAGCACGACCGTTGTGAAAACGGAACCCCGCTGCTGCCCGACTGCCTGGCCCGGTTCGAGTGTGAGCAACACGCTTATCATGACGCTGGCGACCACGTTATTGTTATTGGAAAGGTCCTGCGTGCCAGTATGGCGGACGGAGACGCATTGACCTTCTACGCCGGAAAGCTCGGCCAATTCGCGCACCAGTAAGCGCGGAATAACTGTCGCGGTGGAAACCCGCGGCTGAAAAGGGAGGATCCGCATGGGCGGATTGACGTCGGTGCTTGCGCCGATCGCGTTTGTTAATGAAACCGTGTTGCGATTGGGCCGCGCGGTTGGTGTCGTTGCGATTGCGCTTATGGTAATCGCGATCCTGATTCAGGTGTTTTTCAGATACGTTCTGGGCAACGCGCTGCCTTGGCCGGATGAGGCTGCGCGGTTCTGTATGTTGTGGATGACGGGCCTGATGGCCCCCACGGCATTTCGGCGTGGCGGGTTCGTCGCCATCGACATGGTGCCCCTGATGTTGCCGCGTGGGATCGGGCAGATCCTGAATATCCTGCTTCTTTTGGTTTCGCTGGCCGTGCTGCTGGTCGCCGTCAATATCGGTTGGTCCGAGGTGACCGGTTTTGGCGGCAAATTCGCCACAGCTGCGCTGTATCTGCCGACATCCTTTGGATTTGACGAGTGGTATCGCATCCCCCGCAGCTGGATGATGGCATCGCTGTTGGTTGGCGTCATCCTGCTGATCTCGGTGAACATCGAACTGATATTGCGCGCCTTCGTAACCCTGATGGGCGGCGGGCATCTGCTACCGGACATTGCCGACGCACCCGTGGGGGCCGAGTAAATGCTGATATGGTTCCTGCCCACGTTTCTCGTGTTCCTGTTGATCGGCCTGCCGGTCTTTTTCGCTCTGCTGGCAGCCCCCGGCATTCTGCTATGGCTGAACGGCCAGACCAACGACATCACGCTGCTCTACCGCAACGTCTATAACGGCATGGACAGCTTTCCGCTGATGGCCATCCCCTTCTTCATGCTGGCTGGTGAGTTGATGAACCGCGGTGGCATCACCATTCGCCTGGTTGAATTCAGTCAGGCGTTGATGGGGCACTTCCGGGGCGGTCTGGCTCATGTGAATGTGCTGAGTTCGATCCTGTTTGCAGGCCTGTCAGGCTCGGCTGTTGCCGATACCTCGGCGCTGGGGTCCATGCTGATCCCAGCGATGGAGAAACAGGGCTATACCCGCAAGTTCGCCGCTGCGATCACAGCGGCCAGTTCGGTGATCGGGCCGATCATTCCGCCCTCGGGCATCATGATCATCTATGCCTATGTCATGGGCGAAAGCGTTGCGGCGCTATTCCTTGCCGGTATCGTGCCGGGCGTCATGGTGGGCGTTGGTCTGATGCTGATGATCAAGGTGATGGCCGACAAATACGACTTTCCCGTCGCCAGCAGGAAGTACACCTGGGGCGAGCGTCGACAGGCCAGCCTCAAGGCGTTCTTCCCGTTGCTGACACCGGTCATCATCCTCGGCGGTATTCTGGGCGGTATCTTCACACCAACCGAAGCTGCGGCAGTTGCTGTCGGCTATGCATTCCTCATCGGGTTCTTCGTGCTGCGCACACTGACCCTGAAAGAGGTGCCGGAAATCCTCAGCAATGCAGGCCTGACTTCGGCCGTCGTATTGTTGCTGGTGGGTGCCGCGATGGCGTTCAAAACCGTTGTCAGCCTCAGCCACGCGCCTGAACAACTGGCCTCGCTGATCCTCAGCCTGTCGGAAAACCCGCTGATCCTGCTGTTCCTGATCAACCTGTTGCTGTTCATCGTTGGTATGTTTCTGGATGCAGGCCCCGCGATTATCATCCTTGGCCCGATCCTGGCCCCGATCTTTACCAGCCTTGGCGTCGACCCGATCCACTTTGCCATCATCATGAGCGTCAACCTGACCGTTGGTCTTGCGACACCGCCCATGGGGCTGGTTTTGTTCGTGGCCGCCGCCGTGTCACGGGAAAAGGTTGAAACCATTGCCAAGGCGATCCTGCCGTTCCTGGCTGTCGAAATCATAGTGATCTTTCTGATCACCTATGTCCCCGCATTATCAATGACGATCCCACGCATAACGGGATTTGCAAACTGACTGAGTATCACAGGGAGGAAACGCATGCTCGGAAGATTTATCAAAACAGCAGCCCTAGCGACATCGCTGGTTGCCGCATCCGCCATCGCGGCAACTGCAGCTGACTACACGCTGCGCGCGACTGCAAACTCTAATGAAAACGATGAGGACTATGACGGTCTGATCGTTTTCAAAAACTTTGTCGAAGCGGCCTCGAACGGTGCGATCGAAGTCGAACTGTTCATCGGAACGCAGTTGTGTTCGAACGGCGCGGAATGCCTGCAGGGCGTTGCTGATGGCACCATCGACATCTACATCTCTACCTCTGGCGGTGCGTCGGGAATCTTCCCTTACGTACAGGTGCTCGATCTTCCCTACCTGATGGCAGATGACCGTGTGGCCGAGCGTGTACTGTCCGGTGATTTCACACGGAAAATGCGCGAGATGGCGCTGGAGGATTCCGGCGGTGCGATCCGTCTGATGACCATCGGCAACACAGGCGGCTGGCGCAACTTTGCGAACACGCAGCGCCGGATCGCCGAACCCGCGGACATGGAAGGCCTGAAGATCCGCACCGTGGTCGCTGACCTGCCTCAGGAACTGGTCAAGGCATTGGGCGCCTCGCCCACGCCGATTCCGTGGCCCGAGCTGTTCACCAGCTTCCAGACCGGTGTTGTTGAAGGATCCAAGAACGGCATTACCGACATCATGGGCATGAAGTTCCCGGATGCAGGCCTGCAATACGTCACGCTGGACGGCCACGCTTATATGGGTGCGCTGTGGTGGATGAATAACGCCAAGTTCCAGGAGATGCCCGAGGATCTGCGCCGCGTGGTCGTCGACGGTTTCTATGCCCTGCAGCAGGCCACTTTTGCCTCGCCCAAGCGCAAGTCGATCCAGGCTTATGAAGATTTCGTTGCGGGCGGCGGTGACCTCTACGTCCCGACACCCGATCAGAAAGCCGCGTTCAAAGATGCGGCTACGCCTGTTTACGAGTGGTTCCAGTCGAACGTGGCTCGCGGTGATGAGATTTTTGCCGCGCTGACCGAAGCCGTTTCGATTGCGGAAGGCGAGATCAATGCGTCACGCGATGCAGACCTGAACTAATCAATTGTGGGTCGGGCCTTGTGGCCCGGCCCTTTCACCGAAACGGGTACATCCACCCTTTGTAGTCGTTGACCAGAACATGCGCCCTTTCAATCTGCTCCGGCGACATTTTCTTGACCACTTCCTCAAGGCTGATCGCCGCGTCGGGATCGCCGCCAATGGCGCTAAGCGTGTACCACATGTAAGCCCGCACCAGATCGGGCGCAGGCATGCCCAGACCAAGCTCATAATACCAGCCAACACCAGACTGCGCCCCGGGATGACCTTTCATCGAGGCGCGCAGATACCATTCAAAGGCCCGCTCATAATCCTGCTCGACGCCCAGCCCAAGGCCATACATCACACCGATCAGCTCTTCCGCCTCGGCATTGCCAGAACGCGCGGCGGGCCAAAGTTCCTCGCGCGCGGCCTCAAACTCTCCCGCCTCCATCATATCGCGGGCCTGCTCCAGTTCGGCAAGCGCCGGGGTGGCAAGAAGACAAAGGGCAAAAACATACTGACGCATGGGGTGGCTGCTTTCCTCTGGGCCGGGACGGCAATCGCGCAAGAACTTCCACGACCGCTAACAGATGACGATTTCCTGTCCTTTGATATGAAACAGGCCGCCATCGGTCATCAACTGTTTTACGACCCGATCCTGTCAGGCAATCAGAACATCGCCTGCGCCCATTGCCATCACCCCGATTTCGGAACGTCGGACGGGTTGTCACTGGGCATCGGCGAAGGTGGTGACGGCCTGGGACCCGACCGAAACCCCGGCACAGGCGCCGACAAGATCCGCAAACGCATCCCCCGAAACTCTCCGGGCCTTTGGAACCTAGGGGCGAAGGACATTCACACCCTGTTTCACGACGGTCGGCTGAGCATCTCAGATGTTTATGGCAACCGCTTCAACTCGCCCGCACAGGAATGGTTGCCAGAGGGTTTGAACTCGCTGCTCGCTGCGCAGGCGTTGTTTCCGCTGACCTCGCAGTTTGAGATGGCAGGCAACGTGGCCGAGAACCAGGTCACTGGAGCCGTACACGACCGGATCGACAAAGGCTGGCCGATCCTCGCCAAAAGGGTGCGCACCGATCCGAACTATGGTCCGGCCATCGTCGCTGCGTTTGACGAAATCGAGGCGACCGAGGACATCTCGATCACCCAGATAGCCAACGCGCTTGCAGCCTTCATGGCCGTCGAATGGCGCAGCACAGACAGCCCGTTTGATCAGTATCTGGCCGGAGACACTACCGCCCTGTCACAGGACCAAAAGAACGGCATGAGCCTGTTTTACGGAAAGGCGCAATGCTCTGCCTGCCATTCCGGGCCGCTCATGTCGGATCAGAAGTTTCACGCGCTGGCTCTGCCACCATTCGGACCGGGCCGTACAAGACAATGGGACCCCTACGTCCGGGACGTCGGTCGCATGGGCGAAAGCGACCGGTTGGAAGATGCCTACAGGTTTCGCACACCGATGCTTCGAAACATCGCGCTGACTGCGCCTTACGGCCATAACGGAGCGTTACCCGATCTCGAAAGCATGATCCGTCATCATCTGAATCCGCAGCAGAGCCTGTCGCAGTGGACTCGGGACATGGCCGCTTTGCCCGACGTGCCCTGGCTTCAGAAAGCGGACTTTGTGGTGTGGGACGACAAGTTCGAAATGGAACGTCAGCGCACCAAGATCGACATTCGTCTAGTAGAACTATCCGACGAGGAAATAAAAAGTCTCATCGCCTTTTTGCAGGCACTGACGGGGTCAAGCGTAGAGACGCCGCCATTCGGCGTGCCTGAAGGGTTCGTACCATAAGAAAAACCCCCGCTTTTCAGCGGGGGTTTCGCGTTTTTACTCGGCGGCTTCTTCGTATTCTGACATTGGTGGGCATGTGCAGACGAGGTTTCGGTCTCCGTATGCGTTGTCGACGCGGTT